>CAXUEL010000023.1:0-27003 GCA_964249915.1 uncultured Acetobacteraceae bacterium | reverse complement strand
TTGCCGCCGCCGCCGTTCGATGCGCTTCTGCTGGGCGACACCGGTCTGCAGCTGCAGGAAGCGATCGTGGCGCTGCATGCGTCCGGGATCAACAGGTCGCAGGTGCGGGTGATGGGCCCCGGACTGTGGGGTGCGTTCGCCAGCAAGCTCGGTGCGCTGAGCGGAGCCTGGTATGCCGATCCGGACCCGTCGGCGCGGTTCGGCTTCGCGTCGCAGTATCAGGCGATGTATCACCAGTCGCCGAAGCCGCTCGCCGGGATCCCGTTCGATGCGGCAGCGCTCGCCCGCAGCCTGGCGTCGTCGGGCTACCAGACCGACGCGCTGCTGCGGCCGGACGGCTTCTCCGGCGTGGACGGCGTGTTCGCGCTGCAGCCGGACGGGCACGTGCAACGGGCGCTGGCGGTCTTCCAGGTCGAGCCGGGTGGCGGAGGACGCATCGTGCAGCCGGCGCCGCGGGTGCTGGAGCGGGCCGGGAGCTGAGTGCGGTCGGCGGCCCGGGTCCGCAGCGGTCGGATCAGGCGGCGGCGATCGCGCCGAAGGTCAGGACCGGGCGGATGCAGTGGAGGGCAGCTTCGAAGCTCGAGAAGCTGCCGAGCTTGTGGTTGCGCAGGTGATCGAGCACCAGCCAGCTCATGCCCTCCGGCTTGATCATGTAGGCAGGATCGGCACATTCCCGGACCCAGACCAGCACGTGTTCGAGATGAACCGCCGAGTCCGTGGGCGTGCGCGGAGCCACGTCGACGTCGCACAATCCCATGGCGGTGCCGGCGTCCAGCCAGCGCAGCAGGTACTCGCGGTGCCGGGGCAGGAAGCGGAGCCTGAGCGGGACGACGTTGGAGTTGGCGGGAAGGTCCGGCAGCGGCGCAAGCTTGGCCATGGGTGAACCCTTCAGAGAGTGCTCTCGAATTCGTGAGAACGGTAACTGGCCTCAGATCGACGCTGCAATCGGAATCTGACCGACTCATCTTCCCGACCGAATCGTTACGCAAATAACGAAAATTTTGTGGTATAAATGCAATACTCGGTTACGACATCGCGTCGTTTGTTGGACGACGACGTGTCAGGTGCTTCGGCCAGCGCCGGTGCAGCCAGAGCCAGGCTTCCGGTCGCGCCCTGATCCAGCGCTCCAGCACGTCGTTGACCTGCTGCGTCAGGGTCGCCTGGTCGGCGGTGCGGTTTCCAGTATCGGGCAGAGTCAGCGGGGCGTCCACCACGAGGCGCAGGCGTGCCGGTCCGAGCCGTTCGATCCGCCCGGGGATCACCGCACAGCGCTGGCGCAGCGCGATCCCGGCCAGGGCGGAGGCGGTCATCGCCGGATGGCCGAACAGCCGGGCCTCGATCCCGTCGTTCATCTTCTGGTCGACCAGCATGCCGAGCGCGCCGCCGCGCATGACGTGGGCCAGTGCCGCCCGGGCGCCATGCGGACCCTTGGCGAACAACGGGACCTCGCAGCCGACTGCCTCCCGGCGCAGGTTCCGGATCATCGCGTCGACCAGGGGGTTGGCGGCTGCCCGGTAGAAGGAGGCGAAGGGCAGTCCGAACTGCGCGACCACGGGCGGCAGCATCTCCCAGTTGCCGAGATGGCCGGACACGAACAACACCGGCCCGCCGATCCTGGCCTGTGCTTCGAGCACCTCAGCACCCACCGCGATCCAGCCGGGACCGGAGGGCGTGTTCCGGCGCAGTGCTGCGAGATGGGGAAGCTCGCCCACGGTGCGTCCGAGGTTGTCCCACACGCCGCGCACGATCCTGCGTCGGGACCGCCGGTCGAGCTCTGGCATGGCGAGGCGGAGGTTGGCGTGCGCCACTGCGGAAACGGGCAGCCAGGGGCCGATCGCGCGGCCGAGCGCGCCCCCCAGGTCGGAGGCCCGCGCCGGACCGAGCGCGCGGAACAAGGACAGCGCGGCCGAGGCGGCGAGGGCCTCGGCGCGATGGGTGGCCTGGCGGAGGCGCTGCCTCATCGGATCCGCATGATGCCGTCGAGCAGCACCTCCCGCGCAGCCGAGTCGCGCCAGCGCAGGGACACGCGGGCGACCTGCACCGTCGCGCGCAGGTCCGGCGGCAGGCGCACCGCGTCCTTCGGCGTGGTGACCAGGAGCGCGCCCAGGCGGTCCGCATGGCGTCGCAGCCGGTCGAGGGCGTGTGGCCGGTAGCGGTGGTGGTCGGGATAGCCCCGGGTGGCCGTCAGGGTCAGGCCCGAGGCGGTCAGGGCGTCGAAGAACTTGGCGGGCCGGGCGATGCCGGCAAAGGCCAGCAGTCGGTGGCCGCGCAGGGCGGCCAGGGCCGGGTCCATCTCCAGGTCGGCGTGGAGCCGGACCACGGCGGGTGGCAGGCGGTCCCCGGCGCCGGTGCGGTCGTCGCCGATCAGGATCGCGTAGCGGACGCGCGCGGTCGCGACCGCGACCGGTTCACGCAACGGGCCGGCCGGCAGCAGCCGATTGTTGCCGAAGCCCACCGTGCCGTCGATCACCAGCAGCGGCCAGTCCTGCACCAGCCCGGGGTTCTGCAGCCCGTCATCCATCAGCAGGATCTGGGCGCCGGCCGCGGCTGCCGCCCGCGCGCTCGCGGCCCTGTCCGCGCCGACCCAGCAGGGCGCGACCTCGGCCAGCAGCAGCGCCTCGTCCCCGACCTGGGCCGCGTCGTGGCGACCGGGATCGACGAGAAGCGGTGCCAGGCGGCTCCTGCCGCCATAGCCGCGCGTCAGGCAGTGCACGGCGACGCCGCGGTGTCGCAGGCCGGACGCCAGGTCCAGCGCGAGGGTGGTCTTTCCGGCTCCGCCGACGCCGACGTTGCCGCAGCAGACGACCGGAACCGGCGCCCGCCAGCCGCCTCGCGCCAGGCGACGTGCGGTGATCCGGGCGGTGATGGCCTGCAACGGCCCGAGCAGGATCGCAGGTGCGCCCGGACGGGGCGTGAACCAGAAGGCGGGCGGCCGCATCAGCGGCGTCCGATCAAGGCGAGCAGGCGGGAGGCCAGCCGCTCGGGCAGGCTGACGGCGGCATCGGTCAGGGCATGGGCGGCCTCCGCCATGGCTCGCCGTTGGTCCGGATGGCGCAGCATGGCGTGGAGCCAGGTTTCGCAGGCATTGGAGTCGGGCAGGATGGCGAGGGCGCCGGCGGCCTGCAGCCGCGCCATGTCGGCCTCGAAGTTCTGCGCATGGGGACCAGAGGCGATCGCGCAGCCGAGCCGGGCAGGTTCCAGCGGGTTGTGGCCGCCGCCGGGCCCGCGCACGCCGTCCAGGCTGTTGCCGAGTAGGACGATGCCGGCGAGGCGGTAGAACAGGCCGAGCTCGCCCAGGCTGTCGCAGACCCAGAAGCCGTGCGCCGGTTCCGGGTCCTGTCCTGCGCCGCGTCGCGGTGCGCCGCCGAGCACGGCGGCGACCGCCTCGCCCCGTTCTGGATGGCGTGGTGCGACCAGGGTGAGCAGGCGGGGATGACGTGCGGACAGGATGCCGTGCAGCCGGGCGATCACGTCCTCCTCGCCGTCATGTGTGCTGGCCGCGAGCCAGACCGGCCGGTCGCCCAGCACCGCCTGCAGGCGTGTCTGCTCGTCCGCGTCGACGGGGAGAGCTGCGGCCGACCATTTGAGGTCGCCGTCGTGCTCGACCGATATCGCGCCCAGCGTGCGGAAGCGGGCCGCGTCCTGTTCCGAGCGGGCGGTGATCCAGTCGAACGCCCCCAGCAGGCGCCGGACGATGAAGCCGGTGCGCGCCCAGCGGCGGGCGCTGCGGGCTGACATGCGGGCGTTCAACAGCGCCAGCGGGATCCGACGCCGGACACAGCCCGCGACCAGGTTCGGCCACAGCTCGCTTTCGACCAGCACCGCGAGGTCGGGCCGCCAATGGTCGAGGAAGCGGTTGATCCACCGTGGCAGGTCGAGCGGGACGAAGCGGCACCGGGTCTGCTGGTCCGGTCCGGTCCCGTCCAGCCGCTGCAAGGCCAGGCGCTGCGCGTTGACGGTGCCGGTGGTGAGCAGCAGCTGCAGGGTCGGATCGGCCTGGCACAGCGCGTCCAGCAGCGGCAGCAGGGACAGGGTTTCCCCGACGCTGGCGGCATGCAGCCAGATCAGGCGGCCTTGCGGACGCCGAGACGGGTCGACGCCACGTCGCTCGGCGAGGCGCCCCGGCAGCTCCTTGCCCAGGCGGAGGCGCCGACGCAGCAGCAGGCGCAACGCCGGCTCGGCCAGCAGCCCGGCGCCGGCCCAGACGGCGAACGGCCAGCCGAGGCGGGAGCCGCTCACGCGTCGGCTCCGGCCTCGCGAGCGACCTGGTCCAGGGCATGGGCGATCACGGGAAGGGCGTCGCGCCAGCCGGACGGAGCAACGTGGATCGGTGCGGAACACACGATCCGGCCGCGACCGAACGGCAGCGGCAGGACCATCCGATCCCATGATCCGAGGCGACGGGACGGATGGCATGAGGCGGCAGCTGCGATCACGGGAGTTCCCGATAGCGCCGCAAGCCGGGCCACCCCGGGCTGGAGCACCCGCCGGGGTCCACGCGGACCATCCGGGGTGATGGCGATCAGGCTGCCGGTGCGCAGCAGGGACAGCAGGCCGCGCAAGGCTGTGGTCCCGCCCTTGTCGCGTCTGGTGCCGGGTCGGGCACGCTCGGAGGATCCGGCGACCGTTCGCACTCCCCAGCGCTGCACGATCTCGGTGATCATCCGGCCATCGCGATGCCGGCTGATCAGCACCGTCATCGTCAAAGCGGGGTTGGCCGCGTGTGCCTGCCACCACAGTGCCGGAACGAGCGGCAGGAATTCGTGCCAGAAGGCGACGATCGCGGTTTGTCGATCGGTGCCGAGCATGAGCGGCCATGACACTGCGGGTGCGTCCACGGTCCAGCGCACGCTGCGGAGAGTGAAGCGGAGGTAGATCCCGATCAGGCGCCCGATCGAGCGCCGAACCTGCAGGCTGTGCAGAACGCGCTTCAGCATCGGGGAAGGTCCGGCGAATGTTTCACGTGAAACAATTTCGACGCCGGAAGCCTCCGGATATCGGCCGGCCATAACGAGGGAGTGGCCGGGACTGACATTGAACAAGGTTCACGTTCGGCTGCGCGTGCGCTGCGGGATGGTCCTACGCAGCTGATCCTGGCGGAGGCTCATGATGAGCTGGGTCCTGCCTTCGATTGGCGACGCTACGGAAAGGTTGATGGCGCGGCCGGCTCCAGGCCGGTGGTTCCCGCCCCGGCTGTCGGCCCGGACCAGGTGGCCGAGGCTGTCGTGCGGCATGGTCCAAGGTCCGGGCTCAGTCCTTGACGGTGGTCATGTCGGGAGCGGCCGGGTTCTTCATGCCGACCAGATGGTAGCCGCTGTCGACGTGGTGCACCTCGCCGGTCACGCCGCTGGACAGGTCGGACAGCAGGTAGAGGCCAGCCCCGCCCACCTCCTCAATGCTCACGTTGCGTTCGAGCGGCGCGTTCAGCTGGTTCCACTTCAGGATGTAGCTGAAATCGCCGATCCCGCTGGCTGCCAAAGTCTTGATCGGCCCGGCCGAGATCGCGTTGACCCGGATGCCGTCGCTGCCCAGGTCGGCTGCCATGTATCGCACCGAGGCTTCCAGCGCTGCCTTGGCCACGCCCATGACGTTGTAGTGCGGCATCACCCGCTCGGCACCCAGGTAGGTCAGGGTCAGCAGCGATCCGCCAGATCCCATCAGCATGCTGGCGCGGCGTGCCACGGCGGTGAAGGAGTAACAGGAGATGTCGAGCGCCTGCAGGAACGCGTTGCGCGGCGTGTCGACGTAGCGGCCACGCAGGTACTGCTTGTCGGCCCAGCCGATCGCGTGAACCAGGAAGTCGAGCCCGCCCCAGCCGGCCTTGATCTGGGCGAAGGTTTCGTCCATCGCGGCATCGTCCGACACGTCGCAGGGCAGCACGATCTTCGAGCCGATCCCGTCCGCCAGCGGCCGCACCCGCTTCTCCAGCGCCTCGCCCTGGAAGGTGAAGGCAAGCTCTGCTCCCTGCGCCGCACAGGCCGACGCGATGCCCCAGGCGATCGAGCGGTTGTTGGCCACGCCCATGATCAGCCCGCGCTTGCCCTGCATTAGGTTTCCGCGGGGAAGGAAGTTCGTGCTGCCCTCGGTCATGGCGATCTCGATCTCGGATGGTCGGGGAACGACGGGACGCGCAGCTTTCGCCATACCGGCAGCGGCGATGAGCTTGGTGGTCGCATACCAGTCAAGGCGCGACAAGGCCCGGCAGAAGCCTGTCCTTGGCGGTGACGCGGGATCCGTGGCACCCCATATCCGGCCGCGCCGCCTCGGCCGGCATCATGGGGAGACAGTCATGCCGGAAGCGGCGCTGGACGTCGTGTCCGATCCGATCGCCTTGTTCCGGCAGTGGCTGGAAGAGGCGGCCCGGCACGAGCCGAACGATCCGAACGCGATGGCGTTAGCGACGGCGGATCCCGACGGCAGGCCGTCGGTGCGCATGGTCCTGCTGAAGGACGTCGATCACCGTGGCTTCGTGTTCTACACCAACAAGCAGAGCCGCAAGGCCGGCCAGATCCGGGCTAGCCGTAGCGCCGGGCTCCTGTTCCATTGGAAGAGCCTGCGTCGCCAGGTGCGCGTGGAAGGTCCGGTCGAGGATGTCGACGATGCCGACGCGGATGCGTATTTCCGCAGCCGTGCCAGGGTCTCGCGCCTCGGCGCCATCGCGTCCGACCAGTCGCGCCCCTTGCCGGATCGCCGCGAGCTGGAACGACGGCTCGCCGATGCCGATGCGCGCCATCCGGGCGAGGAAGTGCCACGCCCGGCGCACTGGTCCGGCTATCGCGTGCTGCC
Source organism: uncultured Acetobacteraceae bacterium (assembly GCA_964249915.1). Classification (GTDB taxonomy): domain Bacteria; phylum Pseudomonadota; class Alphaproteobacteria; order Acetobacterales; family Acetobacteraceae; genus Lichenicola. The sequence goes on along the minus strand of CAXUEL010000023.1, from coordinate 20,217 downwards.
GGAGCTGATCGAGTTCTGGCAGGACATGCCATACCGGCTGCACGACCGGATGGCGTATCGTCGTGCGTCCGGAACGGAATGGCAGACCACGCGGCTCTATCCATGACCCCCGACGTCCGGAAGCTGCGCGCATGAGCGACACCGCCGCCATCCTGCTGCCGTTGAACGGTGCCTCGACCGATGCGGCCGCGCTTGCGCTGGGCCTGCACCTGGCCCGCCGCTTCCGGGCCCATCTCCAGGTGCTGCACATCGGTGCCGACAGTCGCGAGGTGGCGCCACTCGCCGGCGAGGGTTTGTCCGGGGCGATGGTCGAGGAGATGATGAGCGCCGCCGACCGGGAGGCCAGGCGCCGCGTGCTCGACATCCGCAGCCTGTTCGAGGCCGCCCTGGAGCAGGACGCCGCCGCCAATGCCGGCGATCCGGTCGCGCTGCGCGGCTTCCTGCCGGCATCCGGTTCCGGAGCCGGCCGGTTGCCGGGCGTCGACTTCCGCGCCCGGGTCGGCCGGGAACACGAACTGGTGGCGCATGCCGCCCGCCTGTCCGACCTCATCGTGGTTCCTCATCCCGACGTCGAGGAGGCCATCTCCTCGTCGGAAGCGCTGCACGCGGTGCTGTTCGACAGCGGCCGGCCGGTGATCATCGCGCCGAAGCAGGCACCGCAGGCCATCGGCCGGCGGATCTGCATCGCCTGGAACGGCACCGCCGAAAGCGCATCCGCGGTGCTCGCCGCGCTGGAATGGCTGCATCGTGCCGACGCGGTGCAGGTGCTGCATTCCGAGGCCTATCAGCGTCGGGGCCCGGCTGCGACGGAACTGGTGTCGTATCTGGCGGGACACGGCATCGACGCCACCATCGCCCGCTTCGATCCCATCGGCAGCGAGGTCGGCGCCGGGCTGCTCGCCGCTGCCGCTACGTTCGGTGCCGACCTGCTGGCCATGGGCGCCTACTCTCATTCGCGGCTGCGCCAGCTGATCCTGGGCGGCGTGACCCGTCACGTGATCGGATGGGCAGCGCTGCCGGTGCTGATGGCGCGGTAGCTGCCGGTTCAGGCGCCTGGGATCTCGTTCAGGGTCACCACGCGCCATACGCTGCCATGCCGCTCAAGGATCGTCAGGGACAGGTTCTGCACCGACAGCCTGAGCGAGGTCTCGGCGTCGATGCCGAGCGCGTGCGCCGCCGCTGCCCGTATCGCCCCGCCGTGGCTGACGACGACGACGTCGCGGCCGTCATGCTGCCCGGCGAGCCGCTCCATCGCCTCTGCCACCCGCACGCAGACCTGCTCCATGCTTTCTCCGCCCGGCGGCATCTCGGCGGCGGCCATCGGCCAGAACGGGTGCGGCGTCATGGAAAGCCGGTCCGGCAGCTCGTGGTGCCGAAGGCCGTGGTAGTCGCCCATGGACTGCTCGATCAGCGCCGGCTCGATTTGCCACTCGATCCGCGGGTAGCCGGCCTGCTGGATCGCGCGTGCCGTCAGCTGCGTGCGCGACAACGGTGTGACGATCCAGGCGGCCTCGCGCGGCAGCCGGGCTGCCAGCGACTCGTACATCGGCACCTGGGACACCAGGCTTTCCGGGCAGAGCGGCACGTCGAGCGAGCCGTAGAGCCTGAGCCGGGCGTTCTGTTCCACCAGGGCGTGCCGGATCAGCCAGAAGCGCGTGATTCCCGGCGACAGCGCAGGAGCGTCGAGAAAGGCAGGGTGCTGGGTCATGGGAACTCGATCCGGGGCTGGCAGGGATAGGAGGGCCGGACCGGCGTCAGATGTTGAGGCCTGGATCCGCACGACGTGGCAGCGGTACGTCGGACGCGAAGCGCGGTTCGGGATCGAGTGTTGTCAGCTCCGGCCAATGGCGAAGCAGAAGCTCGATCTTGTCCAGGATCCGGCGGACGTCGGCGATCTCGCGCGCCATCCGCGCCGGGGCCGCCAGCCCCTCGTGCGACGGCTCTCCGGACAGGAGCCTGGCGCCCACCGAGATGCGCAGCGCGCCTGCCATGGCGCCATCGAGCCGGTCGTCCGCCACCGGTGCCGGCTGCCCGATGTGGCAGAGCAGCCGGGCCAGCGTGCGGTCGGCATCGTCCGCCGCGTCGGGCAGCGCCCGCGACACGTCGGCGTTGAGCCACCGGTAGACCAGCCGCGCCCGTGCCACGTCTAGCGGCCGCCGCACGCCATCCGGGCCGGGCGCCAGCACCAGGAAGCTGCGTATGGTCTGCAGCTGGTCCCAGCAGGCTCCGTCGTCAGGCCCCAGCGCCGGACGCGCCGGCGCCGGCACCTCGACCGCGGCGACGTGGGGACTGGCTGCGATCGCCTCCTCCACGCCGGCGATGAAGGCGGTTGTCCGCTGCAGCGCCAGCTGCTCCGGCACCAGGGCGAAGGCGGCCATCTCCGCGAGCGCAGCCTGCCAGCGCAGCACCATGCCCAGGTTGACCGAGCCGTCGGCAAAGACGGTTGTCGCGCCAGTCGGCCAGTCGGCGATGCCGCCATAATCGGCCAGTCCTTCCGGCAACCGCCCCGGTCCGTGCAGACGGGCCGCCAGGCGCGGAGGCAGCAGCAGTGCGCCGCAGAACGGTGGTCCGGTGAAGAACTTCGAGCCGGTGATCATCACCATCCAGCCGCGGGCGATGTAGTCCTGCACGCGGCGGCGGTCGAGACGCGTCTGGCAGGCATCGACCACCACCTCCAGCCGCTCGCCGAGACGCGCCTGCAGGACCTCCAGGCAGCCCAGGCCGGGCGCGAGCAGGCCGGTCTTGGACAGGTCGAGCCGGTGGAGCAGCACCGTTCGTCCTGTTGCCGTCTCGGCCTCGGCCAGCTCGATGCAGGCGGCATCGACATCCGCAGGCGGCAGCAGGCAGCCGGCGCCGTCGCGGATCGGAACCGACAGCACCCGCGTGTCGGTGGGAAATCCCGCGATCCATCCACCCCTGGCCACCGGCCGGCCGCGTGCGGTGTCGGAGGCGAAATGTCGTCCTGCCGCTGCCAGCGGCACCCCCGCGCCGGTTTCCTCGGGCGCCAGCAGGACGTTGCTGACCGGCCGCCGGACCGGCCTCCCCGGCACGTCGGGAAGGCAGCACACGGCCAGGGCGGCCATCTCGCTGTCGGTGCCCGAAGCCGCCAGCACGATTCCGGACGGGTCGGGCGTTCCATAGTGCCGGCCGATCGCGTCCCGCACCCGCTCGGTTTCCCGGAGCAGCTCGTCGGGAAGCCGACCGCCGAGTGCCGCGATCGCCACCCGCTTGCGTGCCGCCTCGGCACCGGCAAAGCCCCGCTCCGACAAGGACGAGGCGGTCGATGACGCAAAGGTGACCGCCCAGGGACGCGGGCGGTGGCTGCATCCGTAATGGTTGAGCCCGGTTCGTGGATCGACCGCAAGCCTGGCATCGCCTCCGGTGGCCATCAGCGTTTCCGCCGGGCCGAGCTGGTCCCAGCAGGCGGACAGCGCCCGCACCACGCCCTTCGGCACGATGCTGTCGTCCTGGCCGGTTCGCTCGGCACGCAGCAGCCGATAGGTGGCGCCTTGCAGATGACGGATCCTGGCCCACACCACGTGCAGCGTTCCGGCATCCGGGACGGCCGGTCCGGCCATCGGCTCGAGCCACGAGACGGGGGCGGTCGGCGCGTCCGCGGTCGGTGCCGCATCCAGGAGCCAGAACCGGGCAGCGGTGCGAGCCGCACACAGGCCGGCCAGGATCGGCAGGTCCAAGGCGGCCGTTCCGTCCCCCGCCGCTGCCGCGAGCCGGGTGGCGGCATCCAGAAGCATGGACAGCTCGAGCGCGTGGCGGATGTGGAACGCGCAGACCCGCTCCTCGCCCAGGCAGGCGGCGCCCAGCACGACCTGTCCTTCCGGATCGGCCCGGAACGCGCTGTCGAGGGTGGCATCGAACACGATCCGCTGCCGGTCGGCGACCACGCGCAGGTCCGGGCGCTCGAGCGCAGCCAGAAGCCGGGTGTTCAGGTTCTCGGCAAACACCGCTGTCGTTCCTTCATCCGCTTGTCGGGATTTGCGCCACGATAGCCGCTGTGTCGGGCAAGACGAAACCACCGAAGCGCCCGGTTGTGGAAAGACCTTCGTACGCACGTCCGGAGGTTGTGGTGGTTGCCTGGCGACCGTTGCACTGCCAAGCTGGAAACGACCGACCACAATCTCGCCCGGCATTGGACCTTTGAATGCGGATTCTCCTCACTGGCGGTTGCGGCTTCATCGGCTCGGCGGTGGTCAGGCACCTGATCCGTTCCACCAGTCATTCGGTCGTGAATGTCGACAGGATGACCTATGCTGCGTCCGAGGACGCGCTGGAGGAGACGCTGGAGGATCCGCGGCACACGCTGGTGAAGACGGACATCGCCGATCTTCCGGCGATGCAGGCGATCTTCGCCCAGCATCGGCCGGATGCGGTGATGCACCTGGCGGCCGAAAGCCATGTCGACCGCTCGATCGACGGGCCGGCGGTGTTCATCCAGACCAACGTGGTCGGCACCTTCTCGCTGCTGGAAGCGGCGCGCGGCTACTGGTCCGGTCTGGAAGGTGCGGCGAAGACCGCGTTCCGCTTCCACCACATCTCGACCGACGAGGTGTTCGGCGCGCTGGACGTCGACGATCCGCCCTTCACCGAGACGACGCCGTACGATCCGCGCAGCCCGTACTCCGCCAGCAAGGCGGCATCCGACCATCTGGTGCGGGCCTGGTACCATACCTACGGACTGCCTGCCTTCGTCACCAACACCACCAACAACTACGGCTTCTGGCACTTTCCCGAGAAGCTGATCCCGTTGGTGACGATCAACGCCATCGAGGGTCGCGAGCTGCCGGTCTACGGCGACGGCTCCAACGTGCGCGACTGGCTGTTCGTGGAGGATCATGCGAGCGCCCTGGTTCGGGCGGTCGAGGTCGGCGAGCCTGGCGAGACCTACGCGATCGGGGCGCGCCAGCCGCGCTCCAACCTCCAGGTGGTGCAGGCGATCTGCCGCACCCTGGACGAGCTGCGTCCCGATCCGGCCGGGCCACGCGAGCGGCTGATCCGCTACGTGTCCGACCGGCCTGGCCACGACTGGCGCTACGAGATCGATGCCAGCCATGCCGAGCAGTCGCTGGGCTGGACAGCACAGCACGACTTCGAGACCGGCATCCGGCGCACCGTGCAATGGTATCTGGATCACCAGGGCTGGTGGGAGGCGATCCGGTCGGGCCGCTACACCGGACAGCGTTTGGGGACTGCGGCATGACCACCCGAGCAGAAACCGGCATGAAAGGCATCCTGCTGGCAGGCGGCTCCGGCACCCGGCTGCATCCGATCACGCTCGCGGCCAGCAAGCAGCTGCTGCCTGTCTACGACAAGCCGATGATCTACTACCCGCTCAGCACGCTGATGCTGGCCGGCATACGCGACATCATGATCATCTCGACCCCGGCCGACCTGCCGCAGTTCGAGCGCCTGCTGGGCGACGGCTCGCGCCTCGGCGTGCGCTTCACCTATCGGGTGCAGCCGAGCCCGGACGGCATCGTCCAGGCGTTCCTGATCGCCGACGACTGGCTCGGCCGAAACCCGTGCGCGCTGGCGTTGGGCGACAACCTGATCTTCGCCGACCACCTCGGCGTGCTGCTGCGCGCGGCGTCCGCCCGTCCCGAGGGGGCCACCGTGTTCGCCTATCAGGTGCGTGACCCGGAACGCTACGGCGTCGTATCCTTCGACGAAAACGGGCGAGCCTTGGAAGTGGTCGAGAAGCCGGCGAACCCGCAGTCGAACTGGGCCGTCACCGGGCTGTACTTCTACGACAACCGCGTGCTGGAGATGGCCAGGCGGATCAAGCCCAGCCCGCGCGGCGAGCTGGAGATCACCGACCTGAACCGGCTCTATCTCGAGGAGGGCACCCTGCATGTCGATCGGCTGGGACGCGGCTGCGCCTGGCTCGACGCCGGCATGCCCGACAGCCTGATGCAGGCGGGCACCTTCGTGCAGACCATCCAGTCCCGCCAGGGCATGCTGGTCGGCTGTCCGGAGGAGGTGGCCTTCCGCATGGGCTTCATCGACTCCCATTCGCTGCGCAGCCAGGCCCGCAAGCTGGCCAAGACCGAGCTCGGCCGGCTGCTGCTCGAGCTCGCCGACGGCGTGCACGCCTGAGCCGTTCGTCATCCAACCGTTTGATCGAAGGAGAGCACTCGTGAAGATCGAACGGCTCGCCATTCCCGACGTGATCCTGATCACCCCGCCCCGCTTCAGCGACAGCCGAGGCTTCTTCTCCGAAACCTACAACCACCCGCGCCTCGCTGCGGAGGCCGGGATCGACCTTCCGTTCCTGCAGGACAACCATTCCTTCTCCCGGGAACGGGGCGTGGTGCGCGGCCTGCACTGCCAGCTCGCACCGCATCAGCAGGGCAAGCTGCTGCGCTGCGCCAAGGGCGCGATCTTCGACGTCGCGGTGGATGCCCGCACCGGATCGCCGACCTACGGCAAGTGGGTCGGTGCAGAGCTGACCGGCGACAACTGGTCGCAGCTCTGGATACCGCCCGGCTTCCTGCACGGCTTCTGCACCCTGACCGACGACGTGGAGGTGCTCTACAAGTGCACCGACGTGTGGGACAAGGCGAGCGAGCGGGCGGTGATCTGGAACTGTCCCGAGATCGGCATCGAATGGCCGATCAGGGCGGGGAAGGCGATGCTGTCGGAGAAGGACGCGCAGGCGCCGCACTTCTCCGCAGTCCATGAATGGTTCCAGTACCGGTGACGGTGCTTCCTCCCGGCGGGCCGGTCCTGGTCACCGGCGGCAGCGGCCAGCTCGCGACCTCGCTGGTGCGGCTGGGTGGGCCGCGCATCCACCGCGTCGGCCGCCCGGGGTTCGATTTCGACCAGCCGGACACGATCAGGACGGTGTTCGCCGCCACCTCCCCGGTCGCGGTGCTGAACGCTGCCGCCTGGACCGCGGTGGATGCGGCCGAGACCGCGGTCGAGGCCGCCACGCGCGCCAACCGCGACGGTCCCGAGTTGCTTGCCGCCCTGTGCGCGCAGGCCGGCATTCCGTTCGTGCACGTGTCCACCGACTACGTGTTCGACGGCGACAAGGGTGCGCCCTACGTCGAGGACGATCCCGTGTCGCCCACCGGCGTCTACGGCCGCACCAAGGTCGAGGGCGAGCAGGCGGCGCTCGCGGCCAACCCGCGCACGATCGTGCTGCGCACCTCCTGGGTCTACTCCGCAACCGGCAAGAACTTCGTCCGCACCATGATCAACGCCGGCGAGAAGAACCCCACCCTCAGGGTGGTGGGCGACCAGCGCGGCGCGCCGACGGCGTCGGACGACCTGGCGATGGCGATCCTGTCGATCCTGGCCCGGATCGAGCGGGACGGCTGGCAGGAAGCCTATGCCGGGATCTTCCACGCTGCCGGCGCCGGCGAGACCACCTGGCATGGGCTTGCGGTCGCAGCGCTCGAGGCGGCCCAGGCGCACGGCCGTGCCATGCCCGAGGTGGTCGCGATCCGGACCGCCGACTGGCCGACCCCGGCACGTCGTCCCGCGGACTCCCGGCTCGACTGCGACAAGCTGGAGCGCGTGTTCGGCGTTCGCCTGCCGCCCTGGCGGGGAAGCCTGACCCGCGCGGTGGACGAGCTTCTGGCGCCACCCACATCCTGACCGTCCACCTTGATGCGCCTGCCTGGCGCACCGCCCCTGGCCACGATGCCGTGGCCGATGCCCCGGCGATGTCGGGCCGTGGCGGCGCGCGTCGGACGGGTGTCGAGGTTGCCGAGCCGCTGCCGGTCGCGGTGCTGCTGTCCACCTTCGACGGGGCCCGCCACCTGCGGCCGCAGCTGCAGTCGCTCGCGGAACAAACCTATGGCCGCTGGACCCTGTTCTGGCGCGACGACGGGTCAAGCGACGAGACGAGCGCCCTGGTCGCCGCGTTCAAGGACGGACTGGGCGAAGAGCGCTGCGTCGCGGTGCCCACGCCCGAAGGCCATCTCGGCATCACCGGGTCGTTCCTGGCCTTGCTGCGCCAGGTACCGCCCGGCCACGTCGTCGCCTTCGCCGACCAGGACGACGTCTGGCTGCCGGAGAAGCTGGCGCGCGGGGTTGCGGCGCTGCAGGCGGTTCCGGCGGACCAGCCGGCGCTCTACTGCGCCCGCCAGCGCCTGGTCGACGAGGACCTGTCGCCGCTCGGCCTGTCGCCGCAATCCGGGCAGCCGGCCGGGTTTCCGGCAGCACTCACGCAGAACGTCGCCACCGGCTGCACCGTGATGCTGAACCAGGCGGCGGTCGCGCTGGTGGCGGCGAGCGAACCGCCGGATGGCACCCTGCACGACTGGTGGTCCTACCTGCTGGTCAGCGCCGCAGGCGGCCGGCTGATCGCCGACCCGGTGCCGGTGGTGCTGTACCGCCAGCACGCCGCGAACGCCGTCGGCGCCCCGCATTCGACGCTCCGCCGCGGGGTGATGGCGCTGCGCCGGGGTCCGGACGCGTTCATGCAGCTGTTCCGCCGCCATGTCGCAGGACTGCTCGCCGGCGGCCCGGCCTTGTCCGCCGAGGCGGCGCGCGACCTGCGCATCCTGGAGAACGCGCTGTCCGGCGGACCGGTGGCACGGTTGTGGGCGATGCACCGGGTTCGCAGCCTGGTCCGCCGGACCATGCTCGAGACCCTGCTGTTCCGGCTATGGTTCCTGATCGGCTGACGCGGGACGAACCAGCATGAGCAGGAACACGATCGGCCTGATCTGGGTGGGCGGCTTGCTGGCGGCGGTGCTGCTGACGGTGGTCGGACCCGGTGCGCTCGGGACGCAGCTGGGCCTGGCACTGGACCGGCTGGTGGACAGCGCCACGCTCGCGTTCGCGCAGATGGGCGATCCCCTGCGGGAGATGATCCGCGGCTTCGCCATCGCCGCCTACGGCGTGTTCATCGCCCTGTGCGTCGTGGCGCGGCGGCGGCGCCTGCCGGCGATGACGACGGCGGTCGTGGTGACGCTCCTGTTCCTGTTCCTGGTCGGTGCCCCGCGGGGATGGGGCCGCTCGCTGCAGGGCGCTCACTGGTTCCTGGCCTTGCTGCTGAACCTCGCTGCCTCGCTGCTGATGACGCGCCGGCTGATCGCGGGATGGCCCCCGGGCGGAGGTGCCGGCCGACGCTTCGGCGCCTGACGACAAAGGCTTAAGGACAGGGTACCGTCGCCTTGCCGGCTGCAGGGCGTCGCTCCATCCTTGTCTGCATGACGGTCGTCCTTCTCACCCACCCTGCCTGTCTGGCGCACGAGCCGGGAGCCGGACATCCCGAACGTCCCGACCGCCTGCGAGCGGTGCTGGCCGCCCTGGATCACCTGGACTTCGCCGGCCTGGGTCGCGAGGAGGCACCGCAGGCAACCCTGGAGCAACTGGCGCTGGCGCATCCTGCCGACTACGTCGCGCAGGTGCTGGCGATCCGGCCACCACCGGGCGGTGCGGTGCGCCTGGACGCCGACACCGTCATGAGCAGCGGCAGCGCGGAGGCCGCACGTCGTGCGGCCGGCGGTGCCTGTGCAGCCGTCGATCTGGTCATGGCTGGCCAGGCCGGGAGCGCCTTCGTGGCGGTGCGGCCGCCAGGGCACCATGCGGAACCTGCGCAGGCCATGGGCTTCTGCCTGTTCGGCAGCGTCGCCGTCGCGGCCCTGCACGCCCGCGCGCGGTGGGACGTGCGCCGGATCGCGATTGTCGATTTCGACGTGCACCACGGCAACGGCACGCAGGCGATGCTGCAGGACGATCCGCAGATGTTCTTCGCCAGCAGCCACCAGTCTCCCTGCTATCCGGGAACGGGCGCTGCGTCCGAGACCGGGGTCGACCGCAACGTGGTCAACCTGCCGCTACCGCCCGGCACCGGATCGGCGGGGTTCCGGCAAGGCTGGCGCGACGTGATCCTGCCGGCGCTGGACCGGTTCGCCCCCGAGCTTCTGCTCGTTTCGGCCGGGTTCGACGCCCATCGCGCCGACCCGCTGGCAGAGCTGGAGCTCGAAGCAGACGATTTCGCCTGGCTCACCGGAGCCCTGCTCGACGTCGCCCACCGGCACTGCCGCGGCCGCCTCGTTTCGGTGCTCGAAGGCGGCTATGATCTCGACGCCCTGGCGTCGTCGGCGGCGGCGCATGTGCGTGTGCTGATGCAGTCGCGGTCCGGCTGAGGCCGGGGATGGCGGATCCTGCTCCGCCATCCGGCACCGAGCCTAGAAGATCTTGTTGATCAGGTCGTCGCCGATCCCGAAGCCGGCACCCATCTCGATCGCGCGGCCGAACCCTGAGTTGAGGAAGCCGCCCAGCATGCCGCCTTGCTGCTGCGGCGGCGCGTAGCCGGGCTGCGACTGCTGGTAGGCGGCCTGTCCCCAACCCTGCTGCTGCGATGGCGGCGGCGCCATCTGGCTCTGCATCTGCGCCTCGTTGGCGACAAAGCCGTGCAAGGCCTGCAACAGGTTGGACACCTGGTCCTGCTCGGAGCGGAAGGCGAGCGCCAGCTCCCGCAAGTCGAGAAGCCATTCCCGCGCCTGCTGGTCGCCGCCCTGGGCGGCCGCCTGCAGCTTGCCGCCGAGCAGTTGCAGCGCCTGGGCCGTCTGCTGGGACTGCCCCTGGAGCTGCTGGTATTGCTGGTCGATCGTTTGCACGTCCATGCCGGGTCTCCTTGAACTCGGTTGATGCAGGCAGCGAGCCGGAAGCGGAGGCCAGTCGCTGGTTTCCGCGGCAGGCCTTGGTTTCGGCGCTGCCCGGTTCTCCTCACGTCGGTGGTATAGAGGAGGCCTGCCGTCGTGTCAGCGCCAGCCGCCCGGGCCCCGGTCGTAGTAGCCGTCGTGCCGGTGACACCAGCTGAGGCCGAACGGGCCACATCCGCATCCGGTCAGCGCGGTCGCCACCAGCATGAGGGCAAGCGCGCTCAGGATCCTGTTCGTGTGCCGCTTCATCATGACGTTTTCTCCCGCGAGCCGATGCTTCTTGTTGCAGGAGGGCGCTCCGAATGTGGCGGTTGGATGGAAGCGGGATGTCGCATCGTCTCGAAAGTCCGGGCTCGACACGTGCGGCTGCGGTTCAACGGTTATGATCGCGTGGCATCGGCACCGTCGCCGCTCAGCCATGCCCCGGTGGCAGGCCGACGCAGTGTCGATCACCGATCGAGTTCTCGCTCGGTCCAAAGGCGGTATCCATCCGAGGCGGAACGTTCCGGCAGGATGAGGGACGCCGGCGGCGCTGCTTGTCACATACGGGTCTGGACGCTGTTTGAGCGTGTCGAGCACGGGCCGGTGGAGACCCCATGGTGAAGTGGCCTTTATCCAGATCGGTTGCGGCGCGGCTTTGCGCCATCCTTCTGCTGCCGGTCCTGATGTCCGGAGCCGGGACCTGGGAGGTGCTGCGCGGGTGGGTGCAGATGGCGCGGCTCGAGGAGGTGCGTGTCGCCACCGCGGTCGCAGCGCAATCCGGGAGCGGACCGGCAGCGCGGGCGCCCGTGTCGGCACCCGCTGGTCAAGCTGCACAGTTCTCGACCCGGGCGCAGTTTGATACCGACCTCCAGGTGGCCCGCCTCCAACTCTCGGCGGCTGCGTTGGCCCTGGCGGCCGCGTTGGCGTCGCTGGGCGGCGGCCTGGGCAGCGTGGGACTGGTCAGGCTGGCGGCCGTGCGCGGGGCGCAAGTCCGCCCGGCCCTGGTGGATGCGTTCGACTGTATGCGCCGCCTGCTGCCGTTCGCCATGGCCGTGCAGGTAGCCGGGCTCGCCATGTCGCTGTTCGGGAGCGTCGCGTTCTGGCTGGGTGCGCTCTGGTTCATGTCGGACGTCGACGAGAGCGAGGCCAAGCTGGCGATGGCGGGCGTGGCCGCGGCCGGGCTGGCCTTGCTGGGCGCCTTCAGGGTGCTGCGCCAGCTGCGCCAGGTTTCCCACCTGTTCCAGCCGGTCCCATCGCCGTTGTTCGCCCTTCCGGTGGCCGAGCGCGAGGCGCCCGGCCTGTTCGCCCTCCTGCAGGGCCTGGTGCGCGAGCAGGGAGCGGTCATGCCCGACACAGTCACCGTCGGTGCCGTGGACAGCTTCTTCGTCACCTCGTCGCCCCGCGTGCTGACGAACGGGACCGTGACGCAGGGGCGCACGCTGCACCTTCCGCTTCCTGCTCTGGCCGTGCTGGACCGGACCGAGCTGGTCACGGTGCTGGCACACGAGCTGGCCCACTTCACCGGCGAGGACACGGACTACAGCATTCGCTTCCAGCCGGTGTATGTCAGCCTGCTGCGCAGCGTGGCCGCGATCACGCCACGACGCGGCGGCCTCGACCGGCTGTTGCATGTCCATGCCGAACTTGGCGCCTACGTGTTGCAGCAGTTCGATGTGGCTGTGAAGCGTTGGAGCAGGCAGCGGGAGTTCGAGGCGGATCGGGCCGCAGTCGCCTGCGGGTCGGCGGATGCCCTCGCCACCTCGCTTCTGCGTCTGCGGCTCGTCGACGGCATCCTCCGCAGACGCCTGCACGACTTCGCCGGTCAGCCGAGCACGACGCCGGAGGATCTGGCCGCGGACCTGATCCAGCAGGTCAACGGGTCGGGTCTCGGCGATCCGGCGCAGCACCTTGCAGACCGGGCGCCGCATCCGACGGACACCCATCCGCCGGCACGGCACCGAATCGAGGCCGTCGGCGTGGGGATCGGGCCGGCCCTGCTGGCCCGGGCGAGGCGACAGGCTGCGGCGGACGAGGCGGCCGCGGCGGCGGCGCTGTTCCGCGACTGGACCGGCCTGAACCGGCAGCTCTCGACGGCGGTGCGGGGCGTTGCGGTCCGCAGCAAGCAGCAGCGCCGCGTCGCCCTTGCCGAGGCGGCGCGCAAGGCCGGCGATGCGGAGGTGGAGATATTCGAGAACCGTCGGCGGCCGTTCTGGGGGTTGCTGATGCTCTCGGTGTTGGCGGCACCGCTGGTCGCCGGTGCCGCGCTGGTGCTTCTCGACGACCACTGGAGCGACCCGAGGACGGACGTCGCCATGGCCGTGGTCGGACTCGGTAGTCTTGCCGGGCTGTCGGGCGCCATCATCGGCATGGGCCGTCTGCTGTTGCTGGGACGCGCGCCTTATCTGGTGGTAACGGCGGAGGGCATCCGGTCACCGGGCTTCGTCGGCGTCGTGCCCTGGCTGGCGTTGCGCTCGATCCAGGTGGCGACGACCCGCTCCGTGGTCACGTCGTTCAACCTCAGGGACGGGGCAGGGCTGCCGCGGCGGACGGGACGGATCATGCGGCTGAAGGTGCGTCGGCGGCAGCGTGCGATCCAGTTCATGGGCATGCTGCCGCAAGGCATGAGGGCGGCGGCCTTCCGCACCATGTTGCTTCGGCACGCCGACGCAGCCGTCGCCAGGGCCGAGCTGCGCAAGGAGGATTGGGAACCGCTGAAGCGATCTCCGTGAATGCCTGCCGCACGGTCCGGGAGATACCTGGTGGTGCCCGCCGCCGGCACCGAACTGACGTGTCCGGGTGGCTCCGGCCGTTTCAACAGACCGCTGTTTCAGTTACTTGAATCTGCCGCACCGTTTCCGGTCGGTTCCCACTGAGCCCCGGAAGCGCAGTTTCTAAGAGGGGTCGCAAGATGGGTCGAGTTGGGTTCGGAGCCCTATCTTGAGCCGCCTGCCCCCGCACCGGATGACGGTCCGCAAGGTGGAGTCCCTCAAGGACGGCGCCTGGTCCGACGGCGGCAACCTCTGGATCATCGTGAAGGGGCCGAGCCGCACCTGGTCCTTCCGGTTCAAGAGCCCGTTGACCGGCAAGCGCCGCGAGATGGGCCTCGGATCCGCCCTGGATCTTTCCCTCGCCGGCGCCCGCCAGCAGGCGGCCGATGCCGCAAGCTGCTCAATGAAGGCCTGGACCCGATCGAGCAGCGGAAGGGGCAGCGGGCCACCCGGAAGCGGCAGGCCGCCCTCAGCTTCGAGGACGTGGCGAAGCGCTATATCCTCGAGCAGACGCCGGCGTGGAAGGACCCACGGCGTGCCGACATCTGGACCAGCTCGCTTGAACGCCTGGCCTATCCGCTAATTGGCAGGAAGGAGGTCATGGCGATCACCACGGAGGACGTGCTGGCGGTGCTCCGGCCGATCTGGACCACGATCAACGAGACGGCGGATCGGGTCCGCGGTCGCATGGAGCGGGTTCTAGACTATGCCCGCACCCATGGCTGGCGAGAGGGCGAGAACCCCGCCAGGTGGAAGGGCCACCTCGCCCACATCCTGCCCAAGCCGTCAGCCGTGTCGAAGGTGGTGCACCGGGCAGCCGTGCCGTGGAAGGACATCGGCACCGTGATGGGCAGGCTTGTCGTAGCAGCTGGGGTCTCTCCCCTCGCCATCCGCTTCACCTGCCTCACGGCTGCCCGATCGGGCGAGGTGCGCGGTGCTCGGTGGAATGAGATCGACCTGAAGGCACGGCTCTGGACTGTGCCAGCGGACCGGACGAAGACGGGCCGGGAACACCGGGTTCCCCTATCGGAGCCGGCGCTGGAGATCCTGCGGATCTTGGGTGCCTCAGCGATGAGCCGCGAAGCCTTCATCTTCCCGGGCGGCCGGCCGAAGCAGCAGCTGTCCGACGTAGCTGTCTCCAAGGCGCTCCATGCTGCGGCCGGCACCCGCAACGTCACGGTGCATGGGCTTCGGAGCACGTTCCGAGACTGGGTTGCGGAGGCGACGGATCATGCCGGTGAGGTGGCGGAGATGGCTTTGGCGCATGTGGTCGGCAGCCAGGTCGAGGCAGCCTATCGAAGGGGCGACCTGTTCGAGAAGCGCCGGGCGCTGATGGAGGCCTGGGGCTCCTACTGTAGCCCTGTCGCCTGACCTTCGCTTTCGTGGTTAGGAAACGACAGGACCCAGCAGGACACGACCCGTCGTTGCATCCTTCAGCGCCGCCGATCATTATCCACTCAGGGTTGCGTTCCTGCAGCCCTGACCGAAGCGGCAGCAAGCGAGAACGAGGACCCTCAGGTGAAGCCGGCCGACAACCTCCTGGCGGCCTTCAGCGTTGACCATGTTCAGCGGTTGACGAAGCTGAGCAAGTCGCAGCTGAAGTATTGGGATCGGACCGGCTTCTTCTCGCCGTCCTACCCATCCGAGGAGCCGTCCGGCTCGAGCCCGCGGTTCTACTCCTTCCGGGACATCGTGGGCTTGCGCATCCTGGGTATGCTGCGCGTCCAGAACAACGTGCCCCTGCAGCACCTGCGGAAGGTGGCCGAGCGCCTGAGCATCAGCCAGCCGGACCAATGGGCGAGGACGACGCTCTACGTCCTGAACCGGCGGGTCGTCTTCCAGGAGCCTGGCTCGGGGAAGCCGCAGGAAGTCGTGAGCGGCCAGTATGTGATCGGGATCTCGCTCCGAGTGGTTGTCGAGGAGACCCGACGTGACATCGAGGCGCTGCGCCATCGAACGGATGACCAGCTCGGCCAGCTGGAGCGCTCGCGCTCGATCGCCCGGAACAAGCTGGTCGTCGCCGGTACCCGCATCCCGGTCCATCTGCTGCAGCAGCTCCACGAGGATGGCTACAGCGTCGAGCGGATCCGCGCCGAGTATCCCGACCTGACCGCGGCCGACGTCCAGGCTGCGGTAGCTGGACATTCGGCTGCTGCGTGACGAGCGGCGGCGAGAAGCTCAAGGTCTTCGCTGACCAGTGCGTACCTGACTCGGCAGGCCGGGCATTTCAGGCAGCCGGGCATGAGCTGCAGCTCCTACGGGAGGCGATCGCGGTCCACACGCCTGATCCTGCCGTTGCGGCGGTTGCAATGGCGAACAAGGCCATACTGCTCAGCGTCGACAACGACTTCGTGCAACTCGCCCGAGGTGCTGGCTTCAGCAAGAGCAAGGCGAAGAAGCTGCACCTCATCAAGATCAGCTGCCGTCCGGCGATGGCGGCCGAGCGCCTCACGAGTGCGATGTCGTTCATCGAGCACGAGTGGGCAATCTTCCTACACGGGGGGATGCAGCGATTATTCGTTGAAGTCTCTGATGGGTTCGTGCGCTCGAACCGATAGATCATCTAGCGGAGTAATTCACTATGGTGTTCCAGACTCTTTCTTAGGAGACATACCCACTGCTCCTGCTACTAATGTTCTGCGCTCCTGCTTCTTTGGAAGGTTCTGGCTAAGCGTTGCAGCCGCTTTGTCCAAAATAAAGGCGCGATGCAGAAAACCTTCAATGATGTTCATCATCGTATCTAATTCACCAGGGCTAGGGCGCCAGCCTCGGTGGGCAGCTGCGCTTCCTGCATCCGTTAACACGTCAAGTGAGTCTTTTTCGCTGAGGCCAATTTTACCGCCGTCAACAAGCTCCTGAAGCTTCTCTCTAAAACTTTTTGCAGGATCAACATCCAGTAGCTCAGATGCTCTATCAAATGCTGTTCTCATACCGATTGCAGCAAGAACACGAAGGTCATTGTTCAAGCCGATGTATATGTCTGCGAACAGAGATCCGAGATCATCATCTATGGCGTTTAGCGTTGTTGACCATTGCGGCTTGGAGCGCTTGGAGGGTGATGGCCAATGAATGATCTTGTGAGTAAGAACAGACTCGTTTTCCTGAGTGTGTGGATTATAGATGTAGTCGACGTCTTCTGAGAATACTTCATCAGTCTGGAAAAAGACTGTCTCGCATCCACGACATCGTAAGATCGAATATTCGGTTCCCCCACCAACACCGCTGTAATCATCTTGCCAGGTAGTTTCATGATTACAGACAACATCAGAAAATCTATCAGGACCACACTTTGGACAATGACCCTTCTTGATCAAGAGCGCGCCGTTTTTTGTTCCTCTTTCCACCATTTTCAGGGGCTCCAATATCTTGCTTTCGCAAAGGGAAAGTTTAGTTCTTCATGATCGGAGCTAGAAGTGCGTCAGTAGATCAGCCACGCCAGCTTGGATTCCAACTGCAACAAGATTTCCAGTCGCCCCTTCCATGATGCGACCAAGGGACTCAAGCCTACTTCGCAAGCCCTGTCGCTCCACTGGAGCCTGCTGAAGATGCTGACGAACAGAAGTCACCTGATCTTTTGTTGAGGCATTGATCTCGTCGCTCAAGCCAGCAGAGGCAAGAAGCCTATCAACTTGATCGAGTAGGGCGGACACCCTTTGAGTAAGCGCCTGATCATTGACCGACTGATGTGTTGTTAGAACGTTATGGTCACCGGCGAGACCGATGCCTGAGGCATTTTGTATATGACCAACATTAACTGTTACGGAGCGGGCTTGTTCTACGGCCTTTGCCGGGAATCTTATTCCGTCTCCGCGGACTCCTGCCGCTTCTAGCTTGATCGTCCAATCGAGGATCGCATTACGGACACCATTCAAGATCGCAGACACGCCAGCATGACTTAAGAATATTTTGACCTCACCGTGCCACCCTGTTCCGGCCCATACTGCCTCGGCTAAAGATTTGTCCACACCCATAACGATGCTTCCCGAGACTTTATCACTGACGAGTTCAACTACCTCGTCTATCGGCTCGAAACAGGGAAAGTCTTTCACAGGCACATTCGATACTGCTAACCATCCCCGATAAGGATTTCGGATCTTCAGCTCGCCTGCAATCATTCTATATTCCGGAATGACATCATCAGGGCTGTAGCCGGACAACTCCTTATCCGCCAGGCGACGCATCTCCACTTGATCCAGCTTTGATGCAAGCAATTTCGCTGTACGAAGTAGGTCCGGAACGCGGCAAGTGCCATCGATTGCATCGGCTTGAAGTCGCTCAACCAGATCAAGGCTCATGCCAATGCCCTAGCTGATGCTTCAAGCGAAAACTTTGGCTGCCGCTGTTTGCTTCGGCGCCGGTGGCTTCGGGACCGGGAACCAAAAATATTCATGGCGACTGCGGCTGTACTGGCAGCGCGAGATTTCCGAAGGAGCCGGCCAACCCGAGACAGTGGAGGCCCGTCTCGTCGCAGATCGCAACCCTTTGAGGGGTTGAAGCTAGTGGCGGTTGTGGCTTCAACGGCCGGGGGACCAGTGGCACGCCCATCAGATCTTGAGCAGGAGACCTCTGGATCGCGTTCTGCAAGACTAGGACGATCAGTGATCCGGCGATCACAGTGAGCACCGCCTTCGTGTAGCGATCAGCCACTGGCAGCTACCTTGTTCAGGCGGACGCCTGGACCACCGCCGTTTGCCTCGATGAACTCGACGCCGGCGGCTTCGAGAGCTGCACGGATGGCATCGACAGTACGAGGGAAAAGGGCTTCGCCTCTTTCGAGGCGAGCAACCGTGTCCGGTGACACTTTCGCGGCTGAGGCTAGGTCGCGAACACCCCAACCCACCGCAGCCCGAGCCATGCGAGACTGCACAGAAAGCATCGTAACCCCGTTATGAAGTCCTTGCGCTGTTACGAGCGCGGGACTATCGTAACGGAGTTCTGACTTCGGAACAACGACGAGGCGGCCGGACGAGGTGTCATCACCACCTAGCCCAGCCTGACCATCAACCGACTGGAGATCGGCCTATGGCTGTTCACGTCCTACCACCGCCCGGCACCCGCCGGGAGGGCACCGCTACCGGCTGCCCATCCACCCACAAGTCCCGCCGCGATGTCCTCGGCGGCGCCGGCTTTACCGCCTTGGCCGGCATCGCCGCGGTGGCGATCGCCAGGCCGGACGCCAGCCTCACGCCGCCCCCGCCGGCGCTGCACCCCGACGACGCGGAGCTGATCGCGATCGGCCAGGAAGTGGTCGACCTGCTCGAGCAGCGCAGGCCGCTGGAAGCGCGCTGGTGGGCGCTTCCGACCATCGTCTTGCCACGCACCGCAAGCCTGCCCGGCGCCGACAAGCCGGATGCCGTCGCTGCCGCGATGGAGCCGATCGACAACCGCCTGGAATACCTATCCGACAGGGTGCTGGAGCTGCGGGCAACCACCCACGACGCTTGGATCGCGAAGGTGCGGCTCATCCGCCATGAGATCGCGATCAGCAACGTCTCGGGTGGCGAGATGGAGTTCGAGGGGATGCCGCTCAGCGAGCGGATTACCTGGTCGCTGCTCGATGACCTGCTGGCGGTGCAGTCGTGAGCCGGGCCACCCGCCGGGACCTGCTCGGCGCCGGCACCGCTGCCGCCCTGGCCGGCCTCGCCACGGCTGCGGCCGCACGGCCAGGGATTGCCCTGCCGCCGGCCAGCCCGGATGCACCGCTGCTCGCGCTGTGCAGCCGGTTCATGGAGCTGCAGGCCCAGATCGATGCTTCCTACGCCCGGGAGACAGAGCGGCATCGGGCGTTGAAGCGCCAGGGTGCAGCCTACGCGCAGCTGCACGTCTCGGAAGCGGAGCGTGAGGCCGAATGCGCCCCGCTTGAAGACCAGCAGCTGGTGCTGCTCGATCAACTCGGAGGGCTGGTGGCGAGCACCCAGGAAGGGCAGCGCGCACGGGCGCGGGTGCTGATGGCCTTCTACAGCCTGGGCGGGGGCAAGGGGGGCGAACACACGCTCGTCGTGGAGTGGAGCCGCCTCGCGCCCCTGTTCCGCGACCTGCTGGGCGTCCCGCTATGACGTCCGGCATCTCATCCACCATCATGCTACGTCTCAACCTGGCGGGGCTAGGTTGGCCCCCGAACACCGACTCTCCGCGTCGGCTGCCCCGCCACTCAACATGCGGTGGTGCAGCGGAGGCACGACATGGACACGGAAGATCTGATCGACAGGCTGGAGATGATGGACTTCATGATCCGTCATCGAGAAGTCTATCGCACAGCGCCAATAGACTCGAAAAATCCTGTTTATACGTGGATGGGACTGATAAGGGCTCTGGCTCCGCAAGCGCGAAGTGGAGCCATTGCGGGATCCGCATTTCCCGAAACGGTGACGTTGCCGGGCTGGATCGCCGAGTATCTGAGCGAAGCCAGTCTTCAGATCATCATGTTGTACATGGGCATCGACACCAGAGTGCTTCCGGCCGAGGACATGGAAGATCAAGCGGCCGGCTCGGAAACCTTGGACGAGGGACAGGAGCAAGACGAGGATCTGGTCGATCCGAAGGATGCCATGGGGCTTCTGCCTGCGGCGCTTGGACTACGTCGCGACGGCTGGAATGCATTCCGTGCGGTGAAAGCAGATCGCGACAAGATCGAAATCTTCCGAAAGTTCGAGGATCATTGTCGTTCCGGCATGACGGCTCGGGATGCCGAGTTCCAACTGCAGGCGGATCTTGGCTTGGCCGACGACAGATCGGTGCGCCGGCGGATCGCCGAAGGGAAGGCGCTGGTTGCAGCAAGGGAACCTTGGGCAGAACCTACCCCGTAGGTTTTGCCCGGGCAAAACCTA
>CAXUEL010000022.1:0-27802 GCA_964249915.1 uncultured Acetobacteraceae bacterium | reverse complement strand
GCCCGGCGTTGCCCCGACGTCCCGGCCGGCGGCCGGGCGCTGCCGGGGCTCACTTCGTGGCGACCGGCGCGAAGTCGAGATCCTGGTAGTCGAAGCTGAAGTCGGCGGTGGGGGACACCGGCTTGAGCGTGACGTGGGCGACGTGGCCGTCGGAGTCGAGCGCGAAGGTGACGAAGGCGGGCTCGATCGTCTTGTCGGTGAGGCGCGTGACGAAGCTGTCGTACTGCCAATGGTCCAGGGGGCCGGACATGCGGGGCGTGGACCTGAAGTCGATCGTCAGGTGGTCGCCGTCCCGGCCGACGGCGATGTCGCCGTACCAGTTGTCCTTGTAGGTGCCGACATAGGCGTCGAGCGGCGCCGATGGCCCCACCTTGGCCGGCGCCGCCGCCCTGGCGTCGACCTGCTGGGCGGCCTTGGCCAGCCGGGACGCGCGGTAGGCCTGGAACTTCGCCGGCCAGTCCTGGGCGGGCAGGCCGAGGTAGTGGTCGAGCAGCTCGAACATCAGGCCGAACAGCACCTGGCCGTCCTCGCTGTTGATCTCGGCCGCGAAGCCCACGTTCTTCTCGGGCAGCAGCACGACGACGCTCTGCGAGCCGAGCACGGCGCCGCTGTGCCACACGATCTTCGCCCCGTGGTAGTCCCGCACCTCCCAGCCGAGCGCATAGGTGTCGAACAGCGGAGTCGTGGACGCGAGGGCGGGCGGCCGCGGCTGGATCGGCTGCAGCACCATCGGGGTCCACATCTGCTCGTGCGCGGCCTCGCTGAACAGGCGGCCGCCGTTCGGGAGCTTGCCGTGCGCGAGCTGGAGCTTGAGCCACTTCGCCATGTCGGCGATGCTGACGGCCATGCCGCCGGCGGGTGCCGCCGCGCGTCCGAGCTCGTCGCGTTCGTCCAGCACCTGCTGGTCGCCGAGGCCGCGCACCGGCCCGCCGGTCCGGGCGTGGGGAAAGGCGCGGTCGGGATCCTTGAAGTGGCCCGGGCTGTCGGTGGTGGTGTCCAGCATCCCGGCCGGCACCAGCACGTGGTCGTGCACGTAGGCTTCCCAGGTCTGGCCGGTCACCGCCTCGATCAGCTGGCCCGCCACCATGTACAGGACGTTGTCGTAGGCGAAGCCGCTGCGGAAGCTGGTGGCGGGCTTGAGGAAGCGCAGGCGCCGGACCGCCTCGGCCCGCGACAGGCTGCCGCGGGGCACGAACAGCAGGTCGCCCTCGCCGAGCCCGAGGCCGCTGCGATGCACCAGCAGGTCGCGGATCGTCATCTCCCGCGTCACCCAGGGGTCGTACATCTGGAACCCGGGCAGCCGGTCGGTCACGCGGTCGTCCCAGGAGATCCGGCCGGCATCGACCAGGGTCGCCAGGGCGGCGACGGTGAACGCCTTGCCGGTGGACCCGGTGGCGAAGATGGTGTGCTCGTCCACCGGGTCCGGCGCACCCAGCCTGCGCACGCCGAAGCCGTGCAGGAAGGTGGTCCGGCCGTCCTCCACGATGGCGACCGACAGGCCGGGGATGCCGGTCTGGCTGCGCAGCGCCTCGACCCGGGCCTCGAAGCCGTCGGGGGGCGAGGCGGCCGCGGGCAGGGCGAAGCCCAGCAGGACCGGGAGCAGTGCCCAGGCACGGACGCGGCCGGCTGGACGGAAGGCGTGGATCATGAGAGTTCGGCCTGCAGGTCTTGCTGTTGCTGCGCACGTTCGGTCCGGCGCAGGGCGGGGTCGAGAAGCCAGAGCAGCAGCGCCGCGAGCGCCGCCAGCACGGTCAGCAGCATGAAGAACCCGGCGTGGCCGGTCCTGCTCCACAGCACGCCGATCAGGCCGGCCGACAGGCTGCCGCTGAAGATGGTGAGGAACCAGGCGGCGATGGTGGTGGCGCCGAAGCCCGGAGGCGCCAGCCTGGCGAACAGGCCGAGCCCGGTCGGCAGGATGAACAGCTCGCCCAGGGTCAGGACCGCGAAGAAGACGACGAGCCACGGCCAGCCGACCGGAACGGCGCCGTGCGACCAGGACAAAACGGCCAGCAGGAGGTAGGATCCCGCGACGATGAGCGCGCCATGGGCCATGCGGCGCGCCAGCCTCTGCTCGCGCCCCCTGGCCGCCCGGTGCCGCCAGGCGGCGAGCAGCGGCTGGGTGAAGACGATCACGAACAGGGCGTTCAGCGACTGGAACCAGGTCATCGGCACCTGGAAGCGTCCCACGGTCCGGTCGACGCCGGTGTCGGTCCACAACGCCACCGTGTTGCCCACCTGCTCGTAGGCGGCGCGGAACACCGTCACCGACAGCGCCACGGCAAGCAGCAGCAGCAGGGCACGCCGGTCGATCCGCCCGCGTTCCCTGGCGACCGTGCTGCCGGTCGCGGGCAGGCTCGCGGGAAGATAGCGCTGGCCGGACAGGTAGATCAGCAGGCCGGACAGCATGCCGATCCCGGCGACCCCGAACCCGTAGTGCCAGCCGTAGATCTCGCCGATGGTCCCGCAGGCCACGGGGGCGAGGAAGCCGCCGACGTTCACGCCCAGATAGTACAGGTTGTAGGCCCAGGAGCGGCGCGGATCCCCGGGTGCGTAGAGGTGTTCGATCTGGCTGGGCAGGCTCGGCAGGAACAAGCCGTTGCCGAGCGCGATGGTCACCAGCGCCGGGTAGAACAGGGGCTCGAACGCCATCATGAAGTGGCCGGCGGCCATGATGCCGCCGCCCAGGATGACGGCGCGGCGCTTGCCGAGCAGCCGGTCGGCGACCACGCCGCCCAGGATCGGCGTGAAGTAGGCACACGCGGTGTAGGCGCCGTAGACGACCGACGCGGTGCCCTGCCCCAGCATCAGCTGCTTGGTCATGTAGTAGACCAGCAGCGCGCGCATGCCGTAGTACGAGAACTGTTCCCACATGTTGGTCAGGAACAGGATCGTCAGCCCGCGCGGCTGGCCGAACCAGGGCGAGGCCTCCCTCATCGGGACGCTGCCGATCCCCAGACCTCCGGGCCGGCCCAGATGTTCCCGTCGCGGTAGGCCACGGACGGCGTGCGGTCCGCGGTCAGGAAGGTCGGGCCGTCGAGGTCGACCACGTCGCAGAGCTGCGCCAGCACGAAGGCGGGCGCCATCGCCAGGCTGGTGCCGATCATGTTGCCGACCATCACCTCCAGGCCCAGCCGGCGCGCTTCCGCCGCCATCATGAGCGCCTCGGTCAGGCCGCCGCACTTGTCCAGCTTGATGTTGACCACGTCGAAGCGGCCGACGGCGCCGGCCAGGTCGGGCAGCGACAGGATGCTCTCGTCGCCGGCGATCGGTATGGCGGAGCGGTGGCCGTCCAGCGCCGCCTCCTGGCCGCGCGGGAGCGGCTGCTCCAGCAGCGACACGCCCTGCTCCTGCAGGGCCGCGACCAGCGGATCGAGGTCGTCCGGCCCGAACCCCTGGTTGCCGTCGACGCCGAGCCAGGCGTCGGGCCGGGCCTGGCGGATCGCCCGCACGCGGTCGATGTCGAGGTCGAGCTCGCCGGTGAGCTTGATCTTGATCGCGCGGGCCTGGGTGTAGCCGCGCGCGCCCTGCGCCATGACCTCGGGCCGGTCGGCGCCCAGGGTGAAGGTGGTGCGGACCGGGTGCGGCGGGTCCAGCCCGGCGAGGGTCCAGACCGGCACGCCGGCTCGTGCCGCGTCCAGTTCCCACAGCGCGCAGTCGACGGCGTTGCGGGCGCCTCCGGGCGGCATGACCGCCCGCAGCGCCTCGCGAGTGAGGCCCTGCTCGATCGCGGGCCTGGCGGTGCGCAGGTCGTCCTGCATGTGGGCGAGGTCGTCGCCGACGTAGTACACGCCGGCACCCTCGCCGCGTCCCCTGTGCGTGCCGTCGTCCAGGGTGACCACCACCACGTCGGCGCTGTCGAACACGTGGCCGGAGATGCGGAACGGCTGGGCCAGTCGCAGCCGCTCGGTCGCGACCTCGAGCGTGAGGCCGGGCATCAGTAGCGCGCCGTCATGGCGAGCAGCCCGAAGGTGGAGGCGAAGTAGAGCAGCATCAGCGAGGACAGGACCATCAGCACGCTCCAGACCCGTCCGGACCAGGCGCGGCGGGCTCGCCAGGCCAGCCAAAGGTTCCAGAGCATGGCCAGCACGGCGAGGACGAACACCAGCAGGCTGGCGACCTGCACCGTCCACAGCGCGGCGTCGGACGGGCTGGCGTTCCGCAGCATCGACAGGATCAGCATCGTCCACCAGACCATCACCGCGATCGACAGGCCGGCGAACAGCCGCGCGATCCGGTAGGCCGGCCGTGCCGGCTCCGGAACCGGCAGCGCCGCCCGGTAGCGACGGCGCACCAGGGCCGCGACCGGCCAGTGCAGGAAGCTGAGCAGCAGCACCGCGAGGCCGGCCAGCAGCGACGGCACGATCCAGCCGGCGGACCGGCTGGCGGGAACCGGGTCCATCACCTCGAACGGCGACATGAAGTCCCAGCTCCAGCGCACCACGCGGCCGTCCACCACCTTGGCGGCGAGGCGGTCATGGCCGGCCTCGTCACGCCACACGAACGGCGCGATCTCGGTCCAGCGGCGCAAGGCCCCGCCCGGCTCGGTGATGCCGGACACCACCAGCTCGCCCTTCGGGCCGGTCGAGATCGTGGTCTGGCCCAGCAGGGTTGCGACGTTCAGGAAGTCGCCGACCGACTTCCGGCTGCCCTGCCAGCGTCCCGCCATCATCCGGGCGTGCTGCGCCGCGACCTCCGGCGCCACGCGTCCGTCCTGCACGGTGGACGGGAAGTAGCGGTCGGCGAAGTCCTTGAACAGCGCGGCGCGCAGCGCCTGCACGGCGCCGTCCTTGCCGGCGCTGTTGAAGGAGGCGTAGAGCCCGACGCTATCCTTCATGAACAGGTGCAGGATGGTGTGGAAGTCCGCGGTGTCGCCGAGATGGCCGATCACCTCGTGCCCGTTGATGTCGGTCTCGAAGAAGCCGAGCTCCATGCGGTTGAGCGGCGGCACCAGCGAGAACGGATCGACCTTGGCCAGCGGGCTGTCGTGCATGGTCTGCGCGGTGGCCGGGTCCAGGATCCGCTGGCCGTCCAGGGTGCCGTTCTGCAGGTGCGCGATCATGAACCGCGCCATGTCGGTCGCGGTGGACGATTCCGAGCCCGCCGGCGCCGGGCCGATGATCTCGAAGCCGTGCCCGGGCTCCGACGCGCGCCCGTAGCCGGTCGACATCTGCGCGGCCAGCCGCGCCGGGAGCGGCTGCCGGAAGGTCGAGTTGCGCATGCCGAGCGGCGCGAACACGTGCTGCTCGAGGTAGTCGTCGAACGACGTGTGCGAGACCCGCTCGACGATGTAGCCGGCGAGCGCGGTCGCCCAGTTGGAATAGGCGGGCGTGCTGCCGGGCGCGTAGATCCGGTCCGGTATCGAGCCCTTGAGATAGGTGCCGAGCGGCTCGAGCTGCTTCGGGTCGTAGGTGAGCAGCCCCTTCCCGGTTTCGTTGAAGCCGGCGGTGTGGGTCATGATCTGCCGCAGCGTGACCGGCTGGCCCTGGTAGGGCGGGATGGTGAAGTCGAGGTAGGCGTTGACGTCGCGGTCGAGGTCCAGCCGGTGCTGCCCGACCAGCTGCATCACCGCGGTCCAGGTGGTCAGCTTGGACACCGAGCCCGGCCGGAACAGGGTCCGGTCCGGATCGACCGGGATGCGCTTGGCGACGTCGGCGAAGCCGTAGCCCCGCGCGGTCAGGATGTGGCCGTCCTTGACCACGGAGACTTCCACGCCCGCGATGTCGTCGACACGCAGCGCGTAGGGCAGGTAGCCGTCGAGCCAGCCGTCGACGTCCGCCTTGGTCAACGGGTTGGCGCCCGGCGGAGCCGGGATCGCCGCGCCCAACGGCGCGGTCGGCTGCCCGACGCTCGGTGCCACGGTTGGAGGTGCCAGCGCGGGGGGTGCCGAGGCGGGAGGGGCAAGGGTATCGGTGCTGGGCGGCGCCGCCGAAACCGCCAGCAGGCCGAGCAGGGCGACGGCCAGTGTCTTGAAACGTTCCATGGATGCTCCGGCCGGCCGTGTCGCGTGGTCCGTGGCAAGGGCAGTCGGTATTGCTCGGACCGGGATAGTTTATCCTCCGGGGAGAGTGCGTCAACACGCCCATTTGAATGATTTCCCGGCCTGGACGCCGTCGCGTCGCCGCCTGCCTGCTTGACGGTGTCCCGTACAGGATGGTTACTAGCCCAGGGCTTCCAGGGCGGCAGTCATGCGCGCCCTCCACCGAAGCACGGTGCCCTTGCCCGTGCGGCCCGTGCCTCCTTCATTGGAACCGGACGTGGTTTGATGCCAGGGAACGAGCGCGGCGCGGATGCGCGTAGGGCCAGGGAACCCGTCAAGGCGGCCGCCGAAACCGTGTCGGGCCACAAGGTCACGCTGGGCTCGCTGATGCGGGACCTGAGGAACCGGCACGGCCTGACCCTCAGGCAGATGAGCACCCGCACCGGGATCCCGTTCTCCACGCTGGCCAAGGTGGAGCACGACCGGCTCACCCTGACCTTCGACAAGCTGCAGATGGTCAGCGAGCGGCTGAACATCCGGATGGCCGACCTGTTCGCCGAGCCCGAGGCGGCGGCGCCGGCGATCGCCAACAGCCGGCGCAGCATCGCCACCCTGGCCGACGCCTTGTCGGTCGCCACCGCCAACTACGACTACCACTACCTGTCGCCCGAGCTGCGGCAGAAGGACATGATCCCGATCGTGTCGCGCGTGAAGGCGCGCTCGCTCGCCGAGTTCGGCGACCTGGTCCGGCACGACGGGCAGGAGTTCCTCTACGTGCTGAGCGGCCGGATCGTGGTGCACACCGAGTTCTACGGTCCCGCCACCCTGGACGCCGGCGAGTCGATCTACATCGACAGCAGGATGGGGCACGCCTACGTCCTGTCCGAGGGCTGCGACGAGGCGCTGGCGCTGTGCGTGTGCTCGACCACGCAGGAAGAGCTGCTGGACAACGCGTCGCGCCAGCTGGTCAGGCCGGCACGGCCGGGACCGGTCCCGGACCTTCGGAAGAGGACCCGGCAGCCACGGCCGGCGACCCGCTGATGCCGGGCGCCGAGGCGAGGCGACGCCGGGCCGTCTGCGGCCCGGCGCGCAGCACCCGCCGCGAGGACCACGCGCGAATTACCGGCCCGGCTGCCTAGAGGGCGGTGCGGGCACGCATCCGGCCCATGGCAGCCGGATCCCGTGCGTGCGCCCCTTCCCCCGGTCCGGATCCACCCTCATGCGCTCCCCTTCCGGCGACGCCCTGCCGACCCGTGCCATCCGCTACGACGTGACGGCCTTGTCCAGTCCGGGCCTCCTGAGCACGGTTCTCGGCCCTTTCGCCCGCCGCAGCCTGATCCCGGACTCCGTCAAGGCATGCCGCGACGGCGAGACGACGGTTGTCGAGATCGTCCTGAACGAGATGCCGGCCGAGCTGCTGGTTGGCTGCGAGGCCAACCTGCGTCAGCTGGTCGACGTGCTGCATGTCGGCGTCGCGTCGGTTCCCCGGTGCGGCCAGGCCGCCACCGGGACACCGTGCGACCGGACGCAGGCATTCTTTTCGGTGACGACCCAAACCGATTGACCATATCCCATGTGGGACTATAGCGTCTCACCCAGAGATCGGTCAGCCCGGCATGCGGATCATCTCGGGGGGAAGCCCATGAAGCGCCTACGCATCCGTCCACGCGAGGTGGCCGCCGTGCTGTCGCTCGCGGCGACGCCGGCCCTGGCGCAGACCGCGACGCCGCCCTCCACCGCGGCCGGGCCGTCGACCTCGTCCAGCGTCCCGCCATCAAGCAACGCCGGGCAGCAGGGCGCAGCGAAGACCAACGTCGCCCAGGTCAACCCGACCCCGACCAACGAGACCGAGCAGATCGTCGTCACCGCGAACCGGCGGCGCGAGCTGCAGCGCAACGTGGCCAACAGCGTCACCGCGATCTCCGGCAAGGAGCTCGACCGCAAGCAGGAGGTGCGGCTGCAGGACCTGCTCGGCCAGGTGCCCGGCTTGTCGGTCGAGGCGGCCGACAAGAGCGCGGTCCGAATCGTGCTGCGCGGCATCAACACCGGCAGCGCCGGCACCACGGTCGGCTCGGTGCTGGACGACGTGCCGATCAACCCGACGGGCGCACAGAACAACGCCGCCACCAACAGCCCCAACCTCGACACCTACGACCTGCAGCGGATCGAGGTGCTGCGCGGACCGCAAAGCTCGCTGTACGGCGCCACCGCCGAGGGCGGCCTGATCAAGTACGTCACCAACACCCCGGACCCGCGGGCATTCTCCGGCGAGGCGGAGACCGGGATCGACGGCAGCACCGACGGCGGCGTCGGCGGCACCACCAAGGGGTTCGTGAACGTCCCGTTCTGGGACGGCAAGGCCGCGGTCCGCCTCACCGCCTGGAACGAGTGGTTTCCCGGCTACGTCGACGATCCGGAAACCGGCAAGACCGACGTCAACGCCGGACAACAATACGGCTGGCGCGCGTCGGCGCTGGTGCAGCCGACGCCGGACCTCACCGTCCGGTTCACCGCGGAGCGGCAAAGCCTGCTGAGCGACGCGTCCGACTCGGTGGAGGTGGTGGGTGCGGCGCTCACCCCGGCGACGCCGCCGCGCAACCAGCTGTCCCTGGTCGACGGCCTGGCCAACAACACGGCGCTGCCGACCAGCAGCCAGAACGAGTCGGCGATCTACTACGCGACGGTCGACTACGACCTGCACGTGGCGACGCTGACCTCGGTCACCAGCTTCTCCTACAACAACTTTGAAAGCCTGTTCGACGAGACCAACACCAACCTGGCGCCCGGGGTGAACTACGGCAGCTACATCGGCTCGCTCTACGGCGTGGTGCCCAGCCTGGTCGACGAGCGGCAGAACTCCGACACCGACAAGTTCAACCAGGAGGTGCGGCTCGCCTCGAACCCGGGGATGACGCTGTTCGACCACCGGCTGGACCTGCTCGGCGGCGCCTACTACACCCACGAGACGTCGAACTTCCGGCAGTTCCTGGACGCGCAGAACCCCGACCAGATCGGCAAGACGCTGTCGCCGCCGCTCGGCGGCGCCGCGATCGATGCCCAGCTTTCGGACTTGGCGGTGTTCGGCCAGCTCGACTACTACCTGCTGCGCAACCTCGACATCGCCCTCGGCGGCCGGTACAGCGGCACCGCGCAGCACTCGCAGCAGACCAACTTCGGCGACATCCTGTTCGGCCCCGGCAACGTGGCGCCGACCCTCACCTCCAACGACCACGACGCGCTGTACTCGGTGGCACCCCGCTGGCGGGTGAACGACAACACCCTGTTCTACGGACGGATCGCCACCGGCTACCGGCCGGGCGGGCCCAACCTGTCGGTGGCGGGCGTGACCAACATCCCGACCTCCTACCAGCCCGACCGCACGGTCAACTACGAGATCGGCTGGCGGCAGGACCTGTTCAACAAGAGCGTCTCCATCGACCTGACCGGCTTCTACATCGACTGGAAGAACGTGCAGGTGCTGTCGCTGGTCAGCACGCCCGAGGGCGTGTTCGGCGTCAACGGCAACGCCGGCAGCGCGGTCAGCAAGGGCGTCGAGTGGAGCCTCACCTGGCTGCCGCTGCGCGGCCTGCGGCTGAACGCGACCGGCGACTACACCGACGCCCGGCTGTCGGCCAACGCGCCCGGCCTCGGCGGCCGCTCCGGCGACTACCTGCCCTACGTTCCCAACGTCAGCACCAGCATCAACGTCGACTACAGCTGGCACGCGTTCCGCGACTTCAACGCCTACGTGTCCGGCACCTGGAGCCTGGTCGGCGACCGCTACACCGACTTCTCGCCGTCGGCCGTGCTGACCTCGCACGTGTTCCTGCCCAGCTACAACACCGGCGCGATCCGCATCGGGCTCGAGAACAAGCGCTACGGGCTGGAAGCGTTCTTCGACAACATCGGCGACGAGCGCGGCATCACCTACTACAGCAACGAGGGCGGCGCCGACCAGACCGGCCAGGCCAGCATCATCCAGCCGCGCACCATCGGCCTGACCGCCCGGGTGAAGTTCTAGCCGGCCGCCCGAGGAGCGAAGGCATGAGGACCACGTCCAGCCGCGCCAGCCGACCCGCCGCCCGGGCCGGCAGGCGCCTCGGCATCGCGTCATGACGCCCGGCCCGCAGCCGGCTGCGCCGGCGGTGCTGGACCTGCCGCGGCCCTACCTGCTGTTCCTGGGCGATGCCACCGAGGCCAGCTATGCCAAGACCGCGTTCGGCCTGCGGGACTGGGCGCCCGAGCTCTGCATCGGCGAGTACGTGCTGCCGGGCGGCACCATCAGCACCGGCCTTCCCCACCTCACCCCCGGCGAGGCGCAGGCGCGCGGGGCGCGGTCCCTGGTGATCGGCGTGGCGAACTTCGGCGGCGTCATCCTGCCCGGCTGGATCGACGCCCTGGCGGAAGCGCTGCGGGCGGGCCTGGACATCGTCAGCGGCATGCACAGCCCGCTCTCGGCCGTGCCGGTGCTCGCCGAAACCGCGCGGCGGCATGGCCGCAGGCTGGTCGAGGTCCGGGTTCCGCCCGACGCGATCCCGATCGCCACCGGCCGCAGGCGTGCCGGCAGGCGGCTGCTGACGGTGGGAACCGATTGCGCCCTGGGCAAGAAGTACACCGCGCTGGCGCTCGCGCGCGCCTTCGTCGGCCGGGGCCTGGACGCCGACTTCCGCGCCACCGGCCAGACCGGCATCATGATCGCCGGAAGCGGCATCCCGATGGACTCCGTCGTGGTCGACTTCGAGGCCGGGGCCGCGGAGATGCTCAGTCCCGACGCGGCGCCCGGGCACTGGGACGTGATCGAGGGCCAGGGCTCGATCCTCCATCCCTCGTTCGCGGCGGTGTCGCTGGGCCTGCTGCACGGCAGCCAGCCGGACGTGGTCGTGGTCTGCCACCAGCCGGGCCGGACCACGCTGGGCGGGCTGCCGGAGTACCGGGTGCCGGGCCTGGAGGAGACCATCGACCTCACGCTGCGGCTGGGCAGGCTCACCAACCCGGCGATCCGCTGCGGCGGCATCAGCCTCAACACGGCACACCTGGACGAGGCCGGACGGCAGCGCGTGCTGGACGAGGCGGAGCGCCTGCTCGGCGTTCCCGCCGCGGACCCGATGCGTCCGGGCCAGGCGTTCGACCGGCTGGTCGGGTCCTGCCTGGGCCCATGAGGGCGACGTCCGGTCAGATCGGCAGCCGCGTGGTCTTCTTCACGCACTTGAGCGCGAAGTGCGAGCCGACCGAGGCGACGCCGGGGAAGTGCAGCAGCACCTTCTTCAGGAACCGCTCGTAGTGCTCGATGCTCGGCACCACGATGCGCAGGATGTAGTCGCTCTCGCCGCTCATGGAGAAGCAGTCGAGCACCTCCGGCCGGTCGCGCGCCGCCTGCTCCAGCGCCAGCAGCGTGTCCTCGTCGTGCATCCTGAGCCGCAGGCTGGCGAACACGGTGACGTCGAGCCCGACCATCCTGGAATCGACGATGACGGCGCGCTCCATGATGGCACCGCTCGCCTCGAGCTGCTTCACGCGGCGCCAGCACGGCGTGTGCGACAGCCCGACCCGCTGCGCCAGCTCGACCGCGGAGATCCCGGGGTTGTCCTGCAGCAGCCGGAGGATCTTCAGGTCGACCGCGTCCACGCAATTCCATCCTAATCCTGGCCTGGAAGACGATACCGGGTTGCGTGGTGAGGGGACAGGCGGGCGATAAAAGCAATTTGCCGTCCACCGTTTGGATGCGACGCTCAGGCCAGGCACGCAACCCGGATCGTTTCCTCGGAACACACCAGACATGTCGAACAGGCCACCGCTGAGACTGCACGTGCCGGTGCCGAGGGCGAGGCCCGGCGATCGTCCGGACTTCGGCCATGTCGTGATCCCGGAGGCGGGCAGCCTGCGCCGTCCCGACGTGCTGTCGCCGGAAGCGGGGATGCGCGACCTGCCCTACGGCCTGGTCCGGGTGCTGGACGAGGAAGGCAGGGCGGTCGGGCCGTGGAACCCGCGCCTCGATCCGGACCTGCTGCGGCGCGGGTTGCGGGCGATGGTGCTGACGCGGGCGTTCGATTCGCGCATGTTCCAGTCGCATCGCCAGGGCAAGACCTCCTTCTTCATGACCTCGACCGGCGAGGAGGCGCTCGGCGCCGCCCCGTCGCTGGCGCTGGGCCGCGAGGACATGTGCTTCCCGACCTACCGGATCGTCAGCTACCTGATGGCGCGCGACTATCCGCTGCTCGACCTGGTCAACCAGATCTACTCGAACGCCGACGACCCGCTGAAGGGACGGCAGCTGCCGATCCTGTACTCGGCGCGCGCCTACGGCTTCTACTCGCTGTCCGGCAACGTCGGCAGCCGCTTCGGACATGCGGTCGGCTGGGCCATGGCGTCCGCCTACAAGGGCGACGACAGGATCGCGATCTCCTTCATCGGCGAGGGCACGACCGCGGAAGGCGACTTCCACGAGGCGCTGACCTTCGCCGCCGTCTACCGCGCGCCGGTGATCCTGTGCATCACCAACAACCAGTGGGCGATCTCGTCGTTCCAGGGCATCGCCGGCGGCGACGAGACCACGTTTGCCGCGCGGGCGATCGGCTACGGGCTGCCCGGGCTGCGTGTCGACGGCAACGACTTCCTGGCGGTGTTCGCAGCGACGCAGTGGGCGGCGGAGCGCGCGCGCAGCAACGGCGGGGCGACGCTGATCGAGTTCCTCACCTATCGCGCTGCCGGGCACTCCACCAGCGACGACCCGACCCGCTACCGTCCGGCGGACGAGGCGGCGCACTGGCCGCTGGGCGACCCGGTCGATCGGCTCAAGACGCACCTGATCGCGACCGGCGAATGGTCCGAGGTGCTGCACGAGGCGCTGGTGGCGGAGACGAAGGAGACGGTGCGCGCCGCCGCCAAGGCCGGCGAGGCGGTCGGCACGCTCGGGTTGTCGAAGCCCGACACGCGCGAGATGTTCGAGGACGTCTACAAGGAACCGGACTGGCGGATCCTCGAGCAGCGCCGCGAGCTGGGCTGCTGACCGTGGCCACCATGAACATGATCCGGGCGATCAACTCGGCGCTCGACGTGATGCTGGCGCGCGATCCCGACGTGCTGGTGTTCGGCGAGGACGTCGGCTATTTCGGCGGCGTGTTCCGCGCCACCGACGGGTTGACGCAGAAGCACGGCCTGACGCGCTGCTTCGACACGCCGATCTCGGAGGGCGGCATCGTCGCCACCGCGATCGGCATGGGCGCCTACGGGCTGCGCCCGGTGGTGGAGATCCAGTTTGCCGACTACATCCTGCCCGCCTACGACCAGCTGGTGTCGGAGGCGGCGCGGCTGCGCTACCGGTCGGGCGGCGAGTTCTGGTCGCCGATCACCGTGCGCTCGCCCTATGGCGGCGGGATCTTCGGCGGGCAGACGCACAGCTCCAGTCCGGAGGCGATCTTCGCGCACGTGTCCGGGCTGAAGACCGTGATCCCGTCCAACCCGTACGACGCCAAGGGGCTGCTGATCGCCGCCATCGAGGACGACGACCCGGTGATCTTCCTGGAGCCGAAGCGCATCTACAACGGCCCGTTCGACGGCCGCTTCGATCGGCCGGTCACGACCTGGGCGCAGCATCCGGCGAGCGAGGTGCCGGACGGCCACTACACGGTGCCGCTCGGCAAGGCGGCGGTCGTGCGGCCCGGATCGGCGGTGACGGTGCTGGCCTATGGCACGATGCTGCACGTCGCACTCGCGGCCGCGGAGGAGAGCGGGATCGACGCCGAGGTGATCGACCTGCGCAGCATCGTGCCGCTCGACCTCGACACCATCCTCGGCTCCGTGCGCAGGACCAGGCGCTGCGTGGTGGTGCACGAGGCGTCGCGCTTCGCAGGCTTCGGCGCCGAGCTGTCGTCGCTGGTGCAGGAGCGGTGCTTCTACCACCTGGAGGCGCCGATCGAGCGCGTCGCCGGCTGGGACACGCCGTATCCGCACGCCTTCGAGCGGGACTACTTCCTGGGACCCGACCGCGTGATCGCGGCAATGCAACGCAGCCTGAAGGGGTGACGATGGACCGCTACCTGATCCGGCTGCCGGACATCGGCGAAGGCGTCGCCGAGGCGGAGATCACCGCCTGGCATATCGGCGTCGGCGACCGGATCGAGGAGGACCAGGCCACGGTCGACGTCATGACCGACAAGGCGACGGTCGAGATGACGGCGCCGGTCTCGGGGGTGGTGGTGGCGCTGCACGGCAGGGTTGGCGAGATGGTCGCGGTGGGCTCGCCGCTAATCGAGCTGTCGCTGGGCGAGGACGCCAAGCCGGTCGATGCGCCGGTCGATGCGATGGACGGGCCGGAAACGCCGACCCTGCCGGAAACCGTCGCGGAGGTTGCGTCGGAAGCGTCGCCGTCACCGGAAGTGGCTGCGCGTTCTTCCGATCCGGGGCCGGTGGCCAAGCCGGAGGGGGCCGAGGCGCCGCTGGCGGCACCGGCGACCCGCCGCCGTGCCGGCGAGCTCGGCATCGACCTGCGAACGGTGCCGGGAACCGGACCCGACGGCCGGGTCACCTCCGACGACCTGGACCTCTTCGCCCGCGAACACAGTCCGGCGGCGCCGGTCTTCGGCGTCCGGCGTACCGGGATCAACGAGACCGCGATCATCGGCCTGCGCCGCAAGATCGCGGAACGGATGCAGGAGGCGACGTGGCGCATCCCGCATTTCGGCTACGTCGAGGAGTTCGACCTGACAGCACTCGAGGCGCTGCGGGGCGAGCTGAATGCAGACCGGCCGGCGGAGCAGCCGAAGCTCACTCTGCTGCCGTTCCTCATGCGCGCGGTGGCGCGGCTGGTGCCGCAGTTCCCGCAGGTGAACGCGCGCTACGACGACGAGGCCGGCATCCTGCGCTGCTTCGAGGGCGTGCATGTCGGCATCGCCACCCAGACCGCAGGCGGGCTCCTGGTCCCGGTGGTGCGGCACGTGGAGGCCCTCGACCTGTGGCAGTGCGCGCGCGAGCTCGGCCGCGTCACGGCGGCGGCACGCGACGGCAGCGCCGGGCGCGACGAGCTGACCGGCTCCACCATCACCCTCACCAGCCTGGGCCCGCTGGGCGGGGTGTCGGCGACGCCGGTGATCAACCACCCGGAGGTGGCGATCATCGGGCCGAACAAGCTGGTGGAGCGGCCGGTGGTGGTCAGGGGACAGGTGGTCGTGCGGACGATGATGAACGTGTCGTCGTCGTTCGACCACCGGATCATCGACGGCTATGATGCCGCGCGGTTCGTGCAGGCGCTGAAGCGGCTGGTCGAGCAGCCCGCCCTCCTGTTCCTGGATCGCTGATGATGGCGGGGCGCATGTGCCGGATGTCCGGCCAGGGGAGTGCTTGATGAGCGGTGGGCTTGAGTTCTCGCTGGGCGAGAACGCGGATGCGATCCGGGACAGCACGGCGCGCTTTGCCGCGGACCGCATCGCGCCGATCGCGAAGGAGATCGACGAGACCAACACCTTTCCCCGCACGCTCTGGCCGGAGATGGGCGCGCTCGGGCTGCACGGCATCACCGTCGAGGAGGAGTACGGCGGGCTCGGGCTCGGCTACCTGGAGCACGTGGTGGCGATGGAGGAGGTGTCGCGCACTTCCGCCGCCGTCGGGCTCAGCTACGGCGCGCATTCCAACCTGTGCATCAACCAGATCCGGCGCTGGGGCAGCGACGCGCAGAGGCAGCGCTACCTGCCGGGGCTGATCTCGGGCGAGCATGTCGGGGCACTCGCCATGTCCGAGGCGGGTTCGGGCTCCGACGTGGTGTCGATGCGGCTCAAGGCGGAGCGCCGCGGCGACCGCTACGTGCTGAACGGCACCAAGTTCTGGATCACCAACGCCCCCTCGGCGGAGGTGCTGGTGGTGTATGCCAAGACCGATCCGGCCGCAGGCCCGAAGGGGATCACCGCGTTCCTGGTCGAGAAGGGCACGCCCGGGTTCTCGGTGTCGCGCAAGCTCGACAAGATGGGCATGCGCGGCAGCGACACCGCGGAGCTGGTGTTCCAGGACTGCGAGATCCCGGACGAGCAGGTCATGGGCCGCGAGGGACAGGGCGTCAGGATCCTGATGTCAGGCCTGGACTACGAGCGCGCGGTGCTGGCCGGCGGTCCGCTCGGCATCATGCAGGCCTGTCTCGACGTGTGCCTGCCCTATGTCCGCGAGCGCAAACAGTTCGGCCAGGCGATCGGCGGGTTCCAGCTCATGCAGGCCAAGATCGCCGACATGTACGTGGCGCTCAACTCGTCGCGCGCGTACGTCTACGCGGTGGCGAAGGCGTGCGACGCCGGGAATACCACGCGCACCGATGCGGCGGCGGCGATCCTGCTCGCCAGCGAGAACGCGGTGCGGGTGTCGCTGGAAGCGATCCAGGCGCTGGGCGGCGCCGGCTACACGCGCGAATGGCCGGTCGAGCGCCTGTTGCGCGATGCCAAGCTGTACGACATCGGCGCCGGCACCAACGAGATCCGGCGCTACCTGATCGGGCGCGAGCTGATCGAGGGAAGCACGCCGCGATGACGCCCCTGGCGAGCACGGTGGACGTCGGCAGCGAGGCGTTCGCGCGCAACGCCGGCTTCAACCGCGACTGCGCCCGGGCGCTGCGCGAGCAGGTGCGGATCACGGCACAAGGCGGTCCGGCGGCGTCGCGCGAGCGACACCTCGCGCGCGGCAAGCTGCTGGCGCGCGACCGGGTGGAGCGGCTGCTCGATCCGGGCGCGCCGTTCCTGGAGCTGGGCCAGCTGGCGGCGCTGGGGATGTATGGCGACGAGGCGCCGGGCGCGGGCCTGATCACCGGCATCGGCCGGGTTGCGGGGCGCGAGGTGATGATCGTCGCCAACGACCCGACGGTGAAGGGCGGCGCCTACTTCCCGCTCACGGTGAAGAAGCACCTGCGGGCGCAGGAGGTGGCGGAGCAGAACCGCCTGCCCTGCGTCTACCTGGTCGACAGCGGTGGCGCCAACCTGCCGCACCAGGCCGAGGTGTTTCCCGACCGCGAGCATTTTGGACGCATCTTCTACAACCAGGCGCGGATGAGTGCGGCGGGCATCGCGCAGATCGCCTGCGTCATGGGCCTCAGCACCGCGGGCGGCGCCTACATGCCGGCGATGAGCGACGAGGCGGTGATCGTGCGCGGGCTGGGGCCGGAAAGCCAGGGCGCGATCTTCCTGGCCGGGCCGCCGCTGGTGAAGGCGGCAACCGGCGAGGTCATCAGCGCCACCGAGCTCGGCGGCGCCGACACGCACGGACGCAGGTCCGGCGTGGTCGACCACGTGGCGCGGACCGACGAGCACGCGCTCGGGATCGTGCGCGACATCGTCGGGCGCCTCAACACCGTCAAGCGCGTCGACATCGATGTCGCCGAACCGGTGCCGCCGCGCTACGACCCGGCCGAGCTGTACGGCATCGTGCCGGTCGACCGGCGCGCGCCGTACGAGGTGCGCGACGTGATCGCCCGGATCGTCGACAACTCCGAGCTGCACGAGTTCCGGCCGCTGTACGGCCCGACCCTGGTCACCGGCTTTGCCCGGATCCTGGGCTATCCGGTGGCGATCCTGGCCAACAACGGGGTGCTGTTCTCGGAGAGCGCGCAGAAGGCGGCGCACTTCATCGAGCTCGCCTGCCAGCGTCGCACGCCGCTGGTGTTCCTGCAGAACATCTCCGGCTTCATGGTCGGCGGCCGCTACGAGGCCGGCGGCATCGCCAAGGACGGCGCGAAGATGGTGACCGCTGTGGCGACCGCCAGCGTGCCGAAGTTCACCGTGCTGATCGGCAGCAGCTTCGGCGCCGGCAATTACGGCATGTGCGGGCGCGCCTTCGGGCCGCGTCTCCTGTTCAGCTGGCCGAACTCGCGGATCGGGGTGATGGGCGGCGAGCAGGCGGCGAGCGTGCTGGCGACGGTGCGCCGCGACGGGATGGAGGCCAGGGGGGAGAGCTGGAGCGCCGAGGAGGAGGACGCGTTCAAGGCGCCGATCCGCACCCGCTACGATGCGGAGTCCGATCCGCGCTACGCCACGGCCCGGCTCTGGGACGACGGAGTCATCGATCCGGTGCAGACGCGCGACGTGCTGGGCCTGGCGATCTCGGCGTCGCTGAACGCGCCGATCGCGCAGTCGCCGCGCTTCGGCCTGTTCCGGATGTAGGCGGACATGATCGCGTCCCTGCTCATCGCCAACCGAGGCGAGATCGCCCGGCGGATCATCCGCACCTGCCGGCGGCTTGGCATACGCAGCGTCGCCGTGTTCTCGGACGCGGATGCGCAGGCGCCGTTCGTTGCCGAGGCGGATCAGGCGGTCGCGATCGGCCCGGCGCCGGCGCGCGAAAGCTACCTGGTGGCGGAGCGCATCCTGGAAGCCGCGCGCGGCGCGGGAGCGGAGGCGATCCATCCGGGCTACGGCTTCCTGTCGGAGAATGCCGGGTTCGCCGAGGCGGTGATCGCGGCCGGGCTGGTCTGGGTCGGGCCGCCGCCGGCGTCGATCCGCGCCATGGGGCTCAAGGACGCCGCCAAGTCGCTGATGGCCGAGGCGGGCGTGCCGGTCACGCCGGGCTACCTGGGCGACGACCAGACCGGGGAGCGGTTGGCGTCGGAGGCCGACCGGATCGGCTACCCGGTGCTGATCAAGGCGGTCGCCGGCGGCGGCGGCAAGGGGATGCGGCGGGTCGAGCGACCGGAGGAGTTCGCGGCCTCGCTCGCTGCCTGCCGTCGCGAGGCGGGAGCGGCGTTCGGCGACGACCGGGTGCTGCTGGAGACCTGGGTGACCCGGCCGCGCCACATCGAGGTGCAGGTGTTCGCCGACGACCACGGCAACGTCGTGCACCTGTTCGAGCGCGACTGCTCGCTGCAGCGCCGGCACCAGAAGGTGGTCGAGGAGGCGCCGGCGCCGGGGCTGGAGCCGGCCGTGCGCGAGGCGGTGTGCGCCGCTGCGGTCAGGGCGGCGCGGGCGGTGGGCTACCGCGGCGCCGGCACTATCGAGTTCATCGCCGACGGGAGCGACGGGCTTCGCGCCGACCGCATCTGGTTCATGGAGATGAACACGCGGCTGCAGGTGGAGCATCCGGTGACGGAAGCGGTCACCGGGCAGGACCTGGTCGAATGGCAGCTGCGCGTCGCGTCCGGGGAGGCGCTGCCGCTGGCGCAGGAGCAGCTGCGTCTCGACGGCTGGGCGATGGAGGCGCGGCTCTATGCCGAGCAGCCCGCCACCGGCTTCCTGCCCTCGACCGGGCGGCTGCATCACCTCCGCCTGCCGGGGGATGCCGTGCGGGTGGACAGCGCGGTCGAGCAGGGGTCGGAGGTGTCCGCCTTCTACGACCCGCTGATCGCCAAGCTGATCGTGCACGGGCGCACCCGGCAGGAGGCGGCGGCGCGGCTGGCGACGGCGTGCGCCGCGGTCGAGGCGTGGCCGGTCAGGACAAACGCCGGGTTCCTGGTCCGCGCCCTGTCGCATCCGGACTTCGTGGCGGGGCGGGTGGAGACCGGGTTCATCGACGCCCGGCTCGATGCGCTGACCCGGCCCGGCGAGCCGTCCGCGGTGGTCCTGGACGC
Organism: uncultured Acetobacteraceae bacterium; assembly: GCA_964249915.1. GTDB lineage: Bacteria > Pseudomonadota > Alphaproteobacteria > Acetobacterales > Acetobacteraceae > Lichenicola. The sequence continues at coordinate 8,297 of CAXUEL010000022.1, read as the reverse complement.
GGCCGCCCGCCGACGCCTACGCGATGCAGACGGGCCGCTGGCCGGCTTCCGGCTGAACGCGGAGCCGCGGCTCGAGGTACGGCTGGCCCATGCCGGCGGGACGCGGGTGATCACGCCCACGGTGCGGGCGCCGGCCCGGTCGCTGCCGGTGTTCGCGCGGGACGGCGAGATCGTGGTGTTCGAGGCGGGCGAGCCGTACGCGTTCCGCGACCCGGTCGCGCAGGACGGGCCGGAAGCGGACCGGGGAAGCGGCGCCGTGTCCTCGCCGATGCCGGGACGCGTGGTGGCGGTCGCGGTGGCGGTCGGCAACGCGGTGGCGAAGGGGGCGCCCCTGGTGGTGGTGGAGGCGATGAAGATGGAGCTGTCGCTGCAGGCGCCGTTCACGGGCGTCGTCGCCGAGCTGGCGGCACGCGTCGGGCAGCAGGTGACGGAGGAGCTGGTGCTGGTGCGGCTCGATCCGGACGGTGCGGATCGTGGCGGGTAGGTACTACGACCAGTTCGAGGTCGGCTGGACCGTGCGGCACGAGCTGCGCCGCACCGTCACCGAGACCGACAACCTGCTGGTCAGCGCGCTGACGCACAACACGCAGCCGCTGCACCTGGACGCGGAGTTCGCCAGCGCCAGCGAGTTCGGCCGCATCGTCGTCAACGGCATCTTCACCTTCGGCCTGATGGTCGGCATCTCGGTCGGCGACACCACGCTGGGCACGCTGGTCGCCAATCTCGGCTACGACGCGGTGGTGATGCCGAAGCCGGTGTTCGTCGGCGACACGCTGCGGGTCGAGACCACCGTGGTCGAGATGCGCGACAGCCGGTCGCGGCCGGGGAACGGGATCGTGGTGTTCGAGCATCGCGCCATCAACCAGCGCGACGAGGTCGTCTGCCGGTGCCGGCGCACCGCCCTGCTGCTGGGGAGCCCGGCATGAGGCTGCGCTCCTGGCTGTTCGTGCCCGCGGACGCGCCGTCGAAGCTGGACAAGGCATCCGGATCCGGCGCCGACGTGGTCATCCTCGACCTGGAGGACTCCGTGGCGGAGACGAGAAAGCCGGAGGCGCGCCGGCTGGCGAGCCGGTTCCTGGCGGAGCGGCCGTTGCCGCGGACGCCGGCGGTGTTCGTGCGGATCAACCCGCTGTCCGGCCCGCATGCCTTGGCCGACCTGGCCGCGGTGGTGCCGGGTGCTCCGGACGGGATCGTGCTGCCAAAGCCGGACGGCGCCGAGGACGTGGTGCGGCTCGACCACTACCTGACCGCCCTGGAAGCGTCGGCGGGCCTGGCGGCGGGACGGATCCGCATCCTGCCGATCGCCACCGAGACGCCGCGCGCCCTGTTCACGCTCGGCAGCTATCGCGGTTCGAGCGCCCGCCTCGCCGGTCTGACCTGGGGGGCGGAGGACCTGCCGGCGGCGGTGGGTGCCTCCACCAACCGGGGCGAGGACGGCGACTACAGCGACCTGTGCCGGCTTGCGCGCACGCTGTGCCTGGCGGGCGCCTCGGCGGCGGGAGTGCCGCCGATCGAGACGGTGTACCCGGCGTTCCGCGACTTGGCCGGGCTGGAGGCCTACGCGATGCGCGGCCGCCGCGACGGCTTTGTCGGCATGATGGCGATCCATCCGCAACAGGTGCCGGTGATCAACGCGGTCTTCATGCCCAGCACACGGGAGCTGGAGCACGCCCGCAAGGTGGTCGCCCTGTTCGAGGCGGATCCGGGCGCCGGGACGGTCGCGCTCGATGGACGGATGCTGGACCTGCCGCATCTGAAGCAGGCAAGGGCGTTGCTGGACGCTGCCAGGGCGGAAGACGAGGTGTCGTCTTCATCGACGCCGTGAACCGGGCATGGTCATGTCGAGGCCGATACGTCCGGGAGCGCGTCGTCCTGTCGTACCGGACGTTCGGCCGCGGACCGTGCCGGCACGCCGCGACGCAGGCGTCCGGACGGCGTCATGCTCGACATCCTCGTGCGCCGAGGACGGGATGTCAGGTGCGCGACGTCGCGACGGTGTCGGTGGTCGGTGCACCGATCTTGTCGACCTCGATCTCCTCGCGCCGGAGGTTCTCCCGGACGGTCTCGACCCGCTCGGTGACGTGCCTGTGGAGGACCACCTCCTCGCGAACCCGTGCCATCTTGGTGATCACCAGCTCCTCGTCGGTCTCGGTCATCTCGATGACGCGGTCGGCGAAAGGTTCCGGATCGGCGGCGATGCCTGATGTGGCCACCCGCCGGATGACGGAGACCCTTTCGTCGCGGAGGATGACGTCCTGCTCCACCGCCTGGGTCCGCACGAAGCGGCGCAGACGCGTGGCTCCGCGACTCACGGCGCGCTTGCCGACAGCCAGGCTTTCCTCGGACAGCTGGAGGGTTTGGTCGGAGGCGCCGGCAGCTGCCGGAACCCGACCAGCCGCAACGGGTGCGGCGACAGGCACGGACGCAACCAGCCCGTAGGACGCAGCGCGCTCGGCGACGTCGACCGGTCCGAACGGCTCCAGGATCGTCATGACGCGATCGGCATCGCGCTCGTCCATCAGGACGGTCATGACCTCGCCGCCTGCCCGGACCGTGCGATCGTAGACCTGGTTCTGCTCGTGCGAGGTTTCGCCGCCGAACAGGGTGTTCCAGAAGCCGCCAGCGTCTGCCGGCGTCGAGATCGAACTGGTCAGCGCGGCAGTGGCGTGACGCTCTATGTCACCGGCCGCGATGCCCTCCCTGACAAGGGCGACGACGGCAGCATCGGCCTGAGCGCCGACGTCGAAAACGGCGACCAAGGTTTCCTGCGGCATGAAGCGTGTCCTGTCGGGGTTGTCGATGAAGGGTCGGAGCTCATCCCGCGGTCGCTTGTCGGCTAACTCTTGCCTGGCTTCCTGCGTGCGGCGGCAGCCTGCTCCGCCTCGCCTTCCAGCTTCTTGGCCATGCCCTTGGCCTCAACCTCCTTGTCGCCCGTGAGCTTGCCCAGGGCCTCGGTGAGGGAACCCTTGGCGCGCTTCGCCGCTCCGGGCGGCTTCTCGATGTTCATGGCAACCTCCAGGTCGTCCAGGGCCGGGGAAATCGCTTCGGGTCTGCGCCCGGGGTGGGGAACGGGTAAAAGGCAGCTGTATCAGATCGCATGATGCGGGCGTACTCTCGCATCGCTCTACCTCTGCCTTCGCGTGCCGGTCGATCTCATCAAGCCGCGCTCCCGGGCCCAGACGATGGCGCTGCTCCGGCTGTGCACGCCGATCTTGGCGTAGATGGCGGCGACGTGGTTGCGCACCGTGCTGCGGGACAAGCCGAGCATGCCGCCGATCTCGTCGTCCTTGTGCCCCTGGCTGAGGTGCGAAAGGATCTCGGCCTCCCGCTTGGTCAGATCGTCGAGAGCCGCTCCCCTGGATACCGCATGACTCGGCTGGCGAAGGTGCGCGAGCTTCTCGATCACGCTCCGGCTGAACCAGGACGTGTCGCGCATGACGGCCTCCAGCGCCTCGAACAGCTGGGTTTCCGACCGACGCCGATCGGTGATGTCCTGCAGAACGACCAGGGCGCAGCATTGCCCCTGCAGGTTGACCGGCTCCGCCGACAGCAGGCAGTCGATCGTGGTCCCGTCGGCCGCCTGGATGGTCACGTCGAGGTTGCGCAGGCTGCCCTGCCTGCGGAGTTCGTCACCGACCCTGGCGCCACCGGCGCCGTCGACCGACAAACCCAGCTGGTCGACCTGCCGGCCGAGCACGTCGGCCGCCGGGCGCCTGATCATCGTCAGGAACGCCTGGTTGGCGTCGACCACTTCCCATTCGTCCAGCCTGCCCAGGAGCATCGGGACCGGAGCCAGGCTGAACGCCTTGGCGAAGCGTTCCTCGCTGTGCTTCCGGTCGGTCACGTCGGTCAGGACGGCGGTGGTCCGGACACGGGTCTCGCGCCGATCCGGACCTGCCCGGGTGGACACCACCACGTCGGCCAGGACCCCCGACTTCTTGACGAACTGGTACTCCGCGTCCCGTGAGGTTCCTCCGGGCGGCGGCGGAGCCTCGCCGTTGTCCCGGTAGCGTATCCTGGCGGCGGGCGCGAGGAAGTCCGTGATCGGACGGCCCATCACCTCCTCGCGGCCGAACTGCAGCAGCTCGAGCCAGCGGTCGCTGACCGCGACGATCCGGCCTTCGGCATCAAGCGCATGCAGCGCGACCGGGGTCTCGATGTAGAGCGCCTCGAAATCCGCCTGCGTCTGCCTGCGGGTTTCCTGAAGCTCCTGTTCGGCCTGGCGTCGCGGCTCGAGATCCATGAAGGTGAACATCATGCACGGCTTGTCGTCGATCTCGATCGGCTGCCCGGCGACGATGACGGCGCGGGAGCCGTTGGCTCCGACCAGGCGTGTTTCCCACTGCGGCACCGGTCGTCCATGGACGACCAGTGCCAGCGCGTCCTCGCGGTGATGGGCGTCCGCGAACAGGTCGATCTCGGAGAACGGGCGGCCGATCACCTGGTCACGGCTCAGCTCGGCCAGATGAAGGAAGCCGCGGTTCACCTTGACGTAGACCATGTCGGACAAACGGCAGATCACCGCCGGTGCCGGGTTGACGTGGAACGACGACTCGAACCGTTCCTCGGCCTCGAACTGCTCGGACACGTTGGTGAGGATCAGGACCAGGCAGTCCGGTTCGCCGTCAGGCTGCGTCAGGACCAGGCTGCGGACGCGGTGCACCCATCGCGGCGTGTCCGCACCCGGGGGCGTGACCTCCACCACGACGTCGCGGAACGCCTCGCCCGCGATGACGCGCTCGATCGGGTAGTCCCCTTTCGAAAGCTTGTGGTTGTTGCGGTACTGCAGCCGGAACCGGTCGCGATACTGGTCCACGGTGCTTCCGAGTTCCGGCAGCGTCCCGACGCCGTGCATGGACAAGGCCGCCTCGTTGGCCCAGACGATGTCCTGGCCCTCGTCGACCAGGATGACGCCCTCGGTCAGCCCGGCGACGATCTGCTGAAGCTGACGACGGTCCGTGAAGGACTGGCGAGTTGTCATGGTGCGACCTGCGGTGGGCAGCCAGGCCGTCCGATTTCCATAACCGGCGCCTGATGCGTCTGACCCATGTGATTGGGCCAGACGGCTCTATCCAAAGCGGCCGCGCTCGTCCAGAGATCGATCCTTCCCGACAGGAGCGACCGTGGAAGCTCTGATGCCGATCCTGCCAACGTATATCGAGAAGACGATCCGCTCGATCGCGCGGCTTCATGCCAGGCATCACCAGGCAGCGACCCGATCGCGGCGGTTCGTCGACCGGTTGACGGCCCTGGTCGGTCGGCCCGGTTCATCGGCGCGGCAACACGTGTCGCCGTGGTGTGGCCGGGCGGCAACCTGCTGCTGCTCCGGCTGGGCGGCACCGCGGTCGGCCCGCCGCCGTTCACCGCCGGTCCAGTCGGCGCGATCCTGCATCCCGGGCGGTAACGCGATCTTCTTGGGCCCTCGGCCCTGGACCCTGCGAACGGACCGGCCGCAGGGTCCGGACACCATCGGCGGCGCGGCATGGTGCGAGAATGAGCCGAGAACATTCTGAACCACAGGAAAGGACCATCGGCATGACCGACAAGCTGCCGACCATCGATGCAACGGCCCAGCAGGCGCCTACTCCCACTGAACGGGATCAGGTGCTTGCCTTGCATGCCGAGGAGATCTCCATTGCCAAGCGAACAATTCCCCGCAGCCTGGTGCGCGTCAGCAAGGTGGTCCGGAACCGCGATCACCGTGTCCGGGAAACGTTGAAGCATCAACGGGTGGAGGTGGAGCGGGTCCAGATCGGCACCTATGTCGACCAGGCCCCGCCCATACGCCACGATGGCGACGTGACCATCGTCTCGGTCGTCGAGGAGGTGGTGGTCACCGAGCGCCGTCTTCTGCTCAAGGAGGAGGTGCGGATCCGGACCGTGACGCGGATCAAGGATTACGAGGAGGTCGTGGCGCTTCGTTCCGAGGAAGCCGTGGTCGAGCGGATCCCGGCGGTCGCAGCAGGCGGCTGACCTGATCCGGCAGCACCTCGCTGCTTGGCCGGCGAGTCTGTCAAAGACGCGACAAAGCGACCGGAAAGGTACGTTTGCATCATACGAATTGATGCAAACGGCTCTGTGCCGCCGGTTCTGGTCGCCCTAGATCCAACTCCTGTCACTGGGCGCCTCGCACCGTCTGCCTTCTTTTGACGAGGGCGTGGATCGGCTCCGATCGCCGGCCGCCTTTCGCACTGCATGAGCGGAGGGAGCCATGGCTCGGCGCCCGGGCAACATCATGGGAGACTTCGAGATGCCTGACGAAACCATTGTTGCGATCTTCGACACCGCGGCCCATGCCCAGGCGGCGGTCCAGGACCTGCTGGCCGCTCACGTTCCGCAGGACGCCATCAGCACGCACGCCGACATGGCATCCAACGGAACGGCCACCACGGGCTCGGCGATGCCGACCCAGAAGCCCGGGCTGTGGGCCAGCATCTTCGGCGGCGAGCCCGATCACGACACGGCGGTCTACAGCCAAAGCGTGCAGAGCGGTTCGAGCGTGGTGACGATCAAGGCGCCGGACCAGCACGTTTCGTCGGTCGTGGCGATCCTGGAGCGTCACAACCCGGTCGACATCGACGAGCGCGCGTCCAACTACGGCCTGACGCAGACGGCAGCTTCGACTTCGGCCATGCAGCCCTTGGGCGCAGATGCCCGGTCCGCGACGGCCGGTGACGAGGTCCTCCAGCTGTCGGAAGAGCAGCTGGTGGTCGGCAAGCGTCTGGTCAACCGCGGCACCACCCGCATCCGCCGCTTCGTCGTCGAGGTTCCGGTCGAGGAGCAGGTGAGTCTGCACGAGGAAACGGTGAAGATCGAGCGTCATGCGGTGACGGGGGATCGGCCGGTGTCCGGGACCGCCTTCACCGACCGGACCATCGAGATGACCCAGACCGGCGAAGAGGCGGTCGTCGGGAAGACCGCTCGCGTGCGGGAGGAGGTCAGCCTTCGCAAGGAGGTGGTGGATCGCGTCGAGACGGTGAAGGACACCGTGCGGCGCGAGGACGTCGAGATCGTGAAGGCGCCGGCCGAGACTGTGGTCGGCAAGCCCTCGAAGGTCTGAGATCCGGCAGGTCCGGTCGGCGGGGTGACCGCCGGTCGGACCACCAGCCTGGTCGACGGCTTCCGGACGCGACAAGCCTCCGTAACGCCCATGCTCGTGAACGCTCCTGCTCGTGTCGGCCTGCGGCTCCATCAGGCCGTCGGTCCGCGGGGCACATCCCAAGGAGAAGCATCCCGTGAGACACATCCCGACCGCATTGCTGCTCGCGCTGCTCGCGACCGGCGCCGCAGCACAGACCACCCCGGCCACGTCGCCGTCGACCGACAACGGGCAGGCGGCGGCGAGCGGCAACGACAACCAGGCCGTCGCCACGACCGGCGCCAACGCGATGCAGCCGGCCCGTGGCGCCAACTCCTTCAGCATGAGGGAAGCCCGCCGGCGGATCGCCAGACATGGCTTCACGCAGGTCGCCGACCTCCGGAAGGACGGGAACGGCGTCTGGCGCGGAACCGCGATGATGCAGGGCAGCAAGGCCAACGTTTGGCTCGACTACAAGGGCAACGTCGGCCAGCAGTAGCAGCGGCAGCGTCCCACCCCACTCCCGATACAGGAGGCCCTTCATGGCCCTACGCACCTTCACCCACCTCTACGACAGCTACGACGACGCGGTCCGCACCGTGCAGGCGCTGGAGTCGGCCGGTGTGCCGCACACCGACATCAGCATCGTCGGCAACAACGCCGACAGCGCTCACGGCACCGCCGCCGCGACGGGCGTCCCCGACGCGACCAAGACCGGCGCAGGCGCCACCACGGGCACCGTGCTCGGCGGCGGCCTCGGCCTGCTGACCGGCGTCGGCCTGCTGGCCATTCCGGGCGTCGGCCCGGTGGTCGCAGCCGGCTGGCTGATCGCGACCGTGACCGGCGCCGGCATCGGTGCGGCAGGCGGCGGCGTGCTCGGCTCGCTGATCCACGCCGGCGTGCCGGAGGAGCATGCGCACGCCTACACCGAAGGCGTCCGCCGCGGCGGCACGCTGGTCACCGTGCGTGGCGACGATGCCCAGGCCGCGACCATCGAGGGCGTGCTCGACGGGCGCACGGCGGCTGCCGTCGACGTGACGGCGCGTCGTGCCGCCTACGCCTCGAGCGGCTGGGAAAGGTTCGAGGACACCGCTCCGCACTACACCCCGGATCAGGTCGCCGCCGAGCGGACCCGATACGACCGCGTTTCCTGAGGCGACCGGTCCATCAACCTGTTGCCGCGACACGGTTTTGGCCGCCCACGGCGCAACGAGAGGCA
>CAXUEL010000021.1:10461-27887 GCA_964249915.1 uncultured Acetobacteraceae bacterium | reverse complement strand
GCGGTGGTGGCGGCCGGCAACGCCGCGCCCTCGCTCCGGGACGACCGCGCCGCCGCCGACGCGGCGCGGGCGGCGGGCCCGGTGATCCTGTTCGGGCTGCGGGTCGGCAACCGCACCCTGGACGACTTCGCCGACTTCGCCGCCGACCTGCTGCGCCATCTCGGCCGCACCGTGCCGGGCTGCACCGTGGTGCTGGACGGGCTGAACGACCAGCACGACCGCGGCGCCGCCGCCCTTGACGACGCCGGGCCCGCCTGCGACCTGGCGCAGGAGTTCGCGCTGGCGTCCGCGATCGCCGCGGCGGGCCGCGAGGCCGGGGTGCCGGTGGTCGACCTCGTCAACCGCTCGGCGCTGTGCAGCGTGGTGTGGTGCGCGCGCGCCGACTGCTTCGTCGCCCCGCTGGGCGCGGCGCTGGCGAAGTACCGCTGGATCTGCAACACCCCGGGCCTGGTGCTGTCGAGCCGGTGGAACCTCGAGCATCGCGCCGACCTGCACATCTACGACGCGCCGGCCGCGCTCGAAGGCAGCTCGGAGATGCTGTTCAACCGCGCCGACGAGGTGCGGGACTGCACCCCGGACCAGGACGCCGGCGGCGTGGACGGACGCGGCAACTTCGTGGTGTCGCGTCCGGCGATCTTCGACCGCCTCGTCGACCTCGTCCACCGCCACGCGGGCGCTCGTCTAGACGGAGCATAGGACGGCGGCATACGCGCCTCCTGCCGAACGGCAGCTTCCTCCGCGGCAACTGGCGCGCGGGCGCAATTCCTTTCGGCTACGTATTGAGCCAACGTATCATGTCGCCACAGCCGGTCGATCCCGGTCGCCAGAGTGGAGATCCCATGACGCGTCTGCCAACCGTAATCGCATTCGTTTCGATGTCAACCGTTGTGCTGCCGCTTGCCGCGAAGGCCCAGCCGATCTTCAACCGCGCCGGCGACGTGTCCGCGCGCAACCTCAGCATACAAAGCCTCAACGGCGCCGCCACCGTCGGCGGCACCAGCCTGTCCTCGATCGCCTCGCAGGCGGCGGCCGCGCTGCCGACCTCGCAGCTCGCGGCCGCGACGCCGCTGCCCTCGCTGGCGCTCACGTCGCGCTCGCTCGCCGCACGCTTCTCCGAGAACCTGAACGTGCGCGACTACGGCGCCAAGTGCGACGGCAGCACCGACGACACCGCCGCGTTCCAGGCGGCGATCGCCGTCGCCACCGGACAGCTCCCGAGCGGCGGCAGCGCCAGCCAGTTCGCCGGCACCGTCGGCGTCGGCGTCAACCGGAACGGCAGCGTCAGGATCGTGGTGCCGTCCGGCGCCTGCATGCTCAGCGCCACGCTGACCGCGACCACCCTGGCCAATTCCGGCTTCGCGCTGGTGGGCGAGGGCACCTCGCACACCGAGCTGGTGTGGAGCTCCGCCGGCGACGGGCTCGACGTCACCTTCGCCGCCAACCCCAACGGCAACGACATCGCCCACAACGGCACCTATTCCGGCCAGGCGCTGTACATCAAGGGGATCAAGTTCTCCACCGCCTATTCCGGCGCCAGCAACACCGGCGTCGCGCTCAACATCAAGGGCATCCCGCTGGTGCTGTCCAACGTGGCGCCGACCCAGGTGATCGAGGACGTCGCCTTCACCAACCGCGCCGGCTGGAGCGGCGCCACCCAGGCCTGGGCCACCGGCCTGCGCTTCACCGATCCCGATTTCCTCTACATCAACCGCGCGATCGCCATCGACCTGCGCGAAAGCAAGACCGCCGGCTTCCAGATCGTCAGCGACTCGCCCAGCGGCGGCACCGGCCACGGCAACATCATCTGCCAGGACTGCACCTCCTACGGCGGCAGCGCCTTCTTCGACGTCAGCGGACGCGCGATCCAGGCGGTGTGGCTGGAGCGCCCGTTCTGGGTCGAGGTGTCGACCGGCGTCACCTGGCTGTCCGGCCTGCAGCAGGTGAACGGCTCGCTGTCGATCCACGCCGCCTCCGGCGGCGCCTCGGTCGCCAACGTGCACGTGTCCAACATCGGCACCGTGTTCAGCCAGGGCAACTTCTATTATCCCGACAACAACGTTGCCGGCACCAACTGGTACGGCGAGTTCCTCGACGGCGTCGACTGGGTGAACGTCAGCGGTGACACCATCACCGCGCCCGCCGCCGGCTACCAGGGCAGCGGCGCCGCCACCTACAACTCCTATGGCCTGGTGCTGAACCAGGGCGCCAACGGCTCCGGCGTCTACGACGGCCTGCCGTCCATCGTCGGCAACGTGTCGGTCGCAGGCTCCGACTACGGATTCTCCGCCCAGGGGCCCAACGTGCTGGTCGACAACGACGAGTGCGCGCCCAACACCAGCAACAGCCGCAGCACCAGCTGCTTCCAGAACACCTATACCGGCAGCGACGTGCGCTTCAACCCGCACTTCGAGAACATCGTCACCGTGGACAACGTGATCTACGCCGATGCCGGCCACGACAGCGTCATCCACGGCTCCTACGGCCAGTACTTCGCCGCCGGCTTCGAGCTCGGCATGCCGGGCGTCGCCGTCCCCGGCGTCGGTCCCGGCTATGCCGGCACCATCGACTTCCACAGCGTCGCTTCCCCGAACGGCACCTTTCTCGGCCTGAACGACTACGACTGCCGCCTGGGCGGCTCCGGCGGCACGGTGGGCACGATGGGCATGGGCACCCTGAACCTGACCTGCAAGGGCGGCCTCGTCACCAACGGCGGCATCGTCGACAGCTCGCCGGTCCCGACCGGCGCCACCGCCGGCGCCACGGTCACCGGCACCGACAACACCGGCGGCCAGATCCTGGTCTGCTCCTCGACCTCCACCACTCTGGCGACCCTCACCATGGTGCTGCCGGCCAACCCGCGGCCCAAGCAGACCTTCCACCTCACCGCCGAGTGCGCCATCACCGCGCTGACCGTGAACGGCGGCACCTCGACCACCGGCACCACCGCCACCGTGCTGGGCGCCCCCGCCGGCATCACCCCCACCACCCCGGTCACCTTCGTCTACGACAACGACCGCAGCCTCTGGACCCGCTGGTAGGCAGGCCGGCCCGGGTCCGGGGATCGGTTCCCGGGCCCGGCTGGCGGCACAGCGAACGACAACCGGCCGATGGCGTTGGGAACGCGGCGAGACCGCACAGGACCCCCCCGATGCCCATCCCCGACCAGGACTTCCAGGACGTTTCCACGCTGGGCGCGCGGATCGCCAACCTTCGCCTCGGCGACGGCACCGCGCTCGGCCTGGAAACCCCGGACGGGATGCTCGACGTCGGCGCCACCGGCCGCGCCTTCGGCCTGCCGGCGCCGCGCGACGTCGACGACCTGCTGCAGAACGGGCTCGGGCCCCGGCTCCGCGCCGTGCGCGACGCCGCCCTCCGCAACCCGGCCCGCGCGGTGCTGGTCCCTCCCGCGGCCATCCACTTCGCGCCGCTGGTGACCCGCCCGGGCAAGATCATCTGCGTCGGCTTCAACTACCGCGAGCACGCGGCCGAGACCGGCACCCCGCTCCCCCGACAGCCGCCGCTGTTCGCCAAGTTCCCCAACGCGCTGAACCACCACGACGGCACCGTCACCCTGCCCACCGCGATCGACGACCGGTTCGACTTCGAGACCGAGCTGGTGGTGCTGATCGGCCGCCGGTGCCGGGACGTGCCGGAGGCGGACGCGCTCGACTGCGTCGCCGGCTACGCCACCGGCAACGACATCAGCGCGCGCGGCATGCAGATGGCCACCACGCAGTTCCTCGCCGGCAAGACCTCCGACGGGTTCGCGCCGGTCGGTCCCTGGCTGGTCACCCGCGACCGCGTCCCGGATCCGAACGACCTGCGCCTGCAGACCCGCGTCAACGGCGTGCTGCGCCAGGACTGGACCACGCGAGACATGATCTTCGACTGCCGCAAGCTGATCGCGTTCTGCGCCCGCATCATGACCCTGCAGCCGGGCGACATCCTGTTCACCGGCACGCCGCAGGGGGTGATCCTCGGCGAGAAGGCGCCGCCCGAGCAGCGGCGCTGGCTGAAGGCCGGCGACGAGGTGGTGTCCAGCCTCGAAGGGCTGGGCGAGCTTCGCGTCCGGCTCGCCTGAGCCGACGCCGGGTCGCCCACGCCTGCACGCGCACACGCCGACGTGCGGCCCCATCGGCCGGAGGCGGGGCACTTCCGGCACGACCCGGACGTTGCACCCTGCCACCCGCGGAAACGCGCAGACTGCTATGGTGGCGGCGCAGGAGCCCGTTCATGACCTCATCGAAGCACCCGAAGACCCCGCCGGCCGGTCCGGACGATCTCGGCGCCGACGTCCCGCGTCCGCCGGACGACCTCGAGCGCAACCCCGGGATCGGCGCCTCCAAGGGCGCCTTCGCCGCCACCGGCAACGATCCCGAAACGATCGAGGGCGACAACACGATCGAGGGCGACGTGGCGAACGACGTCGACAGGAGCGGCGGCCTCAACCCGAACAGGCTTGGCCGCACCAACAAGTAGCCCGACGGTCTTGAGCCCCCGCCGCCGACGCCCCGATCCGTCACCGCTGCGGCGGCGGGTTCCGTGGCCCGCCCATGGGCGCGCCGACCGCCCGGCTGGTCGTCCGCATCGCTCCGCTGGCGGCTCCGACCCTGCCGCGCCTTGCGGGCGTCGGCAGCATCGCGACCGCATGGCGACGGAATGCCCGCGGTCCTCGGACGCCGCCATCGCCGCGACGCCCCCGCCGCCTTGCCGCCAACCACCAGTCGACTGCCACCGGCACCGCGCGACGCGAAGCCGCCGGCATCCCCGTCCGCTCGGGAACCACCGTGTCCCCGCCGTCCGACCCGCGCAGGATCGGCGGCGACCGGCCATTCCGGCCGCGCGCGGATGAGCGACCCCGTTATCCTGGCCGTCGACGCGGCACAGGGCCTGCCGCGCTGGCTGACCCTGCTGCTGGCGACCGCCTGCGGCCTGATCGTCGCCAACATCTACTACGCCCAGCCCTTGGTCGGCCCGATCGCCGCCGCGATCGGCCTGCCGCCGGGCTCGGCCGGACTGATCGTGACCATGAGCCAGCTCGGCTACGGCGCCGGCCTGCTGCTGGTGGTGCCGCTGGGCGACCTTCTCGAGACCAGGCGCCTGGTGCTGGCGAGCCTGTCCCTGGCCGTCCTGGCCCTGCTGGTGGCGGCGCTTTCCACCGCGGCGACGCCGTTCCTGCTGGCCTCGCTGTTCATCGGCCTCGGCTCGGTTGCGGTGCAGGTGCTGGTGCCCTACGCGGCCCACCTCGCTCCGGAAGCCAGCCGCGGCCGCGTGGTCGGTAACGTCATGAGCGGGCTGATGCTGGGCATCATGCTGTCCCGCCCGGTGTCGAGCGTGCTCGACGACCTGCTCGGCTGGCACGCGGTGTTCGCGATCTCGGCCGCGGTCATGGTCGTGCTCGGCCTGGTGCTGCGCCTCGCCCTGCCGCGCCTGCAGCCGCCGCCGGGCCTGTCCTATCCCGCGCTGCTGGCCTCCATGGCCGCCCTGGTCCGGCACACGCCGCTGCTGCGCCGGCGCGCCACCTACCACGCCTTCCTGTTCGGCGCCTTCAGCGTGTTCTGGACCACCGTGCCGCTGCTCCTGGCCCGCTCCTTCCACCTGTCGCAGACCGGCATCGCCGTGTTCGCCGCCGTCGGCGTCGGCGGCGCGGTGTCGGCTCCTCTGGCCGGCCACGCCGCCGACCGCGGCTGGCTCCGGTCCGGCACCGTGCTCGCCATGGCGGGCGTCGCCCTCGCCTTCGTCGCCATGCTGACCGAACGCCGGCTCGAACCGCACGCCGCCCTGGTCCTGCTCGGCGCCTGCGCCGTGCTGCTCGACTTCGCCGTCACCGCCCACCTGGTGTTCAGCCAGCGCGCGTTGTTCGCCCTGGGCCCTGCCACGCGCAGCCGCCTCAACGGCCTCTTCATGGCCACCTTCTTCTGCGGCGGCGCCGCCGGTTCCGCCGCAGGCGCCTGGGCCTTCGCCCATGGCGGCTGGACCTCCTCCTGCCGGCTCGGCCTCGCCCTGCCGATCCTCGCCCTGTGCTGCGTCCTGACCGAGCGCCGTGATCGGGCCGCCGCGGCAACGTCGCCCGCCGGCTCCCGCTCCGGCTGAAGGCCAGCCCGATCGGGAACGACCGACGATGCCAGGCGCAGCGTGGGCGACGTGATGCGAGGCGGCATCGGCAATGCCGCCCTGGCGCTCCTGCTGTCGCTGCCGTGCCCGCCGGACGAGCCCGCGTCCCGGCGCAGGCGGACGCCGCCGAGGCAGCGGCGGATCACCCGACGGACCGGGCTGCGGTCTCGGCTCACGTGCAGCGGTTCGGAGCCCGCGACGGCGGAACGGCCGAGGCGCCGTCGGAGGCAGTCGCGCGACTTCTGGCCGACGGATGGGCCGCGCTGCCCGAGCCGGCTGCACGCATCCGCCGGCAGCCGACCCTCCTCGCGCACGTCGACGAGACGCCGGATGCTGCGGACCTTGGAAGGATCCAGGCCTTGGCCGGGACATCGCGTCCGCCATCCGACGCGGAGCTTTGCCGGTCCATCCAGGCCGCGGCGGTCGATGCGCTCCGGTGAGCCGGAGACCGCCTCCGTCGTCAGGGAAACATCGACCGGGTCGCCGCATGGGTCCGCAACCGGTCCAGCCAGAACCCGGCCGGATCCCCGGCCGGACCGGCGGGGGGCACGATCTGCGTCCACTCCCCGCAATCCACCATCACCCAGTCCGCCGTCGCGGACGGCGCGCCGAGCTCCGGCTCGCAGCGATCCGACGCCGCCGGCTCCGCCCCCTGCTGCCGGTCGCGCGTCCGGTCGTGCGCCCGGTCGTGCACCGACAGGTTCTGCCAGCGCTCCCAGCGCGTGTAGCCGAGCTCATGGGTGAACTACATGCGCTCCAGATGCTCGGCGCCGTCCACGTCTTGGCCGCCGAAATGCTCCGACACAGGGTCGACAGCGTGATCCGCCCGGTCCTGCCGTGCAGGCTGTCCCGCTACTCCAGGGGCTGGACGTGCCAGCGCGTGAACGCATGGTCCAGACGCTGCGGACACCGGGCGGCGTCGCGCGTGATCCGCGCCAGCGTCTGCCCGGCCGGCCGCTCGGCGAAGCTCCGGTCGACGATCACCCAGCCGTCCTCCGGCGCGCAGCCCGGCCCGAGAAGGAACTGCAGCCCGGCGCCGCCATCCTCGGTGATGCCGAACGACGCGGTGTCGGCGCTCAGGAACGCGACCTGCCCGCCGTCGCCGTCGTCGAACGCCCCGAACGACCGCGGGTCGCCGCCGAAATCGTAGTCCGGCACCACCGCCGGCCTGAGCGTGCTTTGACCGGAAACGAGTCGCTCCGCTGGCAGCCGTCCGGATGCGCGTCGCGGTCCGCATCCCCTGGCCGGTCCTCTTGTGGTAGGGGAGGCGCTCGCCCGTGCGCAGCCTGCGCGGCCGGGAACACGTGCCGCCATCGAGCGGACCCGCCCCCGCGACCGGATGGTCGCCGCCATCCGTGCACACGTCCTCCACCAGGAAGTCCCACGCGTTCCGCCAGGCCGGCGAAACGACCTAGGCGCGTGACGGCGACGGCTGCGCGGACACGAGAACCGCGAGCAGGGTGGGAGAGGGGCGAAGCCGGCCCTCACCCCCGATGCTCCCGCTCCCTGATCCCGCTCGCGACGAGGAAGAACCGGCTCCTCGCCGACCCCGACGCGGTTCCGCCTCGGCATCGGCGAGCTTGCGCCCCGCAACTCGCCCTGTTCTGCTGGCGGTCAAGGGCGGGAGAGATCACCATGGCGACGGCGGGAACGGCGTCCGGACAACCAGGCAGCTACACGGCAACCGCGATGTGGTTCCACTGGATCACCGCCCTGCTGATGGCCTCGATCCTGCCGATCGCCTGGGTGATGACCAACATGGGTGACACCAACGCCTGGAGGGGCCTGCTCTACACCCTGCACAAGTCGATCGGGCTGACGGTCATCGCCCTGGTCGCCCTGCGCCTGTGCTGGCGCGCCGCCCATCCGGCGCCGCCGCTTGCCGGCCGGTCCGGTGCCGCGATCGCGCTGCTGGCCAGGACGAACCATTGGCTGCTCTACGCGGTGCTGCTGGCGATGCCGGCCAGCGGCTACCTGCTCAGCGCCACCGGCCGGTTCCCGACCAGCTATTTCGGCCTGTTCACGGTGCCCGGCCTCGGCCCGCACCCGGCGCTGCACCAGGCCGCCACCACGGTGCACCTTCTCGGCCAGTGGCTCGTCTACGCCCTGGTCGTGCTGCACCTGCTCGGCACCTCCTACCACGTCGTGATCGCGCGGGACGGCATCCTGGAGCGGATGCTGCCGAAGCAGACCTAGCGGGGCGGGCCGGGATGCTGCCCGGCCTGCCCGCCGGCGATCAGGGCGTCGTCGCCGGCGTGCCTCCCATCCCGTGGAACAGCAGGTACAGCACCACGATGATCAGCAGGATCGGCACCAGCCCCAGCCCGTTGAACCCGGTGCCGCGCGAGCCGCCGTACCAGCCGGACCGGTAGCCGTAGCCGCCGCCGCCGAGCGCCAGCACGATCAGCACGACGATGAGGATGGTCAACATGGAGCGGCTCCCGGTGATTGCGCCCACCCAACGCGCCCGCGACCTGAAGGTTCGGCCGCGCAACGTTCATCCCCGCCGCCTGCCGGACCGGCGCTCCCTCAGAACCGTCCGGTCGCGCTGACGAACAGCGAGCGCCCGGCCTGCGTCCAGAACAGCGGGGTCGCCGAGGCCACGGTGTAGCCGGCCAGGCCGTCGATCCGGCGGCTGTCCAGCAGGTTGAACACCTGCGCCTTCAGCGCGACCGGCACGCTCCGGTCGATCCGCAGCGTCGTGCCGGCCGACAGGTCGAGCTGGTTGACCGGCGCGATCCACTCCCTCCCCCCGACGTCGCCATAGGAGCCGCCGGTCCAGCGATCCAGCAGCGACGCTTCCACCTCGCGGCGCTTGACGGTCAGCCCCGCCGCCAGCGTCGCCTGCGGCGTGTCCGGCGCCGGTCCGGTGGTGCCCCCGGTCCCGCCCGACTGGCGCGCGCCGTTCAGCGATCCGCTCGCATACAGGCTCAAGCCCGGCCCGAGCGCCTGCGTCGCCTCTGCCTCCAGGCCGCGATACGTCACCTGGCCTTCGGAAAAGTCCACGGCCTCGCCGCCGATCGTGCGCACCCCGACCGCGTTGCCGAACACGATCCGGTAGACGTCCGCCGACGCCGCCAGCCCGTCCCGATGCCACACCGTGCCGAGCTGCACGGTCCAGGTGGTTTCCGGCGCGATCGCGGCACGTCCCGGGTCGGACACGTCGAACAGCTGCAGCGGCGGCGCCAGGAAGCCGCGCGCCACCTGCGCGTAGGCGCTCCAGCCGGAGCCGAGCCCGGCATGCGCGGCCAGGGCCGGCAGCACGGCGCCAAAGCCGCGGTCGATCGTGGTCGGCAGCCTGGTGCCCTCCATGACCGGCGCCGACACGTCCCGGTCGAACCAGGCGCCCTTCAGCCCGGCATCCAGCCGCAGCCAGGGCCATGCCTGCCAGTGGAGCTGCGCGTAGGGCTGCAGCGTCAGCAGCGTTTCGTGCTGCAGCCGGTCGATCGCGGTCGATCCCGGCACCCCCGGCACCGGCGGCAGCACCGGGTTGGCGATCCCGCCCTTGGTCAGGTCGATCTCGACCAGGCTGCGCGCGTTGGATTGCCGCTCGGCCCAGATCCCGGCTTCCGCCGTCCACCCGTCCGGCAGGCGCCGCGTCGCGCGCAGCACGTCGCCCCAGGCCCGCAGCCCGTTCCGTCCGGACTGCCCCGGCACGTTCCCGGCGCCGAACGCTGTGCCGTTGGCGGTGTTCCCGTTGGGATCCAGGCCCTGCTCGAAGTGCCGGTCCAGCCCGTAGCTGTACAGCCTGTCCGACAGCGTGGTCCCGTCCGCGGGCTCCGCCGACAGCGCGGCATAGGACAGGTCGGTGCGATACGCCGAGCCGTTGTAGCCCTCGTAGGCCTGCGAGTGCCCGTCGCCGTTCAGCGCCACCGACGGACCACCGGCCACGATCTCGGCCAGCGTCGCGCCCGGCGGCTCGTTCTGCACCGTGCGGGCGAGGTTGCTCGCCAGCGTCAGCGTCGTCCCCGGCGCGAGCGGCACCACGAGCTTGCCGAACAGCGTGCCCCGACGCTGCGCGGCCCCCTCGAGCGCGCCGTCGCTCTGCACCGACTCCGCATCCAGCACCCCCGACGCGCCGCCGCCCAGGCCGCCCGACCCGGAATCGAGCAGCAGCCCGCCCGACCGCGTCGCGAACCCGCCGATCGACCCGGTGGGCGACACCGTGCCGGTCGCCGACGGCGCGATCGAGCGCAGCGCCACCGTGCCGCCGAAGGTCGCGTCGCCGATCCTGGCGGCGTCGCCCGGCCCGCGGTCCACCGACACCTCCGCCAGGTCGCGCAGGCTGAAATAGGCCGAGCTGTGATGGGAGAAGTCGTCGCTGTCGGCGAACGGGATGCCGTCGAAGGTGACGTCGTACTGCCCGTCGGTGAAGCCGCGTATCGTCAGCACCTGCGCTTCGCCGAGCCCGGGACCGTTCGGCGACACGTCCAGCACCGAGGGCGTCAGCCGCAGGGCGTCGTCGTAGTTGCCGGTGGGCGCCACGGTGCGGCCCAGCGCCGCCTGGCCCACCACCGATGTGGGCTCGGTGGCTCCGGCCGGCTGCCCCGACGGCGCCTCGGTCCCGACGCCGGAACGGACCGTGACCACCTCGACCGGGTCGTCGGCCTGCGCGGGAGCGGCCAGCCCGGTGCCGCCCATCGAGACGACCAGGCCCAGGCTGATGAGAAGGCGCGCCACGGCGGCCTCCTAGCGCGGCGCGGCGGTTCCGCCACGTGATGGTATGATGACGCCTCAGCGCCCGAGATGCGCCCCGATCGCCGCCAGCGCGCGGGCGATGTCGTCCTCGTCGATCGCGCCGATGCAGCCGATCCGGAAGCTCGGTGCCCGCGTCAGCTTGCCCGGGTACAGCACGATCCCCTCCACGGCGAGCGCCCCGTACAGCGCCGCGAAGTCGAACGGCGGCCCGGGATCGCGGAAGGTGACGATGATCGGCGCCTGCAGGGCAGGGGGCAGGTACGCCTCGAACCCGAGCGCCGCCATCCCTTCCACCAGCATGGCGTGCAGCCGGCGGTACCGCGCGCCGCGTGCCGCCACGCCGCCTTCCGCGTCGAGCTGGTCCAGCGCCGCGTCGAGGGCAGCCGCCACCTGCACCGGCGGCGTGAACCGCCACTGCCCGTTGCGCCGGAATCCTTCCGCTTGTGCCCACAGGTCCAGGCTCAGGCTGGCGGCATTTCCCCTGCACAGGCCCAGGTGCTCCCGCTCGGCCACCACGAAGCCGATCCCCGGCACCCCTTCCAGCCCCTTGTTCGACGACGCCATCACCGCCGCGAGCCCGAGCCGCGACGCTTCCACCGGCAGCGCCCCGAAGCTGCTCATGGCGTCCACCAGCAGCCGCCGCCGATGCCGGCCCACCACCGAGGCCACCGCCTCCAGCGGGTTCAGCAGCCCGCTGGTGGTCTCGCAATGCACCACCGCCACGTCGGTGATCTCCCGGTCGGCCGCCAGCACCGCGTCCACCGCCGCCGGATCGACCGCCTCGTCCTCCGCCCAGTCCCTGACCAGGTGGTCGCGGCCGAGCCGCAGCAGCATCTCCGCCATCCGCCGCCCGTACGCCCCGTTCGCCAGCACCAGCACCCGCCCGTCGCGCGGCACCAGCGTTTGCAGCGCCGCCTCGACCGCGAACGTGCCGCTGCCGGCCAGCAGCACCGTTTCGTGCGTTACCTCGCCTCCCGCCAGGACCGCCAGCCGCGTGCGCAGCCGGCCGGTGAGGGCGACGAACTCCCCGTCGCGGGAACCCCAGTCGCGGCCGAGCGCGGCACGGGTGGCCTCGCTGGTGGTCAGCGGCCCCGGCGTCAGCAGCAGCGGGCGCGTCCGGTTCGTGGTTCTCAAGGCGGGGCAGGTCCGTTACATGGGGGCCGACACGGCATCCCTGCCCGAATGCCGGCCGCACCGCCAGGGTCCGTCGCCCGTCCCGGCGGCGGCGGCCCTCCGTCCGACTGGATCCTTCCTCCATGAAGCTGCTTACCCTGATCGGCGGCACCCTCGGCGCCGGCCTCGCGATCTGGCTGCTGGCGCGCTTCGGCCTCGGCCACGTGCTGTCGCTGCTGCAACAGGCCGGCTGGGGCATCGTGCTGGTGATGGGGTTCCACCTGCTGCAGATCCTGTTCTCGTCGCTCGGCTGGCGCGCCATCGCCGGCCGCACCCCGCCGCGCCCGTCGCTGCTCGACTTCATGCTGCTGCGCTGGGTGCGCGAAGCGGTGAACAACCTGCTGCCGGTGGCCCAGGTCGGCGGCGAGTTCGCGGCCGTGCGCCTGCTGCGCCGACGCGGCGTGCCGCTGGTGGGCGCTACCGCCGGCACCGTGTGCGACCTGACGCTGGAGATGCTGACCCAGATCCTGTTCACCGTCGCCGGCCTGCTGCTGCTGCTGCACCTGCTCGGCCGCAGCCACGTCACCGACGAGGTGGCGGGCGGCCTCGGCGCGGCCCTGCTGCTCGGCCTGCTGTTCCTGGGCGGCCAGTGGCTCGGCCTCGCCCGCCTGCTCGAGACCGGGCTGGTGCGGCTCGCCACCCGGTTCGGCTGGCAGGGCATGGGCGAGATCCAGGGGCTGCACGCCGCCCTGCTGTCGTCCTACCGGCAGCCCGGCGCCGTGGCGGCCGCCACGCTCCACCAGTCGGTGTCCTGGCTGCTCGGCGCCGTGGAGGTGTGCCTGGCGCTGCACGTCCTCGGCCACGACCGTGGCCTCGGAGCCGGGCTGGTGATCGAGAGCCTGGGCCAGGCGGTGAAGGCGGCCGGCTTCGCCGTCCCCGGCGCGCTGGGGGTGTCGGAAGGCGGCTTCGTCGTGGTCGGCAGCCTGTTCGGCCTGCCGCCGGCGGTGTCGATCGCGCTGGCGCTGATCAAGCGGCTGCGCGAGCTCGCCTTCGGCCTGCCGGCACTCGCGGCCTGGCAGTGGCTGGACCGCTCCTGGCTGCCGCGCGGCCGCGTCCCCGCCGGCGCCGGACCGTCGCGGGGCACCGGACCGTCGCGGGGCGCCGTGCAGGAAGCCGCCCTCGACTACGGAGACGCGTCTTGAACGACACCTGGACCCACGCCCTGGCCCGCCTGGCGGTCCGCCCCCTGCTCGGCACCGGCGTCACCCCCAACCACCTGACCACGCTGCGCCTGCTCACCGGCCTGCTCGCCTGCGCCTGCCTGGCGCTGATGCCCGACCAGCCCCACCCCGGCACCTTCGCCGCCTGGGGCGGCACGTTCTGGGTGCTGTCCGCGTTCCTGGACCGCGCCGACGGCGAGCTGGCGCGGATCGGCGACATGATGAGCCCCGGCGGCCACCGCTACGACTACCTGGTCGACAACGGCATCAACTGCCTGTTCTTCGCCGCCATCGGCGTCGGCCTGACCGACGCCACCCTGTTCGGCCACCGCCTCGGCTTCTGGTCGGTCGCCCTCGGCCTGTTCGCCGCCACCGCCCTGTTCGCCTGCAACTGGATGTCCGAGCGCTACGAGAAGCAGGTGCCGGGCGAGCGCATCATCGCCGGCGCCTGGGGCTTCCACGCCGACGACGCGCTCTACCTGCTGGGCCCCGCCGCCTGGGCCGGGCTGCTGCTGCCGATCCTGCTGGGTGCTGCACTCGGCACCGCGATCATGGCGGTGGTGATCCTCCTGCGGCTGCTCCGCCTGCCCAGCACGCTTCCCCGCCTGGCCGCCTGATCCGTGCTGTCCGGACCGCTCGGCCGCCTCGCCGCGCTGTGCTCGCGCCGCGCCCCGGCGGTGGTGCTGCTGGCCCTGCTGCTGGCGGTCGGCGCCCTCGCCGCCACGCGCGCCCGGCTGAGCGTCACCACCGACACCGGCGGCCTGTTCTCCGCCCACCTGCCCTGGAAGCAGCGCCAGGCCGAGTTCCAGCGCGACTTCCCCCAGAACGAGGACCAGCTGGTGGCGGTGGTGCAGGGTGACGTGCCGGAGGAGGCGCAGGTCACAGCGGCGGGGCTCGCCGCCGCGCTGCGCGCCGACACCCGCCACTACAAGCTGGTGCGCGTCCCGGACCAGGTGCCGTACCTGCTGCGCAACAGCCTGCTGTTCCTCGACACCGACAAGCTGTCCGACCTGCTGGAGAAGACCATCGACGCGCAGCCCTTCCTGGGCCAGCTCGCGTCCGACCCGTCGGCGCGCGGCCTGTTCGGCGCCCTGTCCCTGATCGGCGAGGGGGTGCAGCGCGGCCAGGCCAACCTGCGCTCGTTCGCGCCGGCGCTCGACAGCTTCGCCGCCAACCTCGGCGCCGCCGCCTCCGGCCGTCCGACTCCCTTGTCCTGGCAGCGCCTGCTGTCCGGCTCGCTCAGCGACCTCGGCGGCCGCTACCAGTTCGTGGTCACCCAGCCACGCCTCGACTACGGCTCGTTCCAGCCCGGCGGCGCCGCCACAGCGGCCATGCGCCATGCGATCGCGGGGCTGGAGTTCGTGCGCTCCGGCCAGGCCCACGTCTACCTCACCGGCCAGGTGGCGCTGGACGACGAGGAGTTCGCCACCGTCGCGCAGGGCATGGTGGCCGGCCTGATCGGCTCGCTGCTGCTGGTGTCGCTGTGGCTGATCCTGGCGGTGCGCACCTGGCGGGTGATCGTGCCGATCCTGCTCACCCTGGTGCTCGGCCTGCTGCTCACCACCGGCTTCGCGGCGCTCGCGGTCGGCACCCTGAACCTGATCTCGGTGGCGTTCGCGGTGCTGTTCGTCGGCATCGCGGTCGACTTCGCGATCCAGTTCTCCGTCCGCTACCGCGCCCAGGTGCTGCCCGACGGCACCCGTCCCGACCACCAGGCGGCACTCGCCATGACCGGCCGCGAGACCGGCGTGCAGATCCTGATCGCCGCCCTCGCCACCGCCGCCGGCTTCCTCGCCTTCACCCCCACCGCCTTTGTCGGCGTGGCCCAGCTCGGGCTGATCGCCGGCTTCGGCATGCTGATCGCCTTCGCCTGCACGCTCACCGTGCTGCCGGCGCTGCTCACCCTGTTCCGCCCGCGCCCGCTCGCCGGCGAGATGGGCTTCGGGTCCGCCCGCCCGCTCGACGCCGCGATCCGCCGCCAGCGCGTGCCGATCCTGGCCGGCTTCACCGTGCTGGCGCTGGGGGGCATCGCCTGCATCCCGCTGCTGCGCTTCGACGGCGACCCGCTGCACACCAAGAACCCGCACTCGGAGTCGCTGCGCACCCTGTCGCTGCTGATGAAGGACCCGGTGACCTCGCCCTACAGCGCCGAGCTGCTGGTGCCGGACATGGCCACCGCGCGCGCCCTGGTGCCCCGGCTGCAGCGCCTGCCGCTGGTGCACGACGTGCTGTTCCTCGACAGCTTCGTCCCCGACCACCAGCCCGACAAGCTGGCCCTGGTCGCCGACGCGGCGCAGATCCTGCTGCCGACCCTGGTGGTGCCGGCGCCGCTGCCGCCGCCCGACGCCGCGGCGATCCGGACCGCCGCGGTGGGCACCGTGTCCGCCCTGGCGCCGGTGGTACGCACCCTTCCCGCCACCGACCCCCTGGTGCGGATCGAGGCCGCGCTCCGCGCCCTGTCCACCGCCCCGGACGCCGCCCTGCTGACCGCCAACGCCGATCTGGTGCGCTTCCTGCCGATGGAGCTGGACCAGCTCCGCACCGTGCTGTCGGTGACCAGGCCGGCGGTGGAAGCCGACATCCCGGAGCAGATACGCCAGGACTACAGGCTGCCGGACGGGCAGGCGCACATGGAGGTGCACCCCAGGGGCGCGCTGAACGACAACACGGTGCTGCGCGCCTTCGTCAGCCAGGTGCGCTCGGTCTGGCCGGACGCCGCGGGTGCTGCCGTCACCATCGTCGCCAGCGCCGACACCATCGTGCACGCCTTCGCCATCGCCGCGATCAGCGCGCTAGGCGCGATCGCCCTGATCCTGCTGGTGGCTCTGCGCCGGCTGTTCCTGGTCGGGCTGGTGCTGGCGCCGCTCATGCTGTCGGCGCTGCTGACCGTGCTGCTGGTGGTGCTGATCCCGGAGCCGCTGAACTTCGCCAACATCATCGCCCTGCCGCTGCTGCTCGGCGTCGGCGTGTCGTTCAACATCTACTTCGTGATGAACTGGCGCGCCGGCATCACCGGCCCGCTCGCCTCGCCGACCGCGCGCGCGGTGCTGTTCTCCGCCCTGACCACCGGCACCGCCTTCGGCTCGCTCGCCGCCTCGCACCATCCCGGCACCGCGTCGATGGGCCGGCTGCTGCTGATCAGCCTGTTCTGCACCCTGGTCGCCACCATGGTGTTCGAGCCGGCGCTGCTGCCGCGCCGCCGGAAGCCGTAGGCGTTCTCATCCCGCCTCCAGCAGGCTGGCGAACCGATCCGCCGACATCGGCCGGTGCAGCAGGAAGCCCTGCGCCTCCCGCACGCCGTGCCGGCGCAGCGCCGCCAGCTGCGGCTCGGTCTCGATGCCCTCGGCGCAGACGCCGATCCCAAGCCCGTTGCCGATGGTCAGGATCGCCGCCACGATCACGCTCGACGCCGCCTGCGTGTCGATGGTGCGTATGAACGCCTGGTCGATCTTGATCTTCTGGATCGCGAAGTCGCGGATGTAGCTCAGCGACGAGGTGCCGGTGCCGAAATCGTCCATAGCGATCGAGATGCCGCGCCGCCGCAGCGCCCCCAGCACCGTCTGGGTGCGCAGGTTGTCCCGCAGCAGCACCGTTTCCGTCACCTCCAGCTCCAGGCGCTGCGGCGGCAGCGCGGTGCGGGCCAGCACCGCCGACACGGTGTCGACCAGGTCCAGGCTGGCGAACTGCGCCGAGGACAGGTTGACCGACAGGCAGAGCGGCTGCCGCCACGTTGCCGCGTCCGCGCAAGCCGCCTGCAGCACCCAGTCGCCGATGGCGACGATCAGGCCGCTTTCCTCCGCCAGCGAGATGAAGCTCGCCGGCTGCAGCAGCCCGTGCCTGGGATGGTGCCAGCGCACCAGCGCCTCGGCGCCGATGATCCGCCCGTCGGCCAGGCGGACGATCGGCTGGTAGTCCAGCGCCAGCTCGCGGCGCGACACCGCTTCCCGCAGGTCGGCCTCCAGCAGGCGGCGGCGCTGGAAGTCCTCCTCCATCCTCGGCTGGAAGTGCCGGTGGTGGCCGCGCCCCTGCGCCTTGGCGTCGTACAGCGCGATGTCCGCGGCCCGGGCCAGCGCGTCGACGTCCATCCCCGGCAACGACGACGCGATCCCGATGCTGACGCCGACCTGCACGCCGTGGCCTTCGATCTCGACCGGTGCCGCGACCGCCGCCACGATCGCGTCCGCCAGCACCGACAGCCGGGCCACCGGCACCGGCCCGGTCAGCACCACGGCGAACTCGTCCCCGCCCAGGCGGCAGGCCAGCGCGCCGGGCGGGGACGAG
>CAXUEL010000021.1:0-10451 GCA_964249915.1 uncultured Acetobacteraceae bacterium | reverse complement strand
GGATGCAGCCGCCCAGCCGGCCCGCCACGCGCCGCAGCAGCGCGTCGCCGACCCGGTGGCCGAAGGTGTCGTTGACCCCCTTGAACCGGTCGAGGTCGAGATACAGCAGGCTGACCGCGCCCGCCTCCACCCCGGGCCGCGACAGCGCCTGCTCGACCACGGCGTGGAACATGGCGCGGTTCGGCAGCCCGGTCAGCTGGTCGTGGTGGGCCATGAACCGGATCTGGTCCTCGGCGCGCTTGCGTGCGGTGATGTCGACGAAGGTCAGCACCACCCCGACCGGCTCCCCGTCCGCGCGGCGGTTCGGCCCCATGCGCAACAGGAAGATGCGCGGCTCGGCCTCGGCATCCCGCACCTCGCGCTCGACCAGCCGCGACCCGTCCAGCACCTGCCTGACGTCGGACTGCAGCGCCGGATAGTCGATCTGGCTGCTCAGGTCGGTGATCGGGCGGCCGACGTCGAGCCCGCGCAGCGCGAACAGCTCGGTCATGTTGCTGGTGAAGCTGCGTATCCGCAGCTCGCGGTCCAGCACCATGGTGCCGATCCGGGTGCTGTCGAGCAGGCTACTGAAGTTCTCGTTGGCGCGGCTCAGGCGCCCGTTGGCGTCCGACAGCTCGGCGTTCAGGTAGCGCAGCTCCTCCATCGCCGCGCGCATCTCCCGCCCCGGCCGGTCGGGCGTGCGCGCGGCACCGCCCTCCCGCGGTCCCGCCGGCCGGATGGGGATGCAGTCCCACGACCAGCAGCAGCGGCTCCTCCGCGCCGTCGCGTTGCCGCGGCAACGGCTCGACCCGGATCGTCAGCTCGTCCGTGCCGATGGCGACGCGACGGGACGCCGGCAGCCGGGTGTCCGCGACCTGCATCAGCGCTTGTCGCAGCGGGCCGTGCAGGTCGTCGCGCAGCAGCCCGAACAGCGCCAGCGTGGCCGGTCCGGCCGACGGCGACAGGTAGGCGCTGACCGGCCCGTCGAAGAACCGGACCAGGCCGGTGTCCGCCGTCACCACCAGGTAGGCCGGCGCGTAGCGGACCTTGAGCGGCGCCAGGCGGCCGCCGGTCTCGTCCGGGACAACGCCCCGTTCCGGTTCCGCTGGCATGGAGGCACTCCCTGCTGGATCTCGGATGAAGGCGGCCGTAGGCAGCGGTCCTGGAGCGTGCCGGCCCGCAGCCAGGCCGCAACGGCCCTGGCCCCGTATCGGGCTCCTTGTCCAGCGCCGCATGGACGATTCTTTATATTGACGACAAGTTATCGCAGCCGCAAAGACTCTTCGTGATCCAACACTGCGGTGCGTGGTCATCCGCAAGGTTTCGGTGATAGCGTCTTGTTTCATGGGGCGCACGATCCGGAAGCGGATCGGGTCGCCCGATCGGGAGCTTCCAGAACGACATGAGGATGCGACCGGGACGCGAACCGTGAGCGGTCCGAGCGAGGCCGCTGGCCGGCATGATGCCGGCTCCGACGCCTCGCCCGACCCTGCCTCTCCCGAACGCACGCCCGCCCATCTGGTGATCGGGCTGGGCGCCTCTGCCGGCGGGCTGGAAGCCTACCGGGAGTTCTTCGCCAGCATGCCGACGGATCTCGGCATGAGATGCGTCCTGGTGCAGCACCTCGACCCCCGCTACGAGAGCGCGCTCGCCTCGATCGTCGCCACCTACACCGCCATGCCGGTCGAGACCGCCGCCGACGGCATGCGGGTGGAGCCGGACCGCGTCTACGTGATCCCGCCGGACGCGATCCTGACCATCAGGAACGACACCCTGCGCGTGGTCCAGCCGGCGCCGCCCGCCGCCCGGCGCACCTCGATCAACACCTTCCTGGTCTCGCTGGCGGAGGACAAGGGCGAGGACGCGATCGGCATCATCCTGTCCGGCTTCGGCAGCGACGGTGCGCTCGGCATCGCCGCGATCAAGGAGCACGGCGGCCTGACCCTGAGCCAGGCCGAGTACGACCACCACGCCAAGAGCGGCATGCCGCAGAGCGCCGCCTCGGGCGGGTCGGTGGACTACGTGCTGCCGGCCTCCGGCATGCCCGAGGCCCTGGTCGAGTACCGCAGGAACCGCCTGGCCTCCGACGCCGCGCGCGGGCCGGACGGCCTGCGCCACGACCTGCACAGCCACCTCCCGGCGGTCTGCGCCGTGCTGAACGCCAGGCTGGGCCGCGACTTCAGCCAGTACAAGCCCGGCACCCTGATGCGGCGCATCCAGCGCCGGATGCACGTGCGCCAGACCGAGCAGGTGTCGGACTACCTCCAGCAGCTGCGCACGCGTCCGGACGAGGCCGAGCTGCTGTTCCACGAGCTGCTGATCGGCGTCACCCGCTTCTTCCGCGACGGCGACACTTTCGAGGCGGTGGAGAACCGGATCCTGCCGAGGCTGCTGGCCGACCTGCCGGGCGACGAGCCGGTCCGCGTCTGGGTGGCGGGATGCGCCACCGGCGAGGAGGCCTACACGGTGGCCATCCTGCTCAAGGAGGCGGTCGCCGCCTCGGGCCGGCCGCGCACCGTGCAGGTCTTCGCCACCGACGTCGACGCCCGCGTCATCGAGGTCGCCCGCGCCGGGCTGTACGAGGCCCCGATCGTCGCCGACCTGTCGCCCGAGCGCCTGCAGCGGCACTTCCTCAAGGAGGACGGCCGCTACCGCATCGCCAAGGACCTGCGCGAGATGTGTCTGTTCTCGGTGCACGACCTGGTCAAGGACCCGCCCTTCTCCCGGCTCGACCTCGTGACCTGCCGCAACCTCATGATCTACTTCGATCCCGAGCTGCAGGCCCGCGTCCTGACCACCTTCCACTATGCGCTGCGCCCGGACCGGTTCCTGCTGCTCGGCTCCTCCGAAAGCGCTGGCGCCGGCCAGCACCTGTTCGAGCCGCTCGACCGACGGCGCCGGATCTTCGTCCGGCGCGATGCGCCCACCAGCCTGCCCGGCGTGTCGTCCGCCGCCTGGGCCCAGTCGAGGAACCCGGCCAGGCCCCCGTCGCGCCATGCCCCCGACGACATCGACCGCCGCGCCGCGCGGGCCATGACCCGCTACGCGCCGGCCTTTCTCGTGGTCGACCGCAAGGCCGACATCCTCCGCTTCTCCGGCCACACCGCGAAGTACCTCGAGCCCGCGACCGGGGTCGCCAGCCTCAACCTGTTCGGCCTGCTGCACGCCGCGCTGCGCCGGCTGGCGCGCGGCGCCCTGGAGCAGGCCGCCGTCACCGGCAGGCGGGTCGTGCACGAGGCGATCTGCATCGACGTCGGGCCGCAGTGCGAGCTGGTCACGCTGATCGTCGAACCGCTGCCGCCCGCCGGCGGCGACGAGCTGTTCCTGGTCGCCTTCCAGGAGGCGGGGCCGGCGGCCCAGGACGCCGTTTCCGAGGCGGAGGATGCTGCTTCGACCGCCGCCCGGGACGACGCGGCGGTCGAGGCGCTGGAGCGCGAGCTTCGCGGCACCCGCGAGCGGCTTCGCGACGCCAACGAGGCGCTGGAGACGGTCACCGCGGAGCTGCAATCCGCCAACGAGGAGTACCTGTCGGTCAACGAGGAGCTGCAATCGGCGAACGAGGAGCTGGAAACCTCCAAGGAGGAGCTGCAGTCCCTCAACGAGGAGCTGCAGACCATCAACGCCGAGCTGACCCAGCGCAACGACAGCCTGGTGCGGTCCAGCAGCGACCTCGCGAACCTGTTCGACAGCACCTCCATCGCCACCCTGTTCCTCGACAACCAGCTGCGCATCCGGCGCTTCACCCCGCAGGTGCTGGGCATCTTCAAGGTGCGCGAGGGCGACGAGGGCCGGCCGATCACCGACATCGTCACCCGCCTCAGCCGCGACGGCCTCGGCGACGACGTGCGCCAGGTGCTGCAGACGCTGGTCCCGGTCGAGCGCGAGGTGATGCTGATGGAGGCCGACGTCAGCTACCTGATGCAGGTCCGGCCCTATCGCGACGTGAACGACGTGGTCGACGGCGCCGTAGTCACCTTTGTCGACATCACCGAGCGCAGGAAGAGCGAGCAGACGCGCGCGCTGCTCGCCGCGATCGTGGAATCCTCCCAGGACGCGATCATCGGCCACGACCTCGACGGCGTCGTCACCAGCTGGAACGCCGGCGCCGAGGCGCTCTACGGCTTCACCGCCGACGAGGCGATCGGCCGCATCCTGTCCACGCTGCTGCGCGATTCGCTGCTCGGCGACTGGCCCGACATGCGCGAGCGGCTCAGCAACGGCGAGCAGATCGCCAGCTTCGAGCGGTCCGGCACCGACAAGGACGGCCGCGCGATCGACGTGGCGATCACCCTGTCGCCGGTGCGCCAGGCGGGCGGCCGCATCGTCGGCGCCTCGCTGGTCGCCCGCGACGTCGGCGAGCGCAAGGCGGCCGAGCAGAGAGCGGCGCTGCTGCTCGGCGAGCTCGACCACCGGGTGAAGAACATCCTGGCGATCGTGATGGCGGTCATCTCGCAGACGCTGCGGTTCAGCGAGACCCCGGAGGCCTTCGCCCGCGAGGTCGAGGGCCGCGTCGTCGCCATCGCCAAGGCGCACGGCCTGCTGACCAACTCCGGCCATGGCGGGATCCTGCTGTCCGCCCTGGTCGCCACCGAGCTGGCGCCGTTCGACCACGGCAACGGCAACGTGTCGGTGTCCGGGCCCGACGTCGAGCTGACCCCCAGGGCCGGGCTGGCGCTGGCCATGGCGGTGCACGAGCTGGCCAGCAACGCCGCCAAGTACGGCGCGCTGTCGGCCGCCGAGGGCCGCCTCGCCGTCACCTGGGAGATCGTCGCGTCGGCCGGCGAGGAGCTTGTGCTGACCCTGGCCTGGAGCGAGGCCGGCGGCCCGCCGGTGCGGGCGCCGACGCGCCGCGGCTTCGGCACCACCCTGATCGAGCGCGCGATCCGGCACGACTTCAATGCCAGGGTCACGCGCGAATTCCTGCCGACCGGCGTCCGCTGCACCCTGGCGGTGCCGCTGGGCGGCGAGTTCGGCAGGCCGGTTCCGCCAGACAAGGAGACGCCGAGATGAGCGCCGAACCGGACAACGGCCTGGCGAACCGGCGCATCCTGGTGGTCGAGGACGAGGTGCTGATCGCCATGCAGATCGAGGAGATCCTGCTCGACCTCGGCTGCGTGGTGGTCGGCGCGGTCGGCCGGCTCGACGCCGCCCTGGAGCTGGCCGCCGACCAGGCGCTGGACGCGGCGATCCTGGACGTGAACATCCTGGGCGGCCTGGTCTACCCGGTCGCCGAGCGCCTGTCCGCGCGCGGCATCCCGTTCATGCTGGCCAGCGGCTACAGCAACTGGGCCCTGCCCGAACCGCTCCGCGACCTGCCCCGCCTGATGAAGCCGTTCCGCCGCCGCGACCTGGAGAACGGCGTCCGCTCGCTCTGCAGGCCGCACTGAGGCCTGCCCAGCCGGAGGCCATGCGGTCTGGCAGCGACAAC
Source organism: uncultured Acetobacteraceae bacterium (assembly GCA_964249915.1). GTDB lineage: Bacteria > Pseudomonadota > Alphaproteobacteria > Acetobacterales > Acetobacteraceae > Lichenicola. Next base: position 5,044 of record CAXUEL010000021.1, on the reverse strand, counting down.
GGGTAGACGCCCGCCCCCCTCTGAGGCGTCGGCCGTCCCAACCTCAAGATCCGCGTCCGGGCGCCGAGCCGCAGCGTAGGGCCGGATGCAGGGATTGGCAGCTTTGCGCCTCCTCTCGGACATACAGAGGGCCTTCGGTGGGATCCGAAAGCGGACGCTCATCTAGCTGCCAAGTTACACAGCCGCCGGAATAAAAACATCGACGCGCCCCTGGAATTTTAGCTCCATGTAGCATATGGTTTGCTCAAAGGAGCGATGGCATGGTTCAGCAGAGATCTTCGGCTTCGGGACTACCTCCTGCACATGGTAAACGCAGTGCTGCCGTGGCTAAAAGAACGGCGGAAGGTGTTCCGGTAGGGAAGGTAAATAGCGCCAATATCGATGCCAAGAAGAGCGTCGTCGTGCGCAGTAGGAAGTTGAAGGTTGGGACGCCGCTACCCGCGAAGACTATAGTTCAGAAGTTAGTTAAGTCTAAGCATGTCCATTTCTCGCTGGACGGGAACAAGCCAGGAATGCTTTCTTGTGTTGGAGTCTATAGAGCTACTCCTCTAGAGCGTATTAAATTGATTAGGCAAGGCGTCGCGGCATCTGAAGCTAAGCGTATATTCTCGGAACTGCTGATCGGGCAGGGAGCAGCCTTCAAGGCGCTTAACTTATCGACGGCGACCATCAACAAGAAGGCTAAACAAGGAGAGGCCTTATCACCTGACGAAAGCGAGCGTGTTGTAGGCTTTGCGAGCCTTGTAGGTCAACTGGAGGCCATGATCCAAGACTCTGGCGATTTGACAAACTTTAACGCTCGAGGGTGGATGGCTCGTTGGCTCACCGAACCACTCCCAGCTTTTGGAGGCGCACGTCCGGCCGATCTGGTAGACACTATGGAGGGCCAGCGACTGGTCTCTTCGGCGCTCGCCCAGATCCAAAGTGGCGCTTACGCTTGAGCTTTACGGTCTGGCGGATCGCAACTGATACCAAAGACTTTGAAGCCGATGACCTTTCAGGTGCCGGCGCAAAAAAGACCGGTGGACGTTGGAATGCCGTCGATTTTCCTCTGATCTACACGTCAGAGACGCAGGCATTGGCTTGTTTAGAGACGATAGTGCACTTGAACGCCGGGGGCTTACCTCTCAATCGTTACCTAGTAGCTATCACGATTCCTAACGATGTGTGGGGACGAGCGAGAATGGAGACACTTGGCAGCCTTCCCGTCGGGTGGGATGCTGAGCCATGGGGTCGTGCTAGCATTACGCTTGGAACGGACTGGATAAAGTCGATTTCATCTGCACTCCTTAAAATCCCGTCAGTCATCGTGCCAGATGAGTACAACATACTGATCAATCCATTGCACGATGACAGCAAGACACTAACGGCCACTAAAATTCGACGCTGGCTCTATGATCCACGTCTGATAAAAGCTATCTAGCCCATGCAGTCGGTGATGTGGAACACTGGCTGAGCTCTTTTCTCCGCATCTACATTAGAACACGTGTAAGCTGCAGCTGAAATCGACCATCGGAGCCACAATGACCATCCAGGGTTTCGACAGACCATTATTTGAAAGAACCCTGAAGGAGCACCTTTCGCCTACCACACCGATTCGAAGTCCCGAATTTCTGAGGGGGCGGGAGAAGAAGCTTGAGGACATCCGGAGGTCCCTTGTGGCCCCTGGACGCCACATCTTCGTGTATGGTGACCGAGGTGTGGGTAAGACCTCGTTAGCTCAAACTGCTGCCTACCAACATCAGTCGGCAGACCAATCTCCTGTTCTTCTAACGTGTGATCCTTCTACGGACTTTTACAGACTTGCCAGGGATCTCGCTGTAGCACTCACGCGAGCTGACCCAACAATCATACAGAAGTCGCACAGGTCGACGCTAACCGCTGGTTGGAAGCCACTGATTTCTATAGAAGTCCAGAAGGCGATCGACAGTGGTGCTATCCCTGAGATGCGATCCATAAACGAGGTGATAGCAATTATCGATTACGCAGCACGCAGGCATTCATGTGAGCCTGTGGCAGTAATAGACGAGTTCGAGCGAATCAAATCCGATGAAGACCGGATGCTTTTTGCGGATCTTATCAAGCAGCTTGGCGATCAGTCTATTCCTCTCAAGTTGATCTTCTGTGGTGTGGGTTCCTCACTAGACGAGCTCTTAGATTCTCATCATTCTTGTTACCGCTATCTCACTACGGTTTCGTTAGAACGGCTTAGTTTTGAGGGAAGACTCGAGATAATCGAGAGTGCGTTAAATGCTTTCAATTTATCGATGGATGACACGACAAGATATAGAATAGCGAAGATCAGTGACAGGTATCCTCACTTTGTTCATCTTGTCGGTGAGAAGCTGTTTTGGGAGGTTTTTGGTGCAGAGACGGTTCTTGATCGAGTCCGACCAATAGACTTCACGGAGGCTATATCAAACGCCGTTTTGGATATCGAGGCTAGATTGCGGAGCTTGTACGAGAAGGCGACCAAGAAATATAACAACGACTACGAGGAGGTTCTTTGGGCAGTTGCTGATGACCAGCTGCTCTCGCGACGCAGCTCTGAGATCTTCATATCATACGCGCGTGTTTGCAGTGCGCATGGGAATGACACACCATTGAATCGAGAAAGATTCAATCAGAGAATGAATGCCTTGAAGCAACCCGGAGCTGGGAGTATACTGACAGCTACAAGAACTGGATGGTATTCTTTCACCGAGAACATGGTGAGAGGTTATGTCAGACTCAGGGCTGAACAGCAAAAAGTAGAATTGGAACTGGATCACCCTTTGCTTGGCCGGAGGCCGGTCTGGAAGTAAAGAATTAGCTGCCCAAGCAAGGTTCGCGATTCTCATCCACCCCTTTGGACTTCGCGTGCTACGAAGTCGGCGATGCAGAGCTTGGCGGTCACCTTCGCCGCCTCGTCAGAGGCGCGCCGGCGCTCCTCCTGCAGCCGGGCGCGCTCGGTGTTGAAATCGATGATGCCGCCCAGTGGCGGGATCATCGTCGCCTCGTCGACCATCGCCTGCGCGGCACCATGCGGCATCGGGCCCGCCAGCTCCAGCACCTTTGGCACACGCGCAATGCGGCGATCACCTCCGGCTAGGCAGGCGCCTGGGCTAGCGTGTTTGGGCTCGCGTCGCGCACCAGCACTATGGGAGTCCGCATTAGATCACCTGACTGACGCTGGCGGAAGCAAGTAATCGGTTAGAAACGTCCACTCTTTCAGTCGGTTCACGCTGAAGCGGACCTTCCGCTTTCGGTCAGATCCTGCCGCGCAAGGTGATCCGTTCGGCTTGCTTCTAACTCTACGGACGGGAACGGACGAGACATGCAGCCGGCAAGCCCCTTCCCACCGGGCCGACCAGCTGACCAAGACGATCCGCACCCGCATCAGGTTCATGACGACTCCTGGCCGGACAGACGCACCAAGCCCTCGACCGCCCGCGCGAACAGGGCAGCCCGCTGTCCCCTCCGCCCCGCCTCCTCAAGACCGGCCTCGATGCACAGGCTGGTATAGCCGTGCACGATCGACCAGGCCACCAGGGTGGCATCGCCCACGTCGCGTCCCGGGGCCAGGGCCTCGATGATCCCCGACAGCTCGGCCAGCGCAGCCGAGGCGGCCTGCCGGGCCTCGGCGTGCCGGGACAGGTCGACCAGCTCTCTGCCGAACATCAGCCGGAACAGCGCCGGCCGTTCCTGCCCGAACGCGATATAGGCCTCCGCCGCCCGCGCCAGGCGTTCCGCAGGTGCCACGCCCGGACCCGCCTCGTCGCGGATCCGGCCGCCGAGCCGCTCGTACCCGTCCCGCACCAGCTCGGCCAGCATCGCCGCCTTGTCGGCGAAGTGGTTGTACGGCGCCTGTCGCGACAGCCCGGCCCGCTCGGCTGCCTGGCGCAGCGACAGGCCCGCCGCCCCCTCGCGCTCCAGCAGCTCCCCGGCCGCCTGGAGGATCGCCGCTCTCGCATTGCCGTGATGATACCCCATGCCCGCCTTGTGCCGGAGTATATTGACACCGTCAACACCGGCGCTATGTTGATGCCGTCAACATTTAACCGACGAGGCCGCCATGTATCACTCCATCGTCAAGCGCATCGCCCGCAGGAACTTCCTCCGGGTCAACCACAAGCAGTTCGACGCCCTGCTGGGCGACTGTGCGCCGGACATCCACCACCGCTTCGGCGGCAGCCACGCGCTCGGCGGCGAGCGCCACGACCGCGAGGCGCTGCGGCAATGGTTCGGCCGCCTCGGTCGCCTCGGCCGCCACCTCACGCTCACGGTGGAGGACGTCTGGGTGAAGGGCCTGCCCCACGACACCACCATCGTCGTCCGCTGGTCCGCCACCGACGTGCTGCCGGACGGCTCCCCCTACCGCAACCGCGGCGTGCACATCATCAGGATGCGCTGGGGCAGGGTGGTCGACATCGACGCCCACGAGGACTCGCAGGCCGTGGCCGCGAACTTCGCCAGGCAGGCCGCCCTGGGCGTCGCGGAAGCGGCGGCGGCGCCCATCACCAGCTGACGGCGCCCGGGCCCGCACCGGCTCCCATGCGTGCGACGCCGCCCCCGGCCCGACCGGGCGCACTCCGGGATCCCGCCTCGTCCGTGCTACGAACCACGCCCATGGAAACCACGCCTCCGACCCCGCGCGCCGTCCTCGTCGGCATCCAGACCCCCGAGGTCGACGACGTCGCCCACGAGGCCAGCCTCGCCGAGCTCGCACGCCTGGTGAAGACGCTGGGCTACGAGGTCGCCGGCACCGTGTCGCAGAAGCGCGAGGGCACCGGCGCCGGCCTGCTGCTGGGCAGCGGCAAGCTGGCCGAGCTGGCGGCGCTGACCGGCGGCACCGGCGTGGTCGGCTCCATGGCCCCGCCGCCGCGCTCCAAGGCCCGGCAGCGCTTCGAGACCGCCGCAGCAGCGCCCGCTCCCCCCGAGCCCGCCGAGGCGGACGCGTCCCGGCCCGGCATCGTCGTCGTCGACCACGAGCTGTCGCCCAGCCAGATACGCAACCTCGAGCGCGCCACCGGCGCCGAGGTGCTGGACCGCACCGGCGTCATCG
>CAXUEL010000020.1:4729-28378 GCA_964249915.1 uncultured Acetobacteraceae bacterium | reverse complement strand
TCGCTGGCTGGCCAGGCGCCAGCGCCGTCGACAGCGGCCGGCTGGCTGATCGCCACCCTGACCGGTGCCGGCGTGGGCGCCGCGGTCGGCGGCGGGGCCGGCGGCCTGGTGGGCGCGCTGACCGGCGCCGGGGTGCCGGACGAGGATGCCCACGTTTATGCCGAGACGGTGCGTCGCGGCGGCAACCTGGTCACCGTGCGTGCCGACGAGTCGCAGGCGCCGACCGTCGAGGCGATCATGGACGGGCAGACCGCGATCAACCCCGCCGCTCGCCGCACCGAGTACCAGAGCGGCGGATGGACCGGTCACGACGAGGCCGCCGGTCCCTGGACCCGTGTCACCAGCGGCACCACCGGCGGCACGGCCGACCTGACCGCCGCCACCACCGGCCTGCCGCCGCGTACCGAGGTGCCGTGATCCGGTTCCGGAGCGGCCGTGCAGACGGTCGCTCCGGATCGTGACGACCGGCGGTTCCGGGTGTCAGGCTCCGGCCAGGAACGCCCGGAACCGTCGCGCCACCGCCTCGGGCGGCACCGTCGGCCGTCCCAGCGTCGCCATCGATCCCGGCGCCATGCTGGCGTGGATCAGCGTCGGCCCGTCCCGTTCCAGCCCTTGCGCCACCGCCTCCTCGAAGCCGGCCCGGTCGTCCACCGACCAGGCGCTGCGATAGCCGCAGGACAGCGCCACGCCCGCGAAGTCCACCGAGGCCGACACGGTGGCCTGGCCGCCGGTGGAGTCGTGGACGCCGTTGTCCAGCAGGACATGCAGCAGGCGTCGCGGCTGCTGCGCACCGATCGTGGCCATCGTGCCCAGCTTCATCAGGGCGGCGCCGTCGCCGTCCACCACCACCACGGTCCGGTCCGGCAGCGTCAGCGCTACGCCGAGCCCGAGCCCGGAGGCGGCCCCCATGGCGCCGACCAGGTACAGGTGCTGGTCGCGGTCGCACAGGGTGAACAGCTCGCGCCCGCACTTGCCGGTGGTGGCGATCACCGCCGCCGCGTCGGGCAGCACGGCGAGCAGGCTCTGCAGCAGCGTCGCCCGGGCCGGGCGCTGGGCGTGGCGGCGCAGGTCGGTCCGGCGCCCGGGCGGGAGCGGGAGGCGGGCCTGTTCCGACAGCGTTTCCTCCGCCACGCCGTCCTGTTCCATCACCAGCCCGAACGGCAGCCCCTGGGCGAGGCGGGCGGAGGCGGCCTCGAGCGCCGGGCCGATCTCGGCCCGGTCGCGCGGGAACGGCCGGTTGGCGACGGCGCACAGGTCGAGCATCGCCTGCGTGATCCGTCCCATCAGGGCGTGCTGCGGCTCGTCCGTGCGCCCCGGCTGGCCGCGCCAGGTGGTGACCAGAAGGAGCGGGATCCGGAACGGCGCGTTCAGCGAGGTCAAGGGGTTGACGCAGTTGCCGAGGCCGGAGTTCTGGCAGATCACCACGCCGCCGCGGCCGCCGAGCCAGGCGCCGGAGGCGATCGCGACCGCTTCCCCCTCGCTGGCGGCACCGACGTAGTCGAGCCCGGCGCCGGCGGCACCGATCACCCGGTTGATCATCGGGGTCAGGAACGAGCAGGGCACGCCGCTGTAGAAGTCCAGCCCGCGCGCGGCGGCCTGGTCGAGGAAGTCCTGCGCCTGGATCATGCCGGTCGATTAGACCGGATGCGCCCGGGTGGAAACCTCCCGCTGCCGGCAGCCCCCGCTCAGTGCAGCGACAGCTCGGGCGGCGGCACCTGGTCGGTGGGCTGCGCGATGCGGCTGCCGGTCAGCACGATGGTGTCGCTGCGCTTCGGGTCGTGGTCGACGAACGGCACGTTCAGGCTGGTGGCGAGCACCTGGTAGTAGCGGTCGCCGGTCAGGTCGACGGTGCGGCCCGGGGCGCAGGTGCTGGCGGCCGCCTGGAACGGCTCCGCCCGGACCGGATAATCGTAGAGCCTGTGGATGCAGCGCGCGTCGCTGTCGCCGGCGACGCGGGCGGGCGCCGACGCGCAGGACGCCAGGCCGAGCAGGCAGCACAGCGTCGGGAGCGGGTGGCGCATGGATCCTCCGGTCGGGCAGCCTGTCGCGAGCTCCAGCGGATGGGGCTCAGGAGAAGTTCCGCGCGTCCGCCAGGTCGCTCATGGTGTCGACGTCGAGCCAATGGCCGGTGATGTAGTGCACCGCGACCGGGGTCCTGGCCGCCAGCCGTCCGAGCAGGGCGGAGATGTCGGACCGGGCGGCGCTGCCGTCGGCCTGCATCGCCGCCAGCTCGGCGCGCAGCAGGGCAGCGCCCCTGGCGCTCAGACGCATCAGCCCGATCCACTCGCCCATGCTGTCGGCCGGACGCACCCCGCCGATGCGCCGCAGGATCGCGGGCTGGTCGTCGAGGTAGCTGGCGGAGAACGGCTTGTCCGCCAGCACCAGGTCGCCCGGATGGGGGTCGTGCGTGCCCGGCTTGCCTTCCGCCCGCTGCTGCAGCGCGTCCACGGCGATGACGATGTCGGCCTCCACCCCCATCAGCGCGTCCAGGATGTAGCGGCGGAACAGCACGTCGCCGTAGACCAGCACGGTCTCGCCATCGAGCCGGTCAGCGGCGCGCAGCAGGGAGGCGACCTCGCCGGTGCCGGCGTAGTCGTCGTTGTCGAGCAGGGTCAGGCCGCCCTCCGGTCCTCCTTGCGACCACACCTCCGGCCCGATCGCGTGCTTGGCGTAGCCGCGCACCACGGCCACGTCGCGCACGCCGCTTTGCCGCAGGGTGTCGAGCAGCTGGCCCAGCAGCGGCCGGCCGCGCACGTCGACCATGCATTTCGGCCGGTCCGCGGTCAGCGGCCCCAGCGCCTCGCCCTGCGACGCCGCCAGCACGATGCCGCGCACCGGGAGGTCAGGAGCCGGCAGGTCGGGAGCCGGCAGGTCCCCGGCCGCCCCGGTTTCCGCCTCGATCGTCCGGGCCGCGGCGCCGGGCGCGCCGTCGCGCACCACCGGCAGGTAGCGCGCGCCGGCCTGTTCCAGCTCGTCGTTGTCCATCAGCGCGAAGATGTCCTTCACGCTGGCGACCCGTCCCTCCACCTCGGCCAGGTTCTGGTCGGCGTGGATCTGCGACGCGGTGGCCCGCATCGCGGTGATGGAGGCGCGCACCAGGTGGTTGGCCCAGATCACCGTGGAGACGCCGGCCTTGCGGAAGGCGTCGGTGGGGGTGCCGTAGTACATGGTCGGCACGATCACCACCGGGCAGCGGTCGCCCCAGCGCTCCATGAACACCAGGATCTCGTGCGCGGTGCGCTTCTTGGAATGGATCAGGATCGCGTCGGCGCCGGCCCGATGGTACGCCTCCGCCCGGCGCAGCGCCTCGTCCATCGGGTGGCCGGAGATCAGCGCCTCGACCCGCGCCACGATCTGGAAGTCGTCGTCGGTCTGGCTGTCCTTGCCGGCGCGTATGCGGCCGCAGAACTCGGCGATGTCGGCCAGCGGCTGCGCCTCGCCGATGAAGGAGTTGGTCTTGGGGAACAGCTTGTCCTCGATGCACACCCCGGCGACGCCGCGCTCGCACAGCTTGCGCACCAGCCGGCGCACGCTGTTGAAGTTGCCGTAGCCGGTGTCGCCGTCCATCAGGATCGGCAGGCTGGTGGCGTCGGCCATGAACTCGACCTGGTCCAGCACCTGGGTCCAGGACGCCTCGTTGTTGTCGCGCAGGCCGAGGGAGGCCGACATCGACAGGCCGGAGCCCCAGATGCCCTCGAACCCGGCCTCCTCGGCGATCTTCGCCGACAGGCCGCTATGCGCCTCCATCAGGAAGGCGAGCTCCGGGTGGGACAGCAGGGCGCGGAGCCGGGCGGGGCGGGACAGCGGGCGCCCTGCAGCTCGGACCGGATGGGTGGCGGTGCGGCCCGGGCCGGCGGCGATAATCCCTTGATGCGCCTCAATTCCACTCGGCAATTTGCGCGATCCTCATCGAAGTGTCATGTAACCGTTCATCTCCTGCATCAATTTTCCCGGGACGGCCATATAAAAAGATGCCCCGCCGCGACCCGTCCAGGGGACATCCGGCCGTCCTGATCCTGGCCGCGGGACGTGGTCGCCGCCTCGGCCCCACCGCCCCGGACGTCCCCAAGATCCTGCTCAGGTTCGGTGGCCGGACCCTGCTGGAACGGCATCTCGACTGCCTGTCCGGCGCCGGGGCAGGCCCGGTGACGCTGGTGGTCGGCTACCGCTCGGAGCTGATCGAGGCCGAGCTGGAGCGCCTCGGGCGGCGCCGGGAAGTCACGCTGATCCAGAACGCGCACTGGCAGGAGGGCAGCGCGGTGTCGCTCGATTGCGGCCGGGTGGTGCTGGAAGGCGGGCCGGTGGTGCTGATGGATGCCGACGTGCTGTACGATCCGCGCCTGGTCGACCGGCTGCTGGAGGGTAGCCGCCCGGCCGTCCTGCTGCTCGACCGCGCGCTGGAGCCGGGCGACGAGCCGGTCAAGATCTGCGTGGATGGCGACGACCGGATCGTCGACTTCGCCAAGCGGCCCGACGCCGCGCACGCCTTCCACGGCGAGTCGGTCGGCTTCTTCCGCTTCTCTTCCGAGGCCGCCGCCAGCCTGGCCCGGCGCACCCGCGCCATGGTCGGGGAAGACCGCGGCCTCGAGTACGAGGAACCCATCCGCGCGCTGATCCGCGCGGATGCATCCGACCCGCCGATGTTCGGATACGAGGACATCACGGGCCTGCCCTGGACGGAGATCGACTTCATGGACGACATCGCCAAAGCCGAACGCCTGCTGCCGCTGATCGACAGGCTGTCGGCATGAACGCGGTGACCCGGCCGGCCGACACCGCGCGCCCCGGAGCGTCCGCCCGCCTGCCTGAACCGGACGAGACCCGGGCGATGCGTCGCGACGGCTACCTGGTGGTGCGCGGCTTCTTCTCCGCCGCCGAGACCGAGGCGCTGGTCCGCTGGACCGGCGAGATCGCGTCGGCGCCGGAGGTGCCCGGCAGCCAGATGGTGTACCACGAGGACAGCCTGCTGGAGCCCGGCCGGCGGGTGGTGCAGCGGATCGAGGACTTCTGTCCCCACCATCCGGCGATGGACGCGGTCGCCCGGCACGGGGCGCTGAGCCGCTGGCTGTCCGCGCTGACCGGCGAGGAGGCGGTGCTGTTCAAGGACAAGATCAACTTCAAGTACCCGGGCGGCGACGGCTTCAAGCCGCACCAGGACCAGCAGGCCGGATGGACCAGCTACGCCCCGGTCTTCGTCACCGCCCTGGTCACCATCGATCCGGCGACGATCGAGAACGGCTGCCTGGAGATCGCCACCGCGCCGCGCGCGCACGCGCTGATCGGTGCGGAGTGGACCCCGCTCGCCGAGGCGGATCTTGGCCTGGTGGCGGTGCCGACCGAGCCCGGCGACGTGATCTTCTTCGACAGCTTCGTGCCGCACGCGTCCAAGCCGAACCTGACCGACACGCAGCGCCGGGTGCTCTACCTGACCTACAACGGCGCGGGCCACGGCGACCACCGCCGGCGCTACTTCGCCGAGAAGCGCGCCGCCTTTCCGCCCGACATCGAGCGCAGGCCCGGCGAGAGCTACGTGTTCCGGGTGTGAGGCGACGCTTCCTCCGGGGGTGTGGCGGCGCTGCTCTTTCCGGGACCGGTGCCCTCCCCTATCCATGCCCGCGCGGGGATGCGAACCAGGCGGACGGGGGAAGACGATGCGGCAGTTGATCCGGGGCGGATGGCGCTGGCGGCCGTCGGCAGGGCTGCTTCCGGCCGTGGCCGCCGCCCTGCTGGTTTCTGGCTGCGCCACCCGGCCGCCGGCCAGCGACCCGGAGGCGCTGGCCGACTACAAGGCGACCAACGACCCGTTCGAGCCCACCAACCGGGTGATCTACACCGTCAACGACGGGCTGCTGACCTATGTGCTGATCCCGGTGGCGCGCGGCTACAACTACGTGTTCCCGCAGCCGGTGCGCACCGGCATCCACAACGTGCTGAACAACCTCGGCGCGCCGACGCAGTTCGCCAACGACGTGCTGGAAACCAAGCCCAGGCGCGCCGGCGACACCTTCGTGCGCTTCATCATCAACAGCACGGTCGGCATCGGCGGCGTGCTCGACGTGGCCAAGCACGTCGGCTACCCGGACCATTCCGCCGAGGGCGCCACCACCCTGGCGCTGTGGGGCATCCCGGCCGGCCCGTATCTCTACCTGCCGCTGTTCGGCCCGTCCGGGGTGCGCGACGGCATCGGCCGCGGCGTCGACGAGGCGGTCAATCCCCTCACCTACCCGACCTTCAACGGCATCCACCACCTGAACGACATCTCCACCGGGCTGGCGGCGGTGGACGGGGTGGCGCCGCACATCGAGGAGCTCAGGAAGCTCAAGGAGGACGTGCTGGACCCGTATGCGACGCAGCGCTCGGTATACCGCCAGCTGCGCCAGAACGACATCAACGCGGCGCGCAACGACCGCCGCGCCACCGTGCCGGACTGGTATCCGGACGCCACGGGCACGGTGGGCGTGCCGCCGCCGCCCGACACCGGCAACACCGGCCACGGCACCCTGCCGCTGCCCACGGTCAGCCCGGCCATCACCAAGACCGCCGCCCCGCCGGCGCAGTAGCGCTGCGGATCCGGAGCGCGCCGGCCCGCGCTCCCGGCGAGGCCGGCCGGCTTCACAAGCTCGTATCCCCTCGACCGCGCCGTCTCCCGCCCGTTAGCGGAGGGTCGAGAACGTGGAGGTCGAGATGTCCGCACCGGATGCCGCGCTGACGGCAGCGCCCCTGCCGTTCAGCCCGTCCCTTGAGTCCAGCCCGGCGGACGAGGCCGGGGTCGAGGCGGGGCTGGCCGACACCATGCTGTCGATCAGCCGGACCACCTTCGAGCATTCCGGGCACGCGATGCGTTCGGTGCACGCCAAGAGCCACGGCTTCCTGCGCGGCACGCTCATCGTGCCCGAGCTGCCGCCGGAACTGGCGCAGGGCCTGTTCGCCCGGCCGGCCGTCTACCCCGTGGTGATCCGCCTGTCGACGACGCCCGGCGACGTGCTGGACGACAACGTGTCGATGCCGCGCGGCATGGCGCTCAAGGTGGTGGGCGTGTCCGGCGCTCGGCTGCCCGGCAGCGAAGACGACGCCACCCAGGACTTCGTGCTCGGCAACTCGCCCGCCTTCAACACCCGCGATGCGGCCGGCTTCCTGGCGCAGCTGCGGCCGATCGCGGCGACCACCGACCGGGTGCCCGGGCTGAAGAAGGCGGTGTCCGCCCTGAGCCGCGGCACCGAACGGGTGCTGGAAGCGTTCGGCGGCAAGAGTGCGACGCTGGTGACGATGGCCGGGCAGCGCAAGACCCACATCCTGGGCGACACCTTCTACTCGCAGGCGGCGCTGCTCTATGGCGAGAACTACTGCAAGGTCTGCGTCGCGCCGGTTTCCCCCGGGCTGGTGGCGCTGAGCGAGGCGAAGCTCGACCTCGCCGGCAAGCCGGATGGGCTGCGCGAGGCGGTCAACCGGCATTTCGGCACCGAGGGCGGCGAATGGGAGCTGCGGGTCCAGCTCGCCACCGACGCGGCGGCGATGCCGATCGAGGACGCCTCGATCGAGTGGCCGGAAGACCGCAGCCCGTACCGGCCGGTGGCGCGCATCGTCGTGGCGCCGCAGGAAGGGTGGAGCCCGGCACGGTCCGCCGCGGTGGATGACGGGCTGGCGTTCAACCCCTGGCACGGCCTGTCGGCGCATCGCCCGCTCGGCTCGATCATGCGGACGCGCAGGCTCGCCTACGCGCGGTCGGCCTCGTTCCGCGCCGAGCGCAACGGCCGCCGCATCGCCGAGCCGAGAAGCGCCGACGACCTGCCGATCTGATCGCGGCCGGACGGGCGGCGGGCGCCGGCCACGTCCCCTCCGGCCAGGCCCCCGTTCGGTCAGGCTCCGTCCGGCCAGGCGCGGTCCGGACGGACCACGGCCGTGCCGCCCGACAGGCTCGGCCTGACGCGGTGGCTTTCCACCACCCGGTCGCGGCCGCCTTCCTTGGCCTCGTACAGGGCGTCGTCGGCGCGTCCGATCAGCGACTGCCAGTCGTCGCCGGGCACGGCCCAGGCCAGCCCGATCGAGCAGGTCACCCGGATCGCGGCGTCCGGCACCTCGAAGGTGTCGTGCCGCACCGCGAGGTGCAGGTTGAGCACGCGCTCGGCGCCGCGTCCGTCGGTGTCGTCGAGCACCAGCAGGATCTCTTCGCCGCCGTAGCGGCCGGCATATTCGCCGTCGCCGATGGTCCGCGAGATCAGCCGGCCCAGGGCGCGCAGCACGTCGTCGCCGCCGAGGTGGCCGTGGTTGTCGTTGACGCGCTTGAAGTGGTCGACGTCGAGCAGTGCCACCACCATCTCGTCGCCGAGCCCGGCATTGCCCAGCTTGGCGGCCAGGCGCCGCTCGATCTCGGAGCGGTTGAGCAGGCCGGTGAGGGCGTCGTGTGCGGCCTGGAAGCGGAGCAGGGCCTGGGCGGCCCGCATGTCCTCGGTGGCGGCGGCGACGCGGCGTTCGAGTTCCCACTGGTGGCGGAGGTTAGCGCGCAGGTAGAGGCGCAGGCCGCCGTAGAGGGCCGCCGCGGCGAGCAGGACCCACAGCGTTTCCGACCACCATTGCCGCCACCAGGGAAAGTCCATGTCGACCGTCAGGGTGATCGGAGGTGAGCCCTGGTGGGTCATCTCGTCGTAGCCGATCACCGTCAGCACGTGCCGGCCGGGCGGCACGAACGGATAGCGCACCACGCCCGACGAGGACTCCGCCCATCCGTCGTCCACCCCCGACAGGTGGTAGCGGAACAGCAGAGAGCGCTCGGCGCCGTAGTTCGGCGTGCCGAGCTGGATCGACAGGGCGTCCCGGGTGAAGGGCATGGTGCGCGCGGTCACGGGCTGCTCGCCGAGCCGGGCCTGGCTCACCACCACCTCCAGCGGCCGGTCGGTGAACAGCCAGGCCGGGTCGAGCAGGTGCGAGAAGCCCTCCGTGGTGGCGATCCAGACCGATCCGTCCGGATCCTCGCGCATGCCGTTCTGGTCCACGTCGTCGGACAGCAGGCCGCCATCGGCATCGACCGACACCCAACGCCGTCCGTCGAACACCGACACGCCGAGGGCGGTGCCGGCCCAGACCCAGCCGCGGTGGTCGACCATCACGGCGACGATGGTGTTGGTGCGCGTGTCGGTGGTCGGGATCGCCTCGTAGGACGACACCCGGTCGTTCGACAGGGCGAACCGGAACAGCCCGCCAGCGCCCCCGGTCCACAGCCCGCCCTCGTGGTCGATGGTGATGGCGAGCGGGTCGAATGCGGTGGACGGCCACTCGCCGGTGACGGGAACGTCGGTGCCGTCGCCATGGCAGTGGCGCAGGTGGCCGCCGGACAGGTAGAACACGCCGTCGACGCCGTCGTAGACCAGACCGGGAACAGGGGCGTGCGACGAGCCCTCGATCCGGGCATGCAGCGGCACGCCGGGACGGTCGTCGACCTTGAACAGCCCGGCCTCGGTGCCGATCCAGACGTAGCCGTGCGGATCCGCCATCATGGCGTCGATGGGCGGCACGTCGACCCTGGTCACCGAGTTGTCCGCGGGATCGATGATCCTGGCGCCGCCCAGGCCGGTAGAGCTCCACAGCTCGCCGTGCAGGCCGACGATCAGCGTGAAGGACGGGCCCGGGAACACCCTGCCGACGCGCAGGAACGGTCCGCGATGCACCACCTCGTCCACCCCGGTGTCGGTGGACACCCAGAGCGCGCCGGCGGGAGGACGGGCCGACTGCCAGGGAATGCCATCCGACAGCCCGTCCGCCTTCTGTAGGCTTTGCCAGTGCCCGTATCCGACCCAGCGCACCAGCCCGCGCCCGAGCACCTGGAACCAGAGCTGGCCGGTCGCATCGGTCACGGCGCTGACGATGTCGCCGGCGGGGGCGCCATCCTCGACGCTCAGGGGCTGCCACCCGTCCGGACGCAGGATGGCGAGGCCGTGATCCGCCTGCGTCATGAAGCCGCCGTCGGGCGTCCTGAACAGGCCGATGCTGAGGGAATGGTTGCCGTAGCGGCCACCCTGGTCCGGCAGCTCCACCACCGACCAGCGGCCCGACATGGGATCGAAGGTTCCGACCGACGAGGCCGACCTGGCGAGGATCTGGCCGTCGGAGCCGGCGACCACGTCCAGCCAGGGGCCGCCACGCAGCCCGTCCGCGGCGCCATAGCACCTCACCGCGTCCGGATCGGCCGCGCACAGCCGGCCGTCGTTGAACGTTTCCCACAGGTGACCGCCCACGGAGAACACCGCGGCCGCGTTCCTGAGCAGCGCCTGCTGCTCGCGGTCGTAGCGCATCGCCTCGACGCGCGGCGGCCCCGACTCGGGAACCGCGATCGCCACCGTGGCGCCGTTGGCCAGGAACACGAGGCCGTCCTGCCAGGGCGCCAGGCGATGCGGCCGCTCGTCGTAGAAGGAGATGCCGGGATGCTGCACCTTGCGGAACGACAGCGCGCCGGGCGGATGCGACGCGTCCGACGGACGGTCCGACACTAGCACCTCGTCGGCGAACTCGACCGCGACCCGTCCGGTGGCGGTAAGCGTCAGGCCCTCGACGAAGCCGCCCTGTCGAAGGCCCTGGTCCGTGCCGAGGTTGGTGAACCGCCTGCCGTCATAGGCGAACACCCCGTGCTCGGTGCAGACCAGCATGTAGCCGGCGCGATCCTGGAGCATGCACTCGCCGCCGACGCTGGCGAGTCCCTGGTCGGCATCGTAGGTGCGGAAGGTCGACCGGTCGGCCCGCGCGTCCGGGACGTGCCAGAAGGCCGCGATCGCGAGGGCCGCCGCAAGCGGCGCCCGAAACGACAGATGCCACGCGGTGGAGCCGAAAGCCATGGAGCTGTTCCGTCGGCTTGAGACCGCCCTATGTACAACTGGATGCTGAAGACGAGACGACAGACTACGCGATTCATCACGCCGCACAACAGAAAAGCCCAGGCGCGGCAAGCGCCTGGGCGTCCATTTATTGGGATGGTTTCCGAAAGGACGATCAGGCGCCGGCGTAACGACCGGTGCGTCCGCCTGTTGTCGGCGGCAGGGAACACATGTCCCCGCCGGCCATCAGGGATAATGATGGGCGATGCCGGGGCTGATGACGCCGTAGGCGACCGTCGACAGATGCGCGGGCTGGCTGCCGACCGTCGTGCTGCCGGTGACGGGCGCGCCCTGCTGCAGGGCCGCGGCGACGCGATGATCATGGACCGACATCGATGCAACCAACAACGTTGCGATCGCGATGCCTGAGCGCTGGGCCGTGAAGAGACGCGAACGTGCAGCCATTACGAGATCCTCCTGAGTGTCATGCCGTCCTGATGATCGGCCACGCTTGGAGTATAATGGTGCTTCCGGCGCCGCATCAACAAGGCGAGCAAGGAAATTCGACAAAAAGACAGAAAAATTAACTGATCTTTTACCGCTGTATGTAAACATAGAATTATTTTGAGACGCAGCTGGCGGCTGGTTTTGCTTGCCCTGTTTCAATATTCTTACATGGTCGCAACGTATGGCCGGGCGGCCGAACCGGGTCGGTTGCCGCCGGCACGATGCGGGCCCGGCTGGTCCTAGGCGATGGTGGGTGACGGGCCCGCGGCGGCGACGTGCCCGGCACGCGCGGCCTCGAGCAGCCGGAGCACGCGACGCTCGCTGTCCGCCTCGGAGAAGCGGGCCGCCATCGCCCGGGCGGCGACGCGATAGCTGTCGTGGTCCAGCACCCGGTCGATGGCCCGGCGCAGCGCCGGCGGCTCCGGCGACTCAGCCTGCAGGGCGATGCCCACGCCGCTCCAGGCGACGCGCGCGCCCACCTCCGCCTTGTCCTCGTTGACGCCGGCGACGACCACCGGGACGCCCCGGCTGAGCGCGTGGTTGACCGTGCCGTAGCCGCCGTTGGTGACCACGAGGTCGAGCCGCGGCATCAGCCAGTCATAGGGCAGGAACCGCGCCAGCCGCGCGTTGGCCGGGATCGGTCCGGGAACGGCGTCCAGCGGCCGTCCTCCGGTGGTCACCAGCACCAGGATGTCGTCCCGGTCCGCCAGCGCCGCCAGCGTGGGGGCGACCACCTCGCCGAGGTCGTGGTTGGCCAGCGTGCCCTGCGTGACCAGGACCACCCTGGCCGCCTGCGCCAGGTCATCGGCCCATCCGGGCACCGGCATGTCGATCGTCGGCAGCGGCAGGGCGCCGACGAAGTGCAGCGTCGCGGGCGCGTCGCGCCGCGGATACTCGAAGGCGGCCACGGTGGGCTGGAGGTACAGGTCCGGCAACGCCACGCCGGCGTCGTTCATCGGCATGGCGAGCGGGCCGCGTCCGACCGCCGCCAGCGCCTGGTCGAGCTCGCCCTGGATCGGGTCGAAGAAGTCGTGGTCGGCGAACGCCTTGATCAGCTCGTAGTCGAGCAGGGTGTCCTCGTCCGCGGAGGGCGCCAGCCCCGGGCCGTTCGGCGCGCCGTCGTCGCGGCTGGTGAACAACGGGGTGACGCCGCAGAAGACGATCGCCGGCCGCTCGGCCCTGGGGCCGAGCAGGAACGGCAACGCGCCCAGGAACAGGTTGTCGCTCAGCACCAGGTCGGCGGGGTGGCGTCGCAGCAGCGCGGCGAGCGAGGCGTACTGGGCTGCCAGCGGGGCGATGAAGGCGTTCCGGAACAGGAAGCCGAGCTTGTCCGGACCGGCGTCGAGCGACTTCAGCTCCGGGAAGGCCTGGTCGAGGTCGCTGAGGTCGCGGTCGATCGCGGGCGGGAACGGTTCCAGCCGCATGCCGGCGGCCTCGAAGCGGTGGCGGTGCGCGCCGGCGCTGTGGCCGAGAACCTCGTGGCCGTTCGCCACCAGCAGCCTGCCGATCGACAGCAGCGGGTTGAGGTGGCCGATCATCGGGGTGCCGGCGACGACGATCCTCATCCGGCGACGCCTTGCGCAGCGAAACGCCGGTCGCCGGGAACGGACGATGGAGGCAACCGGTCACTCCTTGATCGCGCATCGACCGCGCCGGCCGGCGGCCCGGGACGTGACTTAGCCGCGCAGGCTGGCCTTGTCACGGTGCGCGGCCGGCCGGCGGCCGCGGCTACCAGCGCCGGGACTGCCTGAGGAACGACCACCAGCCCAGCGCCGCCCCGGCATGGCGCAGCAGCTGGAAGGTGAACGGCTCCAGGAACGAGGCCAGCACCGCCAGCACCGGCGACATGGTCCGCTCGCGACCGAGCCACAGCCGGTAGACGCGCAGGGTCCACAGGTGGAAGGCGAGGTCGATGCCGATCTTGGCCAAGATCACGATCCCGGCCGGCAGGAGGACGCCGAACCGCCCGGTGAGCAGGAACAGGAGCAGCAGCACGGCGCCGGTCAGGCCGTAGAACGGCTGCAGCGTGTCGATCGCCTTGACCGGCAGCATGGCGGTGCCGAGCCGGCCGTAGCGGCGGTTGCCGACCATGTGGCGGTACCAGTACTGGGTCTGCAGGAAGCCGCCGAACCAGCGGCGGCGCTGCCGCAGGAACGCTCCCACGGTTCCCGGCACCTCAGTCCGGCCCTGCGCGGCGCCGATCACCGCGGTGCGCCAGCCGAGGTTCTGGCGCACCCCGTGATCGCGCATCCTGTGGGTGAGCTCGTAGTCCTCGACCAGGCAGTCGGGATCGAAGCCGCCCACCGCCAGCAGCGCGTCGCGCCGGTAGCAGGAGAAGGCGCCGGACAGCAGTAGCAGCCCGTCCATCCGGGCCCAGGCGTAGCGGGACAGGAAGTTGCGCACGTACTCGTAGCTCTGGAACCATTCCAGTATCCGGCCGGACAGGCCGGCGTCGCAGAACGGGGTCAGCACGCCGGTGGCAGCGACCAGGCGCGGGTCGTCGGCGAAGGCCTGGCGCATCGCCGCCAGCGCGTCCGGCTCGACCACCGTGTCGGCGTCGATGGTCATCACCAGCTCGGTCCCGGCCAGCGCCACCGCGACGTTCAGCGCCAGCGCCTTGCCGCCCTGTGGCAGCCGGAGCCAGCGCAGCGACGGGTCGAGGCGGCCGGGCGGGCCGATCCGGTTCGGCTCGGCGGCCAGCAGGCCGTAGCGCTCGGCGAGCAGCGCCGCGGTGCCGTCGGTCGAGCCGTCGTCGGCGATCAGCACCACCTCCGCCGGGTCGGTCTGCGCCGCCAGTGCGGCCAGCGTTCCCGGCAGCACCGCCACCTCGTCATGGGCGGCGATGATCACGGTGGCGGTGGGCGCGGTGCCGGGCGGCACAGGGGACGATGCCGGCCGCGACGCGCGGGGCCGCGTCAGCACCAGGGTCTGCCGGAACACGAAGCACAGCAGCAGGGTGTCGTAGCCGACATAGGCCAGCCCGACCGACCAGGCGAACACCCCGCCGCCGCCGCCCAGCGCGCGCCAGAACAGCGCCAGCCACAGCAGCAGCACCGCGCCGTGGATCAGCACGCTGGCGAGCGGCGTCGGCGGCGGGCTGAACCGCGGCGAGATCGCCCGACGGCGGCGGGCGAGCAGCCCGGCGATGGTCTCGTCGGCTATCCCGTCGCCGATCAGCTGGGCAGTCATCCGGGCTCCTCGGTCGAACGGGCGGCGTCGCCGGCCTTTGCAGCGGCCGGGACGCCGGGCATTCTCGCACCCGCCGGATTCTCGCGGCGGGGATGATCGATCTAGCATGACACGTTCGGAGCGCTACACCGGCACGGCGATGGCGCTGCACTGGCTGGTCGCCCTTCTGGTGATCGGCAACCTCGTGCTGGTGTGGAGCATCGGCTCCCTGCCGGACGCGATGGTGCGGCCCGCCATCGACACCCACAAGTCGATCGGCATCACCGTGCTGGGGCTGGTGCTGCTGCGGGTGCTGTGGCGCCTGTCGCACCCGCCGCCGCCGCTCCCCGCCACCGTGCCGCGACGCGAGCGGCACCTGGCGCACGCGGCGCACCTCCTGCTCTACGCGCTGATCCTCCTGCTGCCGCTGTCCGGCTGGATCCACGACTCCGCCTTCAAGGACGCGGCCGCACACCCGCTGCGCTTGTTCGGCCTGGTGCCGTGGCCGCGGATCGCGCCGATCATGGCGCTGGACCCCCTCACCAAGCAGGCGGTGCACGCGACCTGGTTCCGGATCCACGGCCTGCTGGCCTATGGCCTCTACGCGCTGCTAGCGCTGCACCTGCTCGGCGTGCTGAAGCACCACCTGCTCGACCGCGACCCGGTGCTGCGGCGCATGCTGCCGCAGCGGCGGGCGGCGAGGCGGGCCGGAATCGTGGCGAGCCGAGGCAAGTAGCAGTTCCTCCGGTGCCGACCAGCCCGGTGTCGGGCCGGGCGCTCCGGTTCAGCCTGGTCCCGCCCCGTCGGGGCTGCCCGGATGGCCGAGCACGAGCGTCCGCGCATGGTCCGGCCCGGGCAGGCCGTGCGTGCGGAGCGTCGAGCGGTGCCCTGCATCGTCGGCATGCCACCAGAACACGCTTCCGCCCGGCGGGACCAGGTCTGCCGGGACGGCCTCGTCGGACGGGCAGCCGATTTGGTCCAGCCGCTGCCGCAGCAGCGACGCGTCGAGGCGTCCCTCGAGCGCATCGAGCGCCAGGGCTTCCGCCCCGGCCTGCCAGTCGGCCGACGGAACGCCGCCTGGCCGGACCGGCGACAGCACGCTGAACGGGTAGGAGCGGCCGACCTTGTCGACGCTCGGGATCAGCACCCCGGCGAAGGGCTCGCCCGCGAGCACCGAGGCGGCCAGCGCGAAGTGCCAGGCGGGCATGCGCAGCCAGGCGGCCTGCCAGTCCGGCCCGAGGCCGGCGCGGGACGCCGATACCAGCTGCTGCAGCCAGCCGTCCCAGCGTTCCAGGGCGCCGCCGCCGAGGCCGCGCGTGACGAAGTCGCCCAGCGCCGGAAGCTTGCCGTGACAGCACGCCGCTCCGGGCATGTCGGCCGCCTGGGTCGGGGTGCGGCGGCGGAACAGGTCAGACATCGGCAGATCGGGCATCGGCAGATCGGGCATCGGCAGATCGGGCATTGGCAGATCGGGCATCGGGCAGGTCGGGCATCGGCGGGCTCCCCGTTTCCGCGGGCACCGGCAAGCGGCCGCGCCAGGGCGCACGAGGCATGGGCGCACGAGGCATGCGAGCAGGCAACGGTCCCGGCGGCTCCGAGTTGTAGCGCGCATGGACATCACGTCGATCGGGCAGACCTTCTCGAAGGCGGTGGCAGGCTTCGGCCGGACCCCTCTCATCCTCACCCACAACGATGCGGACGGGCTGTCCTCCGGCGTGATCCTGGCCCGGGCGCTGGCCCGGTCCGGGCGCGATCCCGAGATCCGGGTGGTCGGGCGCGGCGAGTCGGCCTGGTCGGCGGAGATGGGAGCCGAGCTGCGCCGGCGCCGGCCGCCGGGGCTGGTGGTGGCCGACCTGGGGCTGGCGCCGGGGCCGCTGCTGGACGGGACGCCCACGGTGGTGATCGACCACCACGTGCCGACCGGCGGTGCCGACGGCGCCACGGTGGTCACCGGGTACGGCGCCGAGCCGGTGCCGACCACGAGCCTGCTGTCCTGGTGGTGCGCGCAGGGGCTCGGGCCGGCGGACGACCTGCTGTGGCTGGCGGCGATCGGGCTGATCGGCGACCTCGGCGACAAGGCGCCCTTCACGGAGCTGGCGGATGCCCGGAAGCGGTATGGATCGACGGCGCTGCGGGAAGCGGTGTCGCTGTTGAACGCGCCCAGGCGCGCCGGGCTGGGCGACGCGGCGCCGTCGCTGGCGCTGCTGATGAAGGCCGACAGCCCGAAAGCCGTGATCTCCGGCGAGCATCCCGAAACCGCGTCGCTGCAGGCGGCCCGCGAGGAGGTGAAGACAGAGCTGGAAGCGGCGCGCCGTGTGGCCCCCCGGGTCAGGCCGCCGGTGGCGCTGATCCGGCTCGACTCGCCGTGCCAGATCCATCCCCTGGTGGCGCAGTCCTGGCGCACCCGGCTGAAGGGCAACATCGTGATGGCGGCGAACACCGGGTTCCGGCCGGGCTGGGTGCACTTCGCGGTGCGCTCGGCGACCGGGCAGGACCTGGTCGCGTTCCTGCGGGAGCGTGCGCCGGAGGGGGCGGACGGGAACTACGGCAACGGCCATGCGCAGGCGACCGGCGGCGCGTTGCGCAACCCGGTCTGGAACCGGTTCGTGGCAGGGCTCGGCTTCGGCAGCGACATGGCGGTGGCCGAGGAGGCGGGGCGGTGACCGACCTCAGGCTCGGCTTCCCGGTCAAGGTGATGGCGCGCCCCGACCTCAAGAGCAACGACGCGCGCCGCTGGCAGAGCGGGCCGCACCTGCGCGTCAGCCTCGAGTACCTGGACGCGATCCTGGACCACCTCGACCGGCACGACATGCGCATGTACCGGATGTCCTCGGACATCGCGCCGTATGCCACCCATCCGGACCTGCCGCAGTTCCACGGCATGGTGGCCGACAGCGCCGCCGAGCTGCGGGCGTTCGGCGCCAAGGCGCGGCGGCTGGGGATACGGTTGTCGTTCCACCCGTCGCAGTTCGTGGTGCTGAACAGCCCGGACCCGGAGCTGGTGCGCAAGAGCGCCTGGGACCTAGCGAGCCAGGCCGAGATGCTCGACCGGATGGAGCTGGGGCCGGAAGCGGTGATGGTGATCCATGTCGGCGGCGCCTATGGCGACACCGTGACGAGCCGGGAGCGCTGGGCCCGCACCTGGCCGACCCTGCCGGAGCCGGTGCGGCGGCGTCTGGTGCTGGAGCATGACGACATCCGCTTCTCGGCCGCCGACGTGCTGTGGGTGCACGAGCAGACCGGGGTGCGGCTGATCTTCGACCACCAGCATTTCTGGTGCCTCAACCCGGAGGGGCTCCCGCTCAGGCCGACGGTGGAGGCGATCCTCGCCACCTGGCCGGCGGACCAGCGGCCGAAGCTGCACTTCTCGACGCCGAACAACGGCATGCGCGAGCTGAAGCGCCGCGACCGCAAGACCGGCAAGCTCAAGACGGCCATGGTGGCGCCGGTCTGGACCGGCCATGCCGACTTCTGCAGCCCGTTCGAGTTCATCGGCTTCATGCGGGCGATGGAAGGGCTCACGTTCGACGTGATGCTGGAAAGCAAGGTCAAGGACATCGCCCTGCTCCGGCTCCGTCCGGACCTGCTCCGCTACGCCCCGGACGTGGCGGCGCGGTTCGGGCTGACGCTGGACAAGCAGGCGGTGCTGCAGGACGAGGAGGCGGAGGTGCTGGACGAGGTCGACGTCGATGGCTGACCGGTCCCGGTCGTCGGCGCAACCATCCTGAAGGCATGCGTCCCGCAGGCTGGCTCGAGGCCGGTGGTGCCGGCGCGGCGCGGTCGCGGGCCGGCGTCGTGACCGGCTCGCATCCGGCTGTGGGCGGGTTCAAGCGCGGCGTGCCGGACCCGATGGCCAAGGACGCCGGCGTACGGATGAGCGGGGCCGGCAGGCCGGGCCCGGTTGGGATGCGACGATCGTGCCGGCGGCGGGCATGGCCGCGATGCCGGGCCGTTTGGCCGGACACGGGGCGGTGCGTGCGGCACGCCGGAAGGCGGGCGAGCAGCCGCCCGGTCCTGCAGCCCGCTCCGCGATGGAAGCGGCGCGGCACCGGGTGGCGGAGCGCGGTCACGCCATCCCGGCACGGGACCGCCCATGGCGAGACGGCAAAGGTGCAGCCGCCGGGCACGGCGCCGACGGCCCGTACGGTCGAGCGCGGCCGGGCAACCGGGCGGCGGTGCGCCGGGTCGCGGGCGGCGCGCTGCGCCGGTGGATCATGAGGAGGCGGTCTTGAACGGGCCGAGGCGCTACCTGGTCACCGGGGGGGCCGGCTTCATCGGCTCGCACCTGTGCGACGCGCTGCTGCGCGACGGCCACGCGGTGGCGGCACTCGACGACCTGTCGACCGGCAAGCGTGGCAACCTCGACCCGCGGGTGTCGCTCATCCTCGGGGACGTGGCCGATCCGCTCGCCGTTCGTGCGGCGGCGGAGGGGGTCGACGGCGTGTTCCACCTCGCCGCCATCGCCTCGGTGGAGCGCGGCAACCAGGACTGGCCGGGCACGCACCGGGTCAACCAGGGCGGCACGGTGGCGGTGCTCGACGCGGCGCGGGCCGGAGGGCGGATGCCGGTGGTGTATGCCTCGTCCGCCGCGGTCTATGGCGACACCGGCCAGGCGGTGGCGCGCGAGGACCGGATGCCGGCGCCGCTGACCGCGTATGGCGCCGACAAGCTCGGCAGCGAGCTGCATGCGCGGGTGGCCGGCCTGGTGCACGGCGTGCCGACGCTGGGCCTGCGCTTCTTCAACGTGTACGGTTCGCGCCAGGACCCGGGCTCGCCGTACAGCGGGGTGATCTCGATCTTCGCCGACCGGATCGGCCGCGGCGAGGAGGTCGTTCTGCACGGGGACGGCGCGCAGACACGGGACTTCGTGCATGTGGGCGACGTGGTGGCGCACCTGCTGGCGGGCATGGAGCGGCTCGGCGACCCGGTGCAGGCGCCCGGCAACATGGCGGCCCGCTTCAACGTGTGCACCGGCCGGGCGGTGTCGGTGCGATCGCTGGCGGAGATCCTAGCCGGCCTGCACGGCGTTCCGCTGCGCGTGCTGCGGGGTCCGGCACGCGTCGGCGACATCCGACATTCCTGCGGCGGCAACGAGGCGGCCGTGGCAGCGCTCGGAGTGCGGGCGCGGCTGCGGCTCGAGCAGGGGCTGGCGGAGCTGCTCGTTAGCGGAGAAGGTGGCCGCCCGGCATGACGCCTTCGTGTGGCGGTGATCCGGCCGTCGCTTCAGCCGTTCCAGGATGCTCGCGCGACGTCGCGCGTCATTGATGGAGATGCAGCATGAGCGGCAGCGCCCTGGCTTCGCAGATCGCCGAACACATGCCGGTTGTCGGCAGCGACGGCGGCCACGTCGGCACCGTGGACAAGGTGGAAGAGGACCGGATCAAGCTGACCAAGAAGGACGATCCGGACGGCTCCGGCCAGCACCACCATTACCTGCCGGTCAGCGCGGTGGCGTCCGTCGAAGGAGGCGAGGTCCGCCTCAGCATGGAGGCGGACCGGGCGATCAAGCTCGCGACCATCAGCACCGGGTCGGACACGATGCACGGCATGGGCAGCATGGGTGCCGCCTCCTAGCGGAGGCGGTGAGGTCCGTGTCGCCTGCTGTGTCGTGGCGGTGAGTTGGAACAGGCGCGACGGACCTGCGTCCCGGCTCCGGCAGTCAGGTGGGTGCCCTGGAAGCAATGGAGGCAAAGGCCGCCGTCGCGCATCGTGGTCCGCCGGGTCTGCCGGTGCTGACCAGCGCCTGGACCGCCGAGTTGTTCAAGGTGAGGTCGCGGGTGGGGTGACGGGCGCATCGGCGTGATGGCGGTCCAGGATGTCCTGACGTCGGCGGCCGTGTCTGCGGCCGGTCCGGATGCCGGGCCTGTCCGGCCTGGAGCCGGCCAGGGGCGTCGCCGGCCGCCGTCGGGGCGGACGAAGAGGTCGTCTTCCTCAGGGGCTCCACGAGCATCCCGCCGTGACGGCATCCTCCCGCATCGGCTGATGGGCAACGACGTGCCGACGATCGTTCGTCGCATCCCAGGCTGAAAAAGGTGGCAGGCGCTGGCGGTGGTGCGGACGTCGCACCCAGCTTGTCGTCGACGGTCTCGGAAGAACGCGACGCTTAATCACTATTTTCCATCGCTGTTTCGGCAAACTGTCGCCCTTGGTTGCTTTATCACGGATACGTGGCATGGTTGCGGGACAACAGGGGTGGTCCATGGAGATCGCAGCGACGGCAAGGCGCCCGCACCAATCGGGTCGGTTCTGGCGGACGGACGATGCCTGGGCATTGGCAGCCGGCCTCGTCCTCGTACTCGTCGGGATGCTGCTCTTCGCCGGTGGCTCCGGCGTGCCGGCCTGGATCGCGGTGATCCCGCCGAGATGGCATGCCGGAGGCGAGCTCGCACGGCACTTCGCGACCGCGTGGCCGCGCTACGCCGCGCAGTTCCTGCTCTGGCTTGCCCTGGTCACGGGGTCCCTGGTCGCCCTCGGCCACCGGCCCGGGCGGGTGGTGCCGGCCTTCGCGCTGCTCTACCTCGTCTCGATCGGCATCCTCGCGGTCGGCCAGTGGACGGAGGCGGTCACCTACAACCTCGAGCCGCCGCTGCTGGCATTGGCGCTCGGCCTGGTGGTCGCCAACACCGGGCTGCTGCCGCGAACCGCCGACGCCGCCTTCCGGGTCGAGTTCTTCATCAAGCTCGGCGTCGTGCTGCTGGGTGCCACGCTGCCGCTCTCGCTGCTGGTCTGGGCGGGTCCGGTCGCGCTGCTCCAGGCCTCGATCGTGTCGGTGGTGACGTTCGCGGTGATCTTCGGCACCGGCCGGGCGCTCGGGATCGAGCCGCGCTTCGCCGCGACCCTCGGGGTGGGGGGCGCGGTGTGCGGCGTGTCGGCGGCGATCGCGGTCGCCGCCGCGGTCGGCGGCCGCAGGCAGGACACCGGCGTGGTGATCTCGATCGTCATCCTGTGGGCGATCGTGATGATCTTCGCCCTGCCCTTCGCGGCGGTGGCGCTGCACATGCCGGCCGGGGTCGGGGGCGCCTGGATCGGCACCTCGGAGTTCGCCGACGCCGCCGGCCTCGCCGCCGCCCAGTCCTATGGCGCCCTGGCCGCGCATCTGCCGGGCGCGCCGCCGGGCGAGGCAGAGCGGGCGGTGGCCTCGTTCACCCTCATGAAGGTAGTCGGCCGCGATGTGTGGATCGGCATCTGGGCGCTGGTGCTCTCGACCGTCGCGGCGGCGCGCTGGGACGACATCGGCATCGCCAACCGGGCCGGGCCGGGCGAGATCTGGCGCCGGTTCCCGAAGTTCGTCCTCGGCTTCCTCGCCGCTTCCGTGCTGCTGACGCTGCTTTCGGTCCGGATCGGCCACGCCGCCTTCATCCACGACGCGACGCCGCATCTGGTGGCGCCGCTCAAGAACTTCCGCACCGAGGCGTTCGCGTTCGGCTTCCTGGCGATCGGGCTCACCACCCGGATGCGGGACCTGGCCGGGATCGGCGGGCGGCCGTTCGCCGCCTTCACCGTGGGAGTGGCGGTCAACCTCGTGCTCGGTCTGGTGCTGTCCTCGCTGGTGTTCGGGGGCACCTGGGCGGGGCTTGGCCGATGACGGCGCCGCGCGCCTGCGGCAGGTGCCGCGAGTTCGAGGCCGATCCCGCAGGGATCGAGGCCGAACTGGCCGGGCTGGCGGCGCTGGGCTCGGCGCTCGCGGCGACGCGGGCTGGCGACGGTTATTGCCGTCGCCATGACCGGTTCCTGCGTGCGACCGCCTGCTGCGACGCGTTCATGCCGACGAATTGAGCGCGTCGGGCCGGTGGCGATGCCGGGCCGACCCCTCCCCCGACGTCCGGCACGTCCCACGCTTCTGCCGGCAGCCGCGTTCGCGCTCCGGCCGCGCGCCCCCTCGCCATCAGGCCATATCCGGAGCAAGGACGCTTCCCATGAACGCAGCCCTCAGGATTGCCGCCGCCGTCGCAGCGCTCGGGCTGGGTGCCATCGGCCCGGCGTCCGCCGGGCCGATCGGCAGGCTGGGCGTTTCCTATGCGTACTACGACCCCTTGAGCTTGGTCCTGAAGGAGAAGGGGTTCCTGCAGGAGGCCGTCGGTCGCGACGTGACGCTCGACTGGGTGCTGAGCCAGGGCAGCAACAAGGCGCTGGAGTTCCTGCGCGGCAACTCGATCCAGTTCGGCCAGACCGCCGGGTCCGCGGCGCTGCTCGGCCGCACCAACGGGACGCCGGTCCAGGTGATCGCGGTCACGGCCACGTCGGAGTGGACGGCGCTGGTGGTCCGGCCGGGCTCGGGGATCGCCAGCCTGTCCGACCTGAAGGGCAGGCGCATCGCCGTCACGCCGGGCACCGATCCCAACATCTTCCTGCTGCGCGCGCTGGCGACCGTCGGCCTCGGCGCCGGCGACGTCACCCTGGTGCCGCTGCAGCACCCGCTCGGTCGGCAAGCGCTCGATGCCGGGCAGGTCGACGCCTGGGCCGGGCTCGACCCGTTCATGGCGGAAGCGCAGCTGCAGAACCACGACGTGCTGCTGTACCGGAACAAGGCGCTGATCTCGCCGGGCACGCTGCTGGTCCGGGAGGATTTCGAGGCGGCACACCCCAAGGTGGTCAGGCAGGTGCTGCAGGCCTATGCGCAGGCGCGGAGCTGGGCGATCGCCAATCCCGATGCGATGGCGCAGATCCTGGCCAAGGCTTCCGGGTTGAGCCCGGACATCGCGAGGCTCCAGCTCAGCCGGATCGACTTCGCCGGCGAGGCCGTCGGGCCGGCGCAGCTGGCCGGCATCCGTGCGGCGGCGCCGATCCTGAAGACGAGCGGCAAGATCACCGCCGGGGCCGACATCGACAGGGCGGCGGCGACCCTGGTCAACACCTCGTTCACGACGGCGCTCGGCATCCCCTGACGTGGCGGTCCGCGTTCCTGGTCCCGTCGTGAGCCTGGTGGTCCCGTTGTGCCTGCTCGGCGTCTGGGAGGTCGTGACCGCTTGCGGGCTGGTGACCGCGTCCGTGCTGCCGCCGCCGGCCCAGGTGGTCAGGACGCTGCTGGACATGGCGGCGACCGGGGAGATGGTGCAGGCCGTCGCCGCGACGGCCGGCCGGCTGGCGACCGGCTTCGTGATCGGCGCCGCCGCCGCGGCCCCGCTCCGCGCGCCCCGGCGGCGGGGCCCCCCGGGGGCGGGGCGGGTGGGCC
>CAXUEL010000020.1:0-4719 GCA_964249915.1 uncultured Acetobacteraceae bacterium | reverse complement strand
GGGGGCGCCGCCGCCGGCACGCTGCTCGGCGCGCTGAGCGGCGGCTCCCGCCTGGGCCGGGAGCTGCTGGACCCGCTGATCCAGGCGCTGCGCAGCGTGCCGTCGCTGGCCTGGGTGCCGTTGTTCATCCTGTGGCTGGGCATCTTCGAGGGGTCGAAGATCACCCTGATCGCGGTGGGGGTGTTCTTTCCGGTGTACCTCAACCTGATGAGCGGCATCGTCGGCGTGGACCGCAAGCTGATCGAGGTCGGCACGGTGCACGGCTTCTCCCGGCTGCGCTGCCTCCTGCGCATCCAGCTGCCGGCCGCCCTGCCCGCCTACGTCACCGGCCTGCGCAGCGGCCTGGGGCTGGGCTGGATGTTCGTCTCGGCGGCGGAACTGCTCGGCGCCTCCAGCGGGCTCGGCTTCGTGCTCGACGACGGCGAGCAGACCGGCCGGCCGGAACGGGTGCTGGTGGCGATCCTGCTGTTCGGGGTGTGCGGCAAGCTGAGCGACCTCCTGCTGGCGTCGGTGGGCGGCCGGCTGGTCGCCTGGCAGGACACGGCGCGACGCTGAGATGGCGCATGCGGTGCATGTCGAGGGGCTGCGCAGGTCCTATGCGGCGACGCCCGTGCTCGGGCCGATCGACCTGCATCTCGCGGCCGGCAGCATCACCGTGATCATCGGCCGCAGCGGCTGCGGCAAGACGACGCTGCTGCGCTGCCTGGGCGGGCTGGAACGGCCGGATGCCGGCACGATCCGCGTCGGCACGGGCAGGCCGGGTCCGGACCGAGTCGGCTACGTGTTCCAGGAACCGCGGCTGATGCCGTGGCTGACGGTGGCCCGCAACGTCGGCTTCGGGCTGTCCCGGCTGGACGCGCCGGCACGCGAGGCGGCGGTCGCCGCGGCGCTCCGGCGCATCGGGCTGCCGGAGGCCGGCGACCTGTTGCCCAAGCAGCTGTCCGGCGGCATGGCGCAGCGCGTCGCCCTCGCCCGCGGCCTGGCCCCGGAGCCGGAGGTGCTGCTGCTCGACGAGCCGTTCAGCGCGCTGGACCCGTTCACCCGCGAGCAGATGCAGGACCACCTGCTGCACCTGCATCGCCACTACGGCACCACGATCGTGCTGATCACGCACGACATGGACGAGGCGGTGGCGCTGGCCGACCGGATCCTGGTGCTGCGCGGGCGGCCGGGGCTCGTCGTCGCCGACCTGACGCCGGGCCTGGAGCGGCCACGGGCGCGGACGGCGCAGGAGGTCGTGGCGTTCAGGGTGCAGTTGGCGAGCCTGCTGTCGGAGCGCTGATCGTCCGAGACTGCGCCCTGCCGGGACCTGGCCGATGAGCCACCACCTAGCCATGCCTGGGGCCAGGTCGTCGCGTTCCCACCGGGGTCCGGGAACGGCTGGATGAAGCGCTTCAACCTGCTGAAACCCTGAACAGGGGTCCGCAACCTGCGGCCGATGCGCCAGGCGGCAAAAGGGCTGGCTCCTCCGGATGATCGAACGCGGAAGCCATGCCGGCGAGATATGGACGCCGCCGCAGGTAGCGGTGGAACGCTTCATGCCGTGAGATGACCCGGCGTCGAACAGCCAGGGCACAGGCATCGAACCGCACAGCGGTGGGCATGCGTTTCCCTATCACCCCCATTTTCGATCCTCCGCTTCGGGTGGAGCCGGACAGTCCGCTCCAAGAACGAGGGCCACGTCATCCACCACCGGTGGGATGCGCGGCAGCCTCCGTGCCGCCTCCGTCGCGCAGAACCGTTCTAGCCGCCCTGGCCGATCGCCTTGGCGGCGTCCGACGCGTTCGCCTTGGTCACCAGCACCGAGGGGATGAAGGTGTAGGCCGGGATGCTCCGGTCGCCGGCGAGGTAGCGGGCGGCGTTGTCGACGGCGGTGCGGCCGATCAGGTAGGGCTGCTGCGCCACCACCGCGCCCGCCGGCGAGGCGGGATCGGCCACCATCTTCACCACGTCGGGGCTGCCGTCGACGCCGTAGGTGCGTATGCCGCCGCGGTGCGCCGCGGCGACGGCCTGGGTGGCGCCGACCTGGGGCACGTCCCAGGCCGACCAGACCGCCGACACGTCGCCGTCGTGGGGGTACTTGGCCAGCATGTCGGTGACCTGCGCGTAGGCGTTCTGCACCGTGTTCGGGATCACGTCGCGCAGCTCGGGCTCGATGATGGTGATGTCGGGAAAGGCCTTGAGCACCAGCCTGAGCTCGTCGTAGCGGATGGCGCAGACCGGCACGCTGTAGAAGCCGTTGAACACGACGATGCGGCCGTGGCCGCCGAGGTCGCTCGCCATCTGCAGCGCCAGCTTCTCGCCGATGCCGTAGTTGTCGGAGGTGGTATCGTTCAGGCTGGACGGCGACACCGTGTCCACCGTGAACAGCGGGATGCCGGCGGCGCGTATCTTCTTCAGCCAGGGCTGCAGCACCGGGCCGTTGCCGAGCTGCTCGATGATCACGTCCGGCTTCTGCGCGATCAGGGTCTGGATCTGGCCGATCTGCCGGCTGTCGTTTCGCCCGGCGTCGAGCGCGATCGGCGTGCCGCCCAGCCGCTTCACCTCGTCGATCTGGCCCTGGTAGGCCTTGAGGTCCCAGTAGTGCTCGGTGCCGACCACGGTGATGCCGACGCGCTTGCCGGCGAGGCTGGGGGCGTCGGCGCGCGCGACCGTGGTCGCGGCGACGGTCCAGCAGGCGCTCGCCGCGGCGGCGAGCAGGACGGAGCGCAACGGTCGGAAGGTCATGGAAGCGTTTCCCGTGTTGGAGGTCATCGAGCGCGCTCCGCGCGGCGGGCGCCGAAGCTGGCCGACAGCACCAGGAGCACGAGCAGGCCGATCGCCACCTGCTGCCAGTAGAAGTTCCAGCCGATCAGCAGCAGCCCGTTGCGCAGCACGCCGAACAGCAGCACGCCGAGCAGGGTGCCGCCGACGTTCGGCCGCGTGTCGGGACTGATGGTGGTGCCGAGGAACACCGCGCCGATGGCGTCGAGCAGGAACGCGTTGCCGGACAGCGGCACGTAGGAGCGGACGGTGCCGAGCAGCAGCAGGCCGGCGATGCCGCACAGCAGCGACGACAGCACGTAGGTGGCGAACAGCACGCGTCGCACCGGCACGCCGGAATAGCGCGCCACCATCGGTCCGACGCCGATCGCGCGGGCGCGGCGGCCGTACGCGGTGCGGGCGAGCAGCACCCGGGTGAGCAGGGAGGCGGCGCCCAGCAGGAGCAGCGGCACCGGGACCGACAGCACCGCGCCGTGCGCCAGACGGTCGAGCAGGCGCGGGAAGTCGGACACGATGTAGATCGGGGCGCCGCCGTCGGTGGCGAGCTGCTGCACGCTTTCGCCGATGAACAGCACGCCCAGCGTGGCCAGGAACGGCGCGATGCCCAGGCCCGCGACCAGCACGGCGTTCAGCAGGCCGACGCCCAGCGCCGCGGCGAGGCCGCCGAGCAGGGCCGGCAGCACGCCGCCTCCGGCGGCGACGGTGGTGGCGCAGACCAGCGACGCCAGGTCCGCCGCGGTGCCGACCGACAGGTCGATGCCGCCGGTGGACACCACCAGCGTCATGCCGAGTGCGGCGACGGCGGGCAGGGTGACGTCGTTGACCAGGATGTGGACGAGGTTGCCGGCGGTGCGGAAGGTCGGCGACGCGGCCGCGAACGCCGCGACCAGCGCCAGCATGACGACCGGCAGCACGATGCGCACGGCATGGGCGAGGTCGCGCCGGGCGGGGACGGGCGAGGTGGCGGCGGACATCAGGCCGCCTCCGCCCTACGCCCCGACCGCTGCGCCGCCGAGCGCAGCGCCACCACCGACAGGATCAACGCGCCCTCGATGCCGTTCACCCAGTAGCTCGACACGTTCACGAGCTGGAAGCCGTTGACCAGGCAGCCGATGAACAGCACCGCGGCCAGCGTGCCGCCGATCGTGGGCTGCAGGCGGCGCGAGAACACCACGCCGAGCAGGCTGGTCAGCACCACCGAGAGCAGGATGTCGCCGGAGCCGGGAGAGCTGCCGGACAGGCGCGCCGCCTGCACGATCGCGGCAATCCCGACCAGCAGGCCGGCCACCACGTAGGCGCCGGCGCCGAGGGCGCGGACCGGCAGGCCGGCGGCGCGGGCGGCGCGCTCGTGGCCGCCGACGGCGCGCAGGCGGAGCCCGACCGGGGTCGCGTGCATGACGAACAGCAGCACGGCGGTCGTCGCCACCAGGATCCAGTCGGTAGCCGACAGGCCGAGCGCCCCGGCGCCGGAAACGAAGCCGAGCAGCGGCGAGGTGGTGGTGAGCACGGTGTTCTGCGTGACCACCAGC
This sequence comes from uncultured Acetobacteraceae bacterium, assembly GCA_964249915.1. Taxonomy (GTDB): domain Bacteria; phylum Pseudomonadota; class Alphaproteobacteria; order Acetobacterales; family Acetobacteraceae; genus Lichenicola. The sequence continues at coordinate 427 of CAXUEL010000020.1, read as the reverse complement.
TCGAGCCCGGCGCACACGTTCATGGTGGCCAGCGTGGCGAGCAGCGGCAGCACGCCGAAGCCGGTCACCGCGGCGGCGTTGACCAGCCCGACCAGGCCGCCGGTGCCGAGCGCCAGGCCGGCGGCGAGGAGGTCGCCGTGCCCGGCGTTCGAGACCGACGCGTAGACGGCGTCGCACAGGCCGAGGTTGGCGGCCAGCGACAGGTCGATGCCGCCGCGCACCACGTCCGGACCGCCGGCGATGATCACGATCGTCATGCCGAAGGCGAGCAGCGCCAGCACCGTGGACTGCTCGACCACGTTGGCCAGGTTGACGGCGGTCGCGAAGCCGGGTGCCGCGAGCGCGAAGGCGCCGACCGCGAGTGCGAGGATCGCCATCGACCCCACCCGCACGATCGTGCGGGTGGCGGGCGCGCGCACCGTCCACC
>CAXUEL010000019.1:0-28954 GCA_964249915.1 uncultured Acetobacteraceae bacterium | reverse complement strand
GCGACCGGCCGATGCCGGTCCGCCGCCGGCCGTGCCGGTCACCGCACGGGTGGTCGATCCCGGCGCGGCGGACGGCGGGACCGGGCGGATGCTGTACCTGTCGCCGGCCGGCCCCCGCGCGACGCTGGTGATGCTGCCGGGCGGCACCGGCAGGATCGGCATCCGGCCCGACGGCTCGCTCGCGCACGGCGACAACTTCGTCGTCCGCACCCGCTCGTCCTGGACCGCGCGGGGCTATGCCGTGCTGATCCCAGACGCAGCCGGCGGGGCCGACCTGCGCGGTTCGCGGTCCACGCCGTCCTACGGCGCCGTGGTCGAGCGGATGGCGGAACATGCCCGACGGCTGGCGCCCGTCCCGGTGGTGCTTCTCGGAACCAGCCAGGGCACCATCGCCGCCACCAACGGCGCGGCGTCGAGCGCGCCGGAGGCCGGTCCGACCGGTCTCGCCGCGCTGGTGCTGACGGAAACGGTGTCGAAGGGCGGCCGCCTGAGCGCGGAAACCGTGTTCGACGCCCATCCCGACGCGGTCCGCGTGCCGACCCTGATCGTCGCCAACCGGGACGACACCTGCGACGTCGCCCCGCCGCAAGCGGCAGGACAGGTCGCGGCCGCCTTCGCCGCAGCGCCACGGGTCGACGTGGCGAGGGTCGGCGGCGGCGGGCGGTCCGACCGGCCCTGCGGATCGCGCAGTCCGCACGGCTACGGCGGGATCGAGGACCGGGTGATCGACCTGATCGACACGTGGCTCACCGCCCACCTGCCGTCGCCCGGCGCGCGATGACCGCGGGCGACGGCAGCATGCGCGGCACCTGGTCGGCGGGAGATCGAAGGATGCGCCTTCCCTGGATCCCGGTGCTGATCCTCGCCTCGGCGGCGGGATGCAGCCTCGGCACCGGGATCGTGCCGGTGGGCCCGAACCTCTACGTGGCGGCGGAGCAGCGGGCGCCGGTGCTGGGCGGCGGCTTCGAGGCGCACCGGGCGGTGCTGACCGAGGCGGACGGGTTCTGCCGGCGACAGGGCACCGTGGCGGAGATCCTGGACCTTCGTCCGGACGGCGACCCGTTCACGCCGTACTACCCCACCGCCTTCGACGCCACGTTCCGCTGCCTGCCCGCCGCGGCGCCGGCAGCGGCCGCGTCCGGACCGGCACGCAGTCGATGACGGGCGCCGGTCGCCTGGCGGCACACCATATGAACCCGATGGATCGCAGCTTCCCCCTGACCCGCGCCGACGGGCTCGCCCGTCTTTCCGAGTTCGCCGCCAGCATGGGCAGTGCCTATGCCGCCGGCCGCAACACCGATCGTGGTCCGGACGAGGCGGCGACCACCTCGGCGCTGTCGCCCTACCTGCGCCGCCGGCTGCTGCTGGAGCGCGAGGTGGCGGGGACGGCGCTCGACGCGCACGGGCCCGATGCGGCCGAGCGGTTCGTGCACGAGGTGTTCTGGCGCAGCTACTTCAAGGGACACCTGGAAACGCGGCCGGCGCTGTGGACCGACTACGGACGCCTGGTCGCGGAGGGCCGGGCACGGATGGCGACCAGCTCCGGGCTGCGCCGCGCGGTCGAGGACGCGGCGGCGGGACGCACCGGCATCGACGGGTTCGACGACTGGGCCCGCGAGCTCGCCGAAACCGGCTGGCTGCACAACCACGCCCGCATGTGGTTCGCCTCGATCTGGATCTTCACCCTGCGGCTGCCTTGGGCACTGGGCGCCGACCTGTTCATGCGTCGGCTGATCGACGGCGATCCGGCCAGCAACACCTTGTCGTGGCGCTGGGTGGCCGGGCTGCACACGCGCGGCAAGGCGTACGCGGCGCGTGCCGAGAACATCCGGCGCTACACCGACGGCCGCTACGACCCGGCCGGGCTGGTGGAGAACCCGACGGCGCTGCAGGAGGAGACGACCGTGGCCCTGCAGCCGCTGCCGCCGCCGGACGCGCCGCCGCAGGGCGACGTGGCGCTGCTGCTGCACGTGGACGACCTGAACCCGGAAACCCTGGAGCTGGGCCAGGCGCGGGTGCGCCGGGTCGACGGGCTGCTCGCCCATCCGGAGGGCGCCTCGGCGCGCGTGGTGGCCGCCAACCAGGAGGCGATGGCGGACGCGCTGGCACGGGCCGAGGCGCATTTCGGCTGTCCCGCCGGTCCGGCGACGGAGGGCTGGGCGGAGGACCTTCCGGTGCTGTCGGCCTGGGCGCCGGTCGGCCCGTCCGCCTCGGCGCTGCCGCCCTGCCTGCGCCTGCGCCGCAGCTGGGACACCCTGAGCTGGCCGTACGCCAGCCGCGGCTTCTTCCAGATGAAGTCGGCGATCCCGGAGATCCTGAGGGCGGAAGGCCTGCCGGGCTGAAGCAGCCAAGACGCCCTACCCTTATCGATCGGCTTCGCCCCCGACCCGCGGGACCGAGGCCCTGGCATGGCCCATGTATGGGAGCGCCTTGCCCGCATCCGCCGCTGCGGCAGTCGCGCATCCCGTTTTCGCGTCGCATCGCACGATCCGACCCCGGACATGAGGCAGGGGGCGCAAAGCCTCGCCATCGTCGCGACGCTTCCGTGTACGCCGTGTCCCAGGCTCGGCCGCGGGCTTGTCCCGTTCCCCCGACATCCCGACGGTGCGGTCACGTCGCTGGTCGTGCTCGCCGGCTGCGCTGACGTCGGCGGAACGCCGCGTCCTGCCCGGTTCGAGCGGGTGTTCCTGGTCGCCCTCCTGCCGTGCATCGTCGGCGCCCTGCCGCCTACCGCCGTCTCAAGCCACCTTGGCAAGCTGCCAACCGTTGACCCGGGCGACCTCGCCGCGGCTGCAGCCTGTTCCGGCATCCTCCTGAAGGCAGCCGGACTGCTCGAGCAGGCACAAGCCGGCTAGAACCGGCTCAGTCCAGCACCGACAGCGCCTGGGTCAGGTCGGCCACCAGGTCGTCCGCGTTCTCGAGCCCGATGCTGAGGCGGATCAGCCCGTCGGTGACGCCGATGCGGGCGCGCAGCTCGGCCGGCACGCCGGAATGGGTGGTCGAGGCGGGATGACAGGCGAGCGACTCGGTGCCGCCCAGGCTGACCGCCAGCTTGAACAGCTTGAGCCGGTTCAGCACCCGGAACGCGTCCGCCTGCCCGCCGGCGATCTCGATGCCGAAGGTCGAGCCAGGGCCGGTGCACTGCGCGGCGTAGATCCGGCGCACCGTCTCGGACCCGCGCTCCGTGCCCAGGGCGTGCACCGCGACCACCTTCGGGTGCACGTCCATGGCGCGGATCACGGCGTCGCAGTGGCTGGCGGAGGCGTGCACGCGGATCGCCAGGGTTTCCAGCGACCGGCCGACCATCCAGCAGGAATGCGGGTCGAGCTGGGTGCCGATCGCGCTGCGCAGCAGGCGGATCGGCCGCAGCAGCGCCTGGGCGCCGGCCACCATGCCGCCGATCAGGTCGCTGTGGCCGCCGATGTACTTGGTCAGCGACGCCACCACCAGGTCGGCGCCGTGGCGCAGCGGCTGCTGGAACACCGGGCTCAGCATGGTGTTGTCGCACAGCACCAGCGGACGCAGCCCGGTCGCCTCGCCCACCCGGTCCGACGCCGCCCGCACCGCGGCGATGTCCACCAGCGTGTTCAGCGGGTTCGACGGCGTCTCGATCATGACCAGGCTGAGCCGGCCGAGCCGGCCGGCGGCGAGGGCGGCGGCGTGGATGGCCTCCGCGTCGCCGCCGTCCGGAAAGCCGTGCGCGGTGATGCCGAGGTTGGCCAGGGTGCGGGCCAGCAGGGTCTCGGTGCCGCCGTAGAGCGGCTGGCTGTGCAGGACCACGTCGCCGGGCCGCGCGGTGGCCAGGATCGCGGTGGTAATCGCGGCCATGCCGGAGCTGAACGCCAGCGCCGCGTCGGCCGCCTCGTAGATCGCCAGGCGGTCCTCGACGATCTCGCTGTTCGGGTGGTTGAACCGGGAATACACCAGCCCTGCCCCGCCGTCCGGCACCGGCTTGCGCCCGGCGACCACGTCGAAGAAGTCGCGCCCCTCCTCGGCCGAGCCGAACACGAAGGTCGAGGTCAGGAACACCGGCGGCTTGACCGAGCCTTCCGACAGCGACGGGTCGTAGCCGTAGCCGAGCATCAGCGTTTCCGGCGCCAGCACGCGGTCGCCGATCGTCCTGTCGTGGCTGTTGTCTCCCATCGCCCGTCCCCTCGTGCACGTCCTGGCCCGACGGCACGATGCACCGGTCCGTCGCGCGATGCACGCCAAAGCGGCCGGAAGGCGCCGGCGCCGCCGAAACGTGTTGCGCCGCCACCGGGGGGCGTGCAGCCTCGGCCGATGACCAACCAGGCGCAGCGCGACGCCGTCCTGCGCCGGCACATCGGCCCGCTGGCGCTGTCGGCCGCGGTGGTGAACGGCGTGGTCGGCGCCGGCATCTTCACCCTGCCCGCCGCCATGGCGCAGGCGGCCGGCGCGCGTGCCCCGCTCGCCTTCCTGTTGTGCGCGCTGGCGATGAGCGCGGTGGTGCTGTGCTTCGCCGAGGCGGGCAGCCGGCTGCCGACCAGCGGCGGCGTCTACGGCACGGTGACGGCGGCACTCGGCCCGGTGGCCGGCTTCGTGTGCGGGATGCTGACCTGGATGGCCGGCGTGCTGGCCTGCGGCGGCATCGCCGGCGCGCTCGCCGGCACGGTCGGCACCGTGCTGCCGGCGCTGGCGTCGGGGCCGGGCCGGGCGGCGGTGATCCTGTCGTCGATCGGCGCCATCGCCGCGGTCAACCTGCTTGGCGTGCGGCAGGCGGCCTGGACGGTCTCCGCCGTCACGGTCGTCAAGCTGGTGCCGCTGCTGTTGTTCGTGGCGGTCGGCGGGTTGGCCCTGGCGGCGGGCGACGTGCCGCGGCCGCCGCCGCTGCCGGCTGCGCACGGGGCCGGACTGGCCGACGCGGTGATCCTGGGGATCTTCGCGTTCAGCGGCATGGAAACCCCGCTCGCCGCCAGCGGCGAGGTCGCGGACGCCCATCGCGCCGTGCCGCGGGCGGTGTTCGGGGCGATGGGGTTCGTGCTGGTGCTGTATGTCGGCATCCAGCTGGTGTCGCAGCGCCTGCTGGGCATGGGGCTGATCGGCCAGCCGGCGCCGCTCGCCGCCGCGGCATCGCTCGCCGGGCCGCTGGCGCGGGCGGTGCTGGTGGCAGGGGCCGGCCTGTCCATGCTGGGCTGGATGGGCAGCGACATCCTGGGCGCGCCGCGCATCCTGTTCGCCTTCGCCCGGGACGGGCTGCTGCCGCGCATCCTGGGCCGCGCCGGCCAGCGCAGCCATGCGCCAAACGTCGCCATCCTGGTGCACGCGTCGGTCGCGGCCGGGCTCGCGCTGTCGGGAAGCTTCACCGGCCTGATCGTGGCCTCCACGCTCAACACCGCCGGGCTGTACTTCCTCGCCTGCGCCGCCGCCTGGGTGCTGCACCGGCGCGACACCCGCACCCTCGGCGAGCCGGTGAGCTTCAGGCTGCTGCCGGCGGCCTCGCTGTGCGGCATGACGGCGATGCTGCTGCTGGCCTGCGTGGCGCCGCGCGACGAGCTGCTGGGACTGGTCGCCGTGATCGCCGCCAGCGTCGTGCTCTACGCGGCGATGCGCCGGATGATCCCGGCCGAACGCCGGACCAGCCTCTCCTGACCGCCAGGCGCGCAGGCCGCCGGCAGCGCTGCCCCGACCGGCCTGGCAGGCGGTGCAGCCGCATCATCGGGCTCGTGGCTCCGGCGGGTCCGCCGGAGCCAGATCAAGGATCAAGGCGATCCGGGACGATGCGACGTCGCGGCCAGCCGCGGTGCCGGATGCGTCAGGCGCGACGCCAGAGCTGCGTGAGCGGGCCGTGCGCGCCGGCCAGCGGGTCGGTCGACGGGAACGGCAGGCGCTCCATGCGCGCCAGGGCGTCGGACGGCAGGGGGCTGCGACAGATGTCCCAGGTCTGGCCGGGCGGATAGGCGCCGACCACCAGGAAGTCGTCGTCCGCCTCCAGCCTGCAGTGCCCGGTGCCGGCGGGCAGCACGGCCACGTCGCCGGCGCGCACGTCGACGATGCGTCCGTCCGGGCCACCCAGCATCAGGCGCGCGGAGCCTGCGGCGAAACCGAGCACCTCGTGCGCGGTGGAATGGAAGTGGTGGAACGCATACACGCCGTTGCGCCACTGCGGCGGCCAGCCGTTGCGGGTGAACAGCGCCTCGTGCGAGGACGCGGGATCCGCGCCCGCCACCGGCAGGGCCGCCCGGTACAGGATCACCGGAAGACGGTCGTTGTTCGGCACCCAGCCGTTCCGGGCGAGCAGGAACGACTCCACCTTGCCCGGCTCCGCCGCCTCCGCACCGGTTCTCGCCAGCATGATCCCGAGGCTGGCCAGCAGGGCCTGGAACCGGCGCCGATCGAGGTTCATCGTCCGACCTCCCCCCTCCACACGGAACGGCAACGCCCGGCGTCCGGGACGGATGCCTGGATGCCGGCATCCTCCCGGACGGCGCCGATCATGGTCATGACAGCCCGCGCTTCCCGGCCTGGCCTTCCATGCCGGCGGCACCGCATCGGGAGCGTCCCGGCCGCGGTTCGAGGACTGGCGCCACACACCGGTACGTTCGCACCGTCCCGGCTTGCCGCATCGCCGCCGTTGCCACTTTCGGCTGCCAGGGCGGGTCGTGGAGCCGACATCATGCACAGCTCGACGAAGCGGGATCTCAGGCCGAGCCCGCATCCGGCCCCGCCGGCGCGAGGTCCAGGCCGGCTCGCCGGCGCACGTCGCGAGGCGGATGCCCGAGCGTCGAGCGGATGATGACCGCGACGAGTGCCAGGATCGGCAGCACGAGCCAGCTCCCTTCCGGCCCGGCGGAGCCGCCCGACAGCCAGACCGGGCCGTGCAGCACGGTCACGAGGAGGGAGTCGCGGGCCGGCACGCCACTGTCGGGGGCACCGAACACGAAGGTCTCGGTGAAGTCCCACGCGGCATGCCATCCCCACGCGAACCACAGGCCGCCGCTCCGCCGGAAGCTGTAGGCAAGCACGAGACCCGAGAAGACCACGCTCACGATTCCCGCCGCGGATTCCCCCGCATGGGGGAGGTGCAGCAGCGCGAACACGACGCTGCTGATCGCCGCGGCCGGCCAGAACGAGATCGCCCGGCTGAGCGCGACCAGGGGATAGCCACGCAGCAGGCCCTCCTCGGAGATCGCGACCAGCGCGAACACCAGGAGGTAGCCTAGCCCGTGCCGGACCACCTCCCCGGGTGGCGCCGACGTCAGGTGCACGCTCGCCCCGTGCAGGCCGGCGATGGAACCGACCAGGAGCGCCATGACGCCCACCCCGCTCGCCACGCCGATCGCGAGATGCCGGATCCGGTTGCCGGTCCCCCATCCGAACGAGGTCGCGTCGTCGCGCGTGATCGCCACCATCAGCGCGGTGGGCGCCACCACGGTCGTGAGCGCGATGACGGCCTGCGACGCCAGCAGCAGCCCGATCGGCGGCAGGGCGTTCTGGTCGGGGTGGATGTGGAAGACGGCCTGCAGGATGACGAGTGCCAGGCCGACGAAGGCCGCCACGAACAGCAGGTCCAGGCCGAAACGCAGCCCGGCCCTGATCCGGCCACGACCATCGGGCGCCGCCCTCAGGCAGGCACGTCGCCCGCGGTCCGACCCGACGTTCGGTCCATCCCTCGATCCTTTCCGGCATGACCGTCCCGATCGGACCAGATCGCACGACCGGCACAAGGGTGGGCGGGGCCGGCCCGGGCCTAATCGTCCCCGTAGCCGTACACCTCCGGCAGGATGAAGATCGCGGCGAGCAGGCCGATCAGCGGGAAGATCGCGGTGAACAGGGTCGCGTTGCCGTGGCCGATCGCGGTGAACAGCACCGGGAACAGGAAGATCGCCAGGAACGACGGCAGCTTGACGAAGATGTAGGCGAAGCCGGACGCGATGCCGCGGTATTCGGGCCGCGCCACCATGGACGGGATGGTGACCACGTTCTCCGCGTCCCAGTAGTGCCCCCACAGCATCGCCGCCGCCGCGAAGGGCAGGATGATGGTGTGGCCGGTCTTGATGGCGAAGCCCGCCACCAGCAGCGACACCAGCACGATGCCGAAGCCTGCGATGCTCAAACCCCGCTGGCCGATCCGCGGCGTGATCAGCGGCCCGATCCAGCCCGAGATCGCGGCGATGACGTAGAGCAGCAGCGTGACCAGGTCGGTGCCGAGCACCCCCGACACGCCGACCAGCACGAACAGCACCGGGATGTAGAAGGCGAAGGTGGAGAACTCGCTGCCCTGGGCGAAGCAGGCGATCCAGCCGAACAGGGTCGCGCGCCAGCGGATGGGATCGCGGCGGATGTGGATCAGGAAGTCCCGCGCGCGGGGCTGCGGGATCGCGACGTCCTGGTCGGGCAGGAAGTCGAGCGGGTCGTGGTACATGCTGGCCGACACCCGCTTGGCCTCGCGGAAGCGGCCGCGCCGGATCAGCCAGATCGCGGTTTCCGGCAGGTTGTAGCGCAGCGCGAAGATGATCGCCGCCGGCACCGCGCCGAAGCCCAGCGTCAGGCGCCAGACCAGCCAGTGCGGCAGCGCCATCCACAGCAGCAGCGCGATCACCGCCAGCGCGAACACCTCGCCGACCGCGAACATGAACTGCCAGCGGTTGCCCATCACCTCGCGCTCGCCGCGCGGCAGGAACTCCATGATGTAGGCGTAGCCGTTGGAGATGTCGCTGCCGAGCGGGATGCCCAGCACCAGCCGGACCGCCACCAGCCAGGCCATGTTCGGCACGAAGGCCTGCGCCAGGGCGAACACCACGAACATGACCATGGTGGTAAGGAAGATCGCGCGCCGGCCGATCCGGTCCGACAGCCAGCCGCCGAGCAGCGCGCCGACGATCGCCCCGCCCTGGGTGCCGGCGCCGGCCAAGCCGAGCAGGGCCGGCGACGGATGGAACTGCTCGCGCAGGAAGATGAGGATGAAGGCGATGGAGTACAGGTCCCACGCCTCGACCAGGATGGAGGCGATCATCAGCCAGCCGACTCGCTGGCCGCTGGGGCTGTGGTGGCTCACCAGGTGACGGACCGCGCGGTCCATCAGGTCCTGCTGCTGTGGATCCAGGGCCGTGGCGCCTGACATGGTCGGTCCTCCCTCCGGTCTGGACGATCGGCTGCCGGATTGCCGGGCAGCGTAGGACCGGAACCGGCCATCAGGCCAGCCACCGGAACCGGCCGGGATGGCACGGGACGTGCAGGGAACGGATGCCGTCCTCGGCGCCCCGATCCCAGCCCAGCCGGAGCCGCGCCCATGCCCCACGCCGTCGACGCGTCCGCCCGCCGCGCCACCCGGATCGACCTGTTCAGCTTCGCCACCGTGCAGATGCGGGCGTTCCACATGACGTGGCTCGCCTTCTTCGTGTGCTTCTACGCCTGGTTCGCGGCAGCGCCGCTGATGCCGGTGATCGCGAAGCAGTTCCACCTCAGCGCGCTGCAGGTCGCCAACATCAACATCGCCGCGGTGCTGGTGACGGTGGCCGGGCGGCTGGTGATCGGCCCGCTCTGCGACCGGTTCGGCCCGCGGCGGAGCTACGTGTGGCTGCTGATCGCGGGCTCGCTGCCGGTGTTCGGGCTGGCGTTCGCGCAGTCCTACGCGTCGCTGCTGTTCTTCCGCCTGCTGATCGGCGCGATCGGCGCCTCGTTCGTGATCTCGCAGTACCATGCCAGCGTGATGTTCGCGCCCAACGTGGTCGGCACCGCCAACGCCACCGTCGGCGGCTGGGGCAACGCCGGCGCCGGCGTCGCGCAGTCGGTGATGCCGCTGCTGGCGACGCTCGCGGTGTCGGTCGGCGTGGAGCAGCACTGGGGCTGGCGGGTGGCGCTGTTCGTGCCGGGCCTCGCCATGCTGGCGATGTCGTTCCTCTACGCGCGGTTCACCCAGGACCTGCCGCAGGGCAACCTCGACGACGTGCGCCGGGCCGGCCTCACCCCGGACGGGGCGAAGAAGGGCGGGCTGGCGGCGATGGCGCAGGCCGGCCGCAACTACCGGGTCTGGATGCTCGCGGTCTGCTACGGCGGCTGCTTCGGCATCGAGATCTTCATCCACAACATCGCCGCCACCTACTACGTGCACAATTTCAGCCTGTCGCTCGAATCCGCCGGGCTGGCGGCGGGGGCGTTCGGGCTGCTCGCCCTGTTCGCCCGCCCGCTGGGCGGGGTGTTCAGCGACCTGTCGGCGCGGAGCTTCGGCCTGGACGGCCGGACCTGGCTGCTGTTCGGCCTGATGCTGTGCGAGGGCGTCGGCCTGCTGCTGTTCAGCCGCGCCCCGAGTGCCGCGGTCGCGGTGGCGATGATGCTGTTCTTCGGGATGTTCCTGCACATGTCGGCGGGCGCGGTGTATTCGCTGATGCCGTTCATCGACCGCCGGGTCATGGGCGAGGTGTGCGGCGTGATCGGCGCCGGCGGCAACGTCGGCGCGGTGCTGGCGGCGCTGCTGAACCGCGAGATCCCCTCGCAGCGGACCTGCCTGGCCATCCTCGGCGCGACGGTGGTCTGCCTCGCCTTCTGCGCGCTGGCGGTGCGGTTCTCGGCTGCCACGCGGTCGGCCGAACGGGTGCTGTACGACGAGGCGCTGGCACAGCGGGCCTCGGCACGGATGACGACCCTGTCAGGCGGCGGCCACGCTGCCCGACTGGTCTAGGGAGACGGCCCGAGTCCGCCCCTCGGCCGCGCCGCAGGCAGATCCGGGACGCGCACCCCTGCCAAGCAGCACCAATATGGCGCCATCTGCCGTTTTTCTCGCCAATTGGGCGGCGAAGGGCTGACATCGGGCGGCGAAATGCACAAGATCGCGGCTTCGGCTTGATGGGACCTCCGACGGCATGGCGATAGGCGACCGAGCTTCTGGCCAGGACACGATGCGGACGGGCCGGTGGCGCCGCGAGTCTGTCATCCTCGCGGCGACCACGTGCCGGCGTGCCAAGGACGCTTCCGCGACCTGATGCCGGACGGCGCCGCCACCGACACGCTGCGCCCGGAGGCCGTGCCCGCCTCCGGCCCGGCCGCCGCGACCGCCACGCATTGCCCGTACTGCGCCCTGCAGTGCGGCATGATGCTGGACCGTGACGCCGCCGGGGCCTGGAGCGTGTCGGCGCGCGACTTCCCGACCAACAAGGGCGGGCTGTGCCGCAAGGGCTGGACCGCGGCCGCGCTGATCGACCATCCCGACCGGCTGACCACCCCGCTGCTGCGCCCGGCCAAGGGCGGAGCGCTGCGTCCGGCGAGCTGGGACGAGGCGCTGGACCGGGTGGCGGACGGGATCCGGGCGATCCGGCGCCGGCACGGCCCGAACGCGCTCGCGGTGTTCGGCGGCGGCGGCCTGACCAACGAGAAGGCCTACCTGCTCGGCAAGTTCGCCCGGCTGGCGCTCGGCACCGGCAACATCGACTACAACGGCCGCTTCTGCATGGCCTCCGCCGCCGCCGCCGGGCTGCGCGCCTACGGCCTCGACCGCGGCCTGCCGTTCCCGCTGGAGGACATCCCCGGCGCCGAGGCGATCCTGATCGCAGGCTCCAACCCGGCGGAAACCATGCCGCCGATCATGCAGTACTTCGAGGCGCAGCGCGCCCGCGGCGGCCGGCTGATCGTGTCCGACCCCAGGCGCACCGCCACCGCCCGGCTGGCCGACCTGCACCTCCCGCTCACCCCGGGCACCGACGCGGCGCTTGCCAACGGCATCCTGCACGTGGCGATCCGCGCCAAGTTGATCGACCCGATCTTCATCGCCAACCGGACGACGGGCTGGGAGGCGGTGCGGCGCGCGGTGTCGTCGGACTGGCCGGACCGGGTCGAGCGGATCACCGGCGTGCCGGCGCGCGACATCGAGCGCGCCGCGCACATGCTGGGCGAGGCGGCGACGGCGATGGTGCTGAGCGGCCGCGGCCCGGAGCAGCAGGCCCAGGGCACCGCCAACGCCACCGCCTTCATCAACCTGGCCCTGGCGCTGGGCCAGGCCGGCCGCAAGCATTGCGGCTGGGGCTGCCTCACCGGCCAGGGCAACGGCCAGGGCGGCCGCGAGCACGGGCAGAAGAACGACCAGCTGCCGGGCTACCGCAGGCTCGACAACCCCGACCATCGCGCCGCCGTCGCCGCGGTGTGGGGGGTGGACCCGGACAGCCTGCCCTCGCCCGGCATGCCGGCGGTCGAGATGCTGCACGCACTCGGCCAGCCCGGCGGCGTGCAGGGGCTGATCGTGGCGGCCAGCAACATCGTGGTCTCGGCGCCGGACGCCGCCGGGCTGGTGGCGCGGCTGGGCGGCCTGGAGCTGTTCGTGGTGCTGGACCAGTTCCTGACCGAGACCTCGTCGCTGGCCGACGTGGTGCTGCCGGTGCCGCAATGGGCCGAGGAGACCGGCACCATGACCAACCTGGAGGGACGGGTGATCCGGCGCCGTGCCGCCAAGGCGCCGCCGCCGGGGGTGTGGACCGACACCAGGATCATCGCCGCGCTGGCCGCCCGGCTCGGCTGCGAGGCCGCCTTCCCGGCCGAGCCGGACGCGGTGTTCGCCGAGCTGCGTCGCGCCAGCGCCGGCGGCGCGTCGGACTATTCCGGCATGACGCCGGAACGGATCGAGGAAGCGCAGGGGCTGTTCTGGCCCTGCCCCGGCGCGGACCATCCCGGCACCCCGCGCCTGTTCCTGGACCGCTTCGCCCATGCCGACGGGCGCGCCCGCTTCACCGCGGTCAGCCGACGCCCGTCCGCCGAGGAGCCGGACCCGTCATATCCGCTCTACCTCACCACCGGCCGGGTGCTGACCCACTACCAGAGCGGCGCCCAGACCCGTCGCGTCGCAGAGCTGGACCAGGCGGAGCCCGCCGCCTTCGTCGAGATCCATCCCGACACCGCGTTCCCGCTGGGCCTGCGCGCCGGCACCCTGGCCCGCGTCACCACGCGTCGCGGCAGCGTGGTGCTGGCCGCGCGCCTGACTGCCAACATACGGCGCGACACCCTGTTCGTCCCGTTCCACTGGGGCGGCGCCGGCAACGCCAACCTGCTCACCATCGACGCGGTCGACCCGATCTCGCGCATGCCCGAACTCAAGGTCTGCGCCGCCCGGATCGAGGCGGCCGCCGTCACGCCATGAGGACCCTTCCATGATCGAGTCCACGCCGCGAATCATCACCGGCATCTTCGCCTTCGCCGGCGCCGGGCTGCACCAGGCGGTGCCGCTCGACGGCGTGGCGGCCTACACCGTGCCGGCCGACCGGCGCGCGCAGCTGATCTACCTGCGCGCCGGCAACTCGGCCGACGCCCTGGTGACGCTGGTGCTGATGCGCGACGGCGCGCCGATGCGGCTGTTCCCGATCGGCGCCCGGTCGAGCCTGCACGTGCCGCTGTCGGTGGTCGAGGACCTGTTCCCCGACACCGTGCTCACGGTGCACGTCGCCGCCGCGGAGGGCGTGTCCGGGCACGTGGTGCTCGACATGGGCCTGATGGAAGTCTGAGGAGAACCGCCATGGCAAGACAAACACTGGTCGTCATCGGCAACGGCATGGCGGGCGCCCGCGCGGTGGAGGAGGTGCTGGCACGCGGCGGCGCCGACCTCTACGACATCGTCATGTTCGGCGACGAGCCTTACGGCAACTACAACCGCATCATGCTGTCCAACGTGCTGTGCGGCACGCAGGACGTGGGCGACATCACCATCAACCCGCTGGACTGGTACGCCGACAACGCCGTCACCCTGCACAGCGGCAACCGCGTCACCGCGATCGACCGCCCCGCGCGCGTGGTGACCGCGGCGGACGGGCTGCAGGTGCGCTACGACGTGCTGCTGATCGCCACCGGCAGCCGGCCGTTCATTCCGCCGATGGACAACATACGCGACGCGAGCGGCGAACTCCGGCACGGCGTGTTCGGCTTCCGCACGCTGGACGACTGCACCGCGATGATGGCGATGGCCAAGCGGAGCCGGACGGCGGTGGTGCTCGGCGGCGGCCTGCTCGGGCTCGAGGCGGCGCGCGGGCTGATGACGCACGGGCCTGCGGTGCACGTGGTGCAGAGCGGCCAGCACCTGATGAACGCGCAGCTCGACGCGGAAGGCGGGACCATCCTGCGCACTGCCATGCAGGCGATGGGCATCGACATCCGTGTCGGGCAGCAGGCGCGCGCGATCGAGCTGGACGACGCCGGGGAGGTCGCCGGCGTGCGGCTCAAGGACGGCAGCACGATCGCCTGCCAGATGGTGGTGGTGGCGGCCGGGATCAGGCCGAACGTCGAGCTGGCGCAGCGGGCCGGCCTGACGGTCGAGCGGGCGATCGTGGTCGACAACCACATGCGCTGCCTGGACGACCGCAACATCTTCGTGGTCGGCGAATGCGCGCAGCATCGCGGGCACGTGTACGGGCTGGTGGCGCCGCTGTGGGACATGGCGAAGGTGTTCGCCGACCAGGTGACGCAACGCAACCTCGATGCCGCCTATCACGGCTCCAAGCTCGCGACCAAGCTCAAGGTGATGGGGGTCGAGCTGGCCTCGATGGGGCTGACCGAGCCGCAGGAGGAGCGCGACGAGGTGATCCGGTTCACCGAGACGCGCAGCGGCACCTACAAGAAGCTGATCGTGCGCGACGGGCGGCTGGTCGGCGGCATCCTGATGGGCGACATCTCCAAGGCCGCCTACCTGATGCAGTGCTTCGACCGCGACAGCCCGCTGCCGGAGGAGCGGCTGTCGCTGCTGTTCGACCTCGGCACGCCGTCGCAGAAGGTGACGCTGGACGAGATGCCGGCCGACATGCAGGTGTGCAACTGCAACGGCGTCACCAAGGGCGCGATCGGCGCCTGCGTCGGCGCCGGCAAGCGCTCCACCAAGGCGGTGATGGACGCGACCCGCGCCGGCATGGGCTGCGGCTCGTGCAAGGTGCTGGTGGGCGAGGTGGTGGAATGGTTCTGCGGCGGCACCGCCGAGGAGGACCCGTCGATCCACTACTACGTGCCGACGGTCCCGATGACCAAGCCGGAGCTGGTGGCGGCGGTGAAGGCGCGGAACCTGCGCTCGGTCTCCGCGGTGTTCCGGGAGCTTGGCGGCGGCCAGGAGGACGCGGGATCGAAGCCGGCGCTGGCCTCGCTGCTGATCACGGTCTGGGCGGACGAGTACGAGGACGAGCGCGACGCCCGGTTCATCAACGACCGCGTGCACGCCAACATCCAGAAGGACGGCACCTTCTCGGTGGTGCCGGAGATGCCGGGCGGCGTCACCACCCCGGCCGACCTGATCCGCATCGCCGAGGTCGCACTGAAATACAACGTGCCGCTGGTCAAGCTCACCGGCGGGCAGCGGATCGACCTGGTCGGCGTGTCCAAGCAGGACCTGCCCAAGGTATGGGCCGACCTCGGCATGCCGTCCGGCCACGCCTACGGGAAAAGCTACCGCACCTGCAAGAGCTGCATCGGCACCGAGTTCTGCCGCTTCGGCCTGGGCGATTCGATGGGCCTGGCCACCAAGATCGAGCGCCGGTTCCGCGGCGTGGACAGCCCGGCCAAGCTCAAGCTCGCCACCGCCGGCTGCCCGCGCAACTGCTCGGAAGCGATGGTCAAGGACATCGGCGCGGTGGCGATCGGCAACGACCGCTGGGAGATCTACGTCGGCGGCGCCGCCGGCGCGCACATACGCAAGGGCGACCTGCTGTGCACGGTGGACGGCGAGGACGCGGTGATGGCGATCACCGCGCGCTTCATGCAGTACTACCGCGAGAACGCGAAGTGGAAGGAGCGCACCTACGGCTTCGTCCCGCGCGTCGGGCTGGAGCGGATCCGCGCGGTGGTGGTGGAGAACAGCGACAACAGCGTGGCCGAGCTCGACGCGGCGATGGAGCGGTCGATCGCCGCCGCCCGCGATCCCTGGCGGGAGGCGGCGGCGCCGCGCACCGCCAACCAGTTCGCCGACATCGTGGTGCCGGAAGGGGTGCCGTGACGTGAGCGGGGCGAAGGGCGGGCCCTGCGTGATCGGCCCGCTGGAGCAGATCCCGGTCGGCGAGGGACGCAACATGGTGGTCGGCGACCGCACGCTGGCGGTGTTCCGGCTGCACGGCGGCGAGGTCTACGCCACCCAGCCGAACTGCCCGCACCGCGGCGGCCCGCTCGCCGACGGCCTCACCGGCAGCCACACGGTGATGTGCCCGCTGCACGACCGCGTGTTCGACCTGCGCACCGGGGCGGGGCCGGACTGCGCCATCACGGTGCTGCCGGTGTCGGTGCGGGACGGGCTGATGGTGGTCTCGCTGCCCCCGACCGCAGCGGAAGCGTCGTCGCGCGTCGCCTGACGATCCGGGCTGGATGGCAGGGCCGATGCGCGTCCTGAGCTGGAACCTGCTCAAGACCCGCGGCGCCGGGGCGACGGAGGTCGCCCGGCTGGCGGAGCGGCACCGTCCCGACCTCCTGCTGCTGCAGGAAGCCACCGCGGCGATCGACGCGCTGCCCAGCCTGCTCGGCGGCCATTTCGCCCGCCGGGCGATGCCGGGACGCGATCACGGGCCGGCCGCCTGGAGCCCGCGCCCGTTCGACGCCCTGGCCGTGGCGCTGCCCTGCGCCGGCCGGCTCGACCTGCCGGTGCCGATCTTCCGCGCCATGCTGCCGCGCCTCGCCCTGGTGGTGCGGCAGGACGGCCTGCAGGCGGCGAACGTGCACCTGGACCACGGCCAGCGCGCCAACCGCCGCCAGCTGCGCCACCTGCTGGACCACCTGCCCGGGCTCGACCTGGTGATCGGCGACTTCAACGCGCTGGGCCCGACCGGCCTGGCCGGCTTCCACGACGCCGGACCGCGCCGCACGACGCACCGGGCCTACGGCCTGGTGCCGCTCCGGCTCGACCGCTGCCTCCTGCGCGGGCTGCGCTGCACCGCCGCCACCGCGCTCGCCTTCGGCAGCTCCGACCACCGGCCGATCCTGCTCGAACTACGACCGGGCCAGGAGGGTTGAGGCAGCGGGAACCGCGCGGTTCCCTGCCCTCCAGGGGATGATGCCGATGCCCGAAACGATCGCTCCGCCGCGCGTGCAGCTCGAGATCAAGGTCGAGCGGCCACGGCTCTACAAGGTCATGCTGGTCAACGACGACTTCACGCCGCGCGAGTTCGTGGTCCTGGTGCTGAAGGCGGAGTTCCGGATGGACGAGGGCCAGGCCAGCCGCGTGATGATGACGGCGCACCAGCGCGGGGTCTGCGTCGTCGCCGTGTTCACCAGGGACGTGGCCGAGGCCAAGGCGACCACCGCCACCGACATGGCGCGCAAGAAGGGCTACCCGCTGCTGTTCACCACCGAGCCGGAGGAATGAGCAGGCCGGCAGGCCGATCCGCGCATGCGGCGGCCTGCCGTGGCGTGGATGGCCTCAGACCCGCCTGACCCAGACCGCCTGGGCGTTGGTGAACTCGCGCAGGCCGAAATGCGACAGCTCGCGCCCGTAGCCGCTGTTCTTCACGCCGCCGACCGGGATGCGCGGGTTCGACGCGGTGAAGCCGTTGACGAACACGCCGCCGGTTTCCAGCCTGCGGGCGATCGTCCGGGCGCGGTCGAGGTCGGCCGTCCACAGGTTGCCGCTCAGCCCGTACTCGCTGCGGTTGGCGAGCTCGATCGCGTGCTCCGCGTCCCGGGCCTGGACCAGCGCCGCCACCGGCCCGAACACCTCCTCGTCGAACGCCGCCATGCCCGGCTCGACGTCGGCCAGCACGGTCGGCTCGTAGAAGTAGCCGGGCCCGTCCACCTTGCTGCCGCCCAGCAGCAGCCTGGCGCCCGCGGCCACCGAGCGGACCACCTGGTCGTGCACCGCGTCGCGCAGGTCGGAGCGGGCGATCGGACCCTGGGTGGTCGCCTCGTCCAGCGGGTCGCCGACCTTCAGCCGCCGCACCGCCTGCACGAACTTCGCGGTGAACTCGGCTGCGACCGGCTGCTCCAGGATGAAGCGCTTGGCGTTGAGGCAGACCTGCCCGGTGTTGCTGAAGCGGGCCGGGACGCCGGCCGCGACCGCCTTGTCGACGTCCGCGTCGGCCAGGACGATGAACGGGTCGGACCCGCCCAGCTCCAGCAGCGACCGCTTGATCAGCCGGCCGGCCTGCGCCGCCACCGCGGCGCCGGCGCGCAGGCTGCCGGTCAGGCTCACCCCGGCGACCCGGCGGTCCTCCAGCACCGCCTCGATGCCGTCGTTGTCGGTGTTCAGCACGCAGAACAGCCCCTTCGGCAGCCCGGCCGCCTCCCAGGCCTCCTGCAGCAGGTAGGCGCAGCGCATGGTGTTGGGCGCCGGCTTCAGGATGAACCCGTTGCCCGACAGCATGACCGGCACGCAGGCGCGCACCGCCTGCCAGAGCGGGAAGTTCCACGGCATGATGCCGAGGATCGACCCGAGCGGCAGGTAGGACACGTGCACCGCGTCGTCGCCCTCCACCTCGACCGGCTCGTCGGCCAGCAGGCCGGGGCCGTGCCCGGCGAACCAGTGCGCGGTCGCGGCGCACTTCTCGATCTCGGCGACAGACTCCTTCAGGATCTTGCCCATCTCGGCGGTGATCACCGGCGCGATGCGGTCCTTGCGCAGCAGCAGGGCCTCGCCGAAGCGCGAACAGGTCGCGGCGCGCTCGGCCACGGGAACATCCCGCCAGGTCTCGAACGCGCTGCGGGCCGCACGCAGCAGCGCCTGGATCTCGTCCCCGCTCTGGAACGGGAAGCGCTCGATCAGCACGCCGGTGGCGGGGTTGCGCGACACGGCTCCGGGTGATGCGTCTGGCTGGGCGTCTGGCATGGTTGGTCCTCGTCCTGGGTGCGGCCGAACCGGGTCGATGCGGCCTGTGGAGGCGCCGTCAGCTTCTCAGGATCAGGCCGAGGCCGCCGGTCATCACGATGGCGCCGACGATCCGCAGCAGGCTGAGCCTGTGCACGGCGAAGCCGACAACGCCGAAATGGTCCAGGACGATCGAGACGATCATCGCGACCGTGACGGTGACGCCGGTGAAGACGGACGCGCCGAGCCGGTCCGCCACCAGCGTCAGCGACAGCACGTAGCCGGCGGCGAACAGGCCGCCGAGCCAGCTCCACCAGGGTGCCTGGGCCAGGCCGGCGGCACCGGGAAAGGGCTGGCCGGTGGCGAGTGCCGCGACCAGTGCCGTCGACAGGGCGACGGCGAAGGTCGCCGCCACCGCCCACACCGGCTGGCCGACGGTCCGGCTCAGCGTCGCGTTCATGCCGCCCAGGAACGGGTTCAGCACGCCGGCGAACACCGCGATGGCAAGCAGGCCGAGCTTCATGGCGTGCGCTCCCGCGGCCGGATCAGGCGTTGCCGGCCTGTTCGACGAGCCAGGCGGCGACGTGCTGCACCGTGTCCCCGTACCAGACCCGGTACTGCTGGCGCGACACGTAGCCGAGGTGCGGCGTCGCCAGAACGTTGTCGAGCGTGCGGAACGGGTGGTCCGGCGGCAGCGGCTCCTGGTCGAACACGTCGAGCGCCGCGCCGCCGATCGCCCTCGCCCGCAGCGCCGCGAGGAGGGCGGCCTCGTCCACGATCGGCCCGCGCGAGGTGTTGACCAGCCAGGCCGTCGGCTTCATCAGCGCCAGCTCGGCCGGACCGACCAGCCCCCGGGTCGCCTCGACCAGGACCAGGTGGATGGACAGGATGTCCGACCGGCTGAACAGCTGGTCCCTGGTGACGACGACGGCACCGGACCTGCCGGCCTCCTCCTGGGTGACGCGGTCGCTCCAGGTGATCACGTTCATCCCGAAGACGCGGGCGATCTCCGCGATCTTGCCGCCGATCCGCCCCAGGCCCAGCACGCCGAGGGTCCTGCCCTGGAGCTCGTCGCCGACCGTCTGCTGCCAGCCGCCGGCGCGCAGGCGGGCGGCTTCGGCGGCAACGTTGCGCGCGCTGGCCTGGATCAGCGCCCAGGTCAGCTCGATCGGCGCCGTCAGGCTGCCGCGGGTGTTCTTCACCACGATGCCGCGGCTTCCGGCCGCGTCCGCGTCGATGGAGGTGTTCTTGGGGCCGGTCGAGACGATCAGCTTCAGCCGCGGCAGCCGCTCGATGACGGGCCCGGGCAGAGGCGTCCGCTCGCGCATCACGCAGAGAACGTCGAACGGCTGCAGCCGCGCCACCAGCGCGTCCGGGTCGGCGAGCGTGTCGGTGAACACCTCGACGGAAGCCTGGCGCGTGACGGTCGACCAGGCGGCCATCGTCAGGGCGACGCGCTGGTAGTCGTCGAGAACGGCGATGCTGATGGTCATGATGCAGGCTCCTGTCCGGGTTCGCGTCGGCGGCCTCGACGGTCGAGGCGCTCACATGTCCTGGCCGGCCGCCGCGGCCTAGCCGGCCTCGGCCGCGAGGTCCCGGAACACCTCCTCCGCGACCCTGGCGCTTCCGATCGCCGCCGGCACGCCGCAGTAGATCGCGGTCTGCAGCAGCACCTCGCCGATCTCGTCCCGGGTCAGGCCGTTGTTGATCGCGCCGCGGACGTGCAGCTTCAGCTCGTCCGGGCGGTTGAGCGCGGTCAGCATCGCCAGGTTGACGATGCTGCGCTCGCGCCGCGGCAGCCCGGGCCGCGACCAGATGTCGTTCCAGCACGCTTCGGTGACGAACCGCTGCAGCGGGCGCATGAAGTCCGACACGCTGCCGACCGAGCGGTCGACATGCGCATCGCCCAGGACCTCGCGGCGGATCCTCAGGCCCTCGTCGTATCGTTCGCTCATGTCGCCGCGTCCTTCCTGCGTCCCGTCGCCTGAAGGAGATCGCGAGGCGGCACCGCACACGCCAATACGCCGCACCGGCGAACGTCATCGCTCCTGGCGATAGCGGGAGCCAGCGCCAGATCCGTCCAGGCGCCGGCCGCGGTCAGGAAGGGCGGGTGGCGTCGCGGACCAGGGAAACGAAGTTCTGTACCACGCGCGAGGCGTCGGCGCGGCGCCAGACCAGGCAGAGCGTGATCGACGCCTCGATGTCCTCGATCGGGCGGTAGACGACCCCCGGCGCCCTGACCTGCTGCATGCTGGCGGGGACCAGGGCGATCCCCAACTCGGCAGCGACGAAGCTGATCACCGTCGCGAGCTGCGGCGCCTCACGGCCCAGCCTCGGCTCGAAGCCGACGCTGCGGCACGCCTCCACCACCGTCCGGTGGAGCTCGGGTCCCACGCTGCGTCGTTTCATGATGAACGCGTCGGCCGACAACGCGGACAGCCGCACCGCGTCGTTGCCGGCGTGCCGATGGGCGACGGGCAGGACGGCGACCAGCCGCTCCACGCGGACCGGCAGGAGGTTGAGCGGCAGGTCGTCGCGCGATCTCAAATGGGTGAAGGCGACGTCGAGCGTGCCGGCTTCCACCCCCTGCAGAAGCGCATGGGTGTTGCCCTCCTCCAGCACGAGTTCCACCTCCGGATAGCGCCGGCTGAAGTCCCGCACCGCCAGGGGCAGGAGGGCGTTGAAGTGGGCAGAGCTCGTGAAGCCGAGGTTCAGCCGGCCGGACTTGCCCCGGGCGGCGCGCTGGACGGCGATCACCGCGTTGTCCGAGGCCGCCAGCGTGCGGCGGCTTTGCTCGAGAAACGCCTTGCCGGCCTCGGTCAGCTCGGCCCCGTGCGGAACGCGTCGAAAAAGGATGCTGCCGAGCTCCGCTTCCAGATCCTTGATCTGCTGGCTCAAGGGGGGCTGGCCGATGCCGAGGCGTATGGCGGCGCGGGTGAAGTTCAGCTCCTCCGCGACCGCCACGAAATACCGGATGTGCCGCAGTTCCACGGTGTCTCCCGAGGCTGTCGGCTCCTGAAGACGCGATGGATCGAGCCTCTGCCGCGATGACGGCCCGTCGCGGCGGCGCCGGGCAAGGTCTTCCGGCCGCATGCCGATGGCCCCCGGTGCCGGAACACCCGCCCGTCCGTCGGGCTGGTCGGGCAGTCCGGACGGGTCCGGGCAGCCGACCCAGGGCTCCTCGCCCTGGCCCTACAGCACCAGCTCGGTCATGCCGCAGTTCGGCAGGAACACGCCGGTCAGGTGGAAGAAGAACGTCCCGTGCCCGACCACGGCGACGTGGCGCTCGGGGCAGCCGGCGAGAAACGCGCGGAACAGCTCGACCCGCGCCAGGGTGGTGTCCAGCGGCTCGGGATGGACGCCGTTCGCGCCGGGCTCGCCCTGCGCATGCCACCAGACCTCGTCCAGGTGGGCGAAGTCGAGCGTCGGATACTCGGCCACGAGATGGGAAGGTGCGCGGCCGACGTCGCCGCTGCCTTCCAGCCGCTCGCGGTGCAGCGCCTCGACCACGAAGCGCGGCCTCGACCGGTGCCCCTCGAAGATGCCGAGCGCGGTCTGCAGCGCGCGCGTCAGCGGCGTCACCACCACCAGGTCGACCGGATGATCGCGCAGCCTCTCCCGGGCCTCGCGCACCTGCGCCTCCCCGGTCGGGGTGAGCCTGGCATCCCGTATGCCGGGGTCGATGCCGGTCTCGTCATAGGCGACGTTGGCGGTGGACTGGCCATGGCGGATGCAGAGGATCGTGTGCGGCATGCGTCACACCTAGTCGGCCTGCCGGCGCACGGCAACGCGGCAGGGCCGCTGCGGCTGGTCGGAGTGAGAGGATTCGAACCTCCGGCCCCTGCGTCCCGAACACAGTGCTCTACCAGGCTGAGCTACACTCCGATGCGGGGCGTCTTACAGGCCGGGACCGGGGGTGGCAAGGGTCGCTACAGCATCGCCGGGTCGCCGGCGCGGACCGCGGAGCAGGTCCGGCCGAGCCCGTCCAGGCGGGCCAGCGCGGCCGGCACGTCGGGCAGGCGCTCGAACAGGGCGCGGACCGAGGGGTCGGCGAAGCCGTCCGCGACCGCGCGGTCGACCGTCTCGACCAGCGCCCGCGCCCAGCCCCGCACGTCGACGATCAGGACCGGCTTGTCGTGCAGCCCGAGCTGGCGCCAGGTGAGGATCTCGAACAGCTCGTCGAAGGTGCCGAGCCCGCCCGGCAGAACCAGGAACGCGTCGGCCGCCTCGAACATGCGCTGCTTGCGGTCGTGCATGGAGTCCGTGACCAGGAGGTCCTCGACCCCGTCATGCATCACCTCGCGGTCCCGCAGGAAGCGCGGGATCACCCCGTGCACCGCGCCGCCGGCGGCGAGAACCGCGTCCGCCACCACCCCCATCAGGCCCACCTTGCCGCCGCCGTAGATCAGGCGGATGCCGCGCTCGGCCAGGCCGCGCCCGACCGCCTCGGCCGCCTCGGCGTAGGCCGGGTCGCTGCCGAAGCGCGAGCCGCAGAACACGGCGACGGACGGGGAAACGGTCGGCATCGCGGGCGCTCCGGAGGCGGTCGAGGGCCTGTCCAGCCTATCCGAGGGCAGCCGGGCAGGCGAGGCCGGCGCCCCCGCCCGCAGCCGGAAGCGGAGCGGCACGGCGCCGCGCATGCCAGCGATGCGCCGAAACGGGCTGCCGCGGACCCCGTGGTGCGGCGGCGAGGCCGGCAGGCGACCGCCGGCTCCTGTTGCCCGGACGGGATGCTATGGTGGCCGGGTGGCATGGCGAGGGAGGCGACGGCCCAGATGCGCGACGACCAGGAGCCCGGGCGGCCGGCGCCGAACGATGGCGGCTACCTCACCCTGTCCAGCCGGATCGCCTACGAGAACCGCTGGCTGCGGCTGCGCGAGGACATCATCCGCCGCCCGGACGGCTCGGACGGCCTGTACGGGGTGATCGAGCGCGACGACTTCGTGGTGGTCGCGGCGGTGGACGACACCGATGCCGGGCGCAGCCTGACCCTGGTCGAGCAGTTCCGCTATCCGATCGGGCAACGGCTGTGGGAGCTGCCGATGGGCATGTGGGAGGAGCGGCCGGACGCCAGCCCAGGGGAGATCGCCGCCGGCGAGCTGGCCGAGGAGACCGGGCTGGTGGCGTCGGCGATGCGCCACGCCGGCACGCTGTTCCAGGGGGCCGGCTATTCCAACCAGAAGGGGCACGTGTTCCTGGCCACCGGGCTCGGCCGCACCGCGGTGGCGCGCGAGGCGAGCGAGCAGGACATGGTGGCGCGGGCCTTCCCGCTGCCCGAGATCGAGGCGATGATCGCCGACGGGCGGATCGCCTGCATGGTGACGATCGCGGCCTTCGGGCTGCTGCGGATCAAGGGGATGCTGTGAGCGCCGAGCGGATACCCACCCTCGACCTGCGCCGGCTCGACGCCGAGCCGGACGCGTTCGTGGCCGAGCTCGGCGCGTCCTACCGCCGGTTCGGCTTCTGCTGCTTCGACCATCACGGCATCCCGGCCGGGCTGATCGAGGCCGCCTACGCCGACTTCGCCCGCTTCTTCGCCCTGCCGACCGAGGCCAAGGCCCGCTGCACCGTGCGCACCCCGGGCGGCGGCGGGCGCGGCTATGTCGGATTCCGGGTCGAGACCGCCCGCACCAGCACGATCCCGGACCTCAAGGAGTTCTTCCACGTCGGCCGCGACGACCCGCCGCCGGACGACCCGGTGCTGCGCCCCAACGCGTGGCCCGCCGAGGTGGAGGGCTTCCGCACGCACGCCGTCGCGCTGTTCCGGGCGATGGAGGCGGCGGGCGGCCGGGTGCTGACGGCGATCGCCCGCGACCTCGGCCTGTCTCCCGACTTCTTCGCGGGCGTGGTGGACCACGGCGACTCCATCCTGCGCGCCCTGCACTACCCGCCGATCGATCCCCGACACCTGCCGGCGGTGCGGGCGGAAGCGCACGAGGACATCAGCCTGCTCACCCTGCTGGTCGGCGCCACCGCGTCCGGCCTGGAGATCCTGACCCGCGAGGGCTTCTGGCTGCCGGTGCAGGCGGAGCCGGGCACGCTGGTGGTCAACGTCGGCGACATGATGCAGCGGCTGACCAACCGCGCGTATCCCTCCACCACGCACCGGGTGGTGAACCCCCGGGGTGCTGCGGCAGGGCAGAGCCGCTACTCGATGCCGTTCTTCCTGGCGCCGAACATGGAATACCGGATCGCCACCCTGCCCGGCTGCATCGGCCCGGAGGGCGACCTGTTCCCCGAGCCGATCACCGCCGGCGACTACCTGCTGCAGCGGCTGCGCGAGATCCGGCTGCAGCCGGCGTGACGCTTGACCGGGCCGGCCGGTTCTGCACCGACTCCGGCCCATGAGCGACCACAACATCCTTCTTTCCCCCTGGACCACCCCGTTCGGGGCGCCGCCGTTCGACCGGATCCGGCCGGACCAGTTCGAGCCCGCCTTCGCGGCGGCGATGGACGAGCACCTGGCGGAGATCGCGACGATCGGCTCGGACCCGTCGGAACCCGACTTCGCCAACACGATCGAGGCGATGGAGCGCAGCGGCCGGGCGCTGGCGCGTGTGGGCGCGGTGTTCTCCAACCTGTCGGTCAGCCTGGGCGGCGCCGCGCTGGAAGCGCTCGACCGCACCCTGTCGCCGCTGCTGGCGCAGCACGGCATGCGTGTGTCGCTCGATCCCGCGCTGTTCCGGCGCGTCGACGCGCTGCACGCGCGCCGCAAGGCGCTCGGGCTCGAACCGGACCAGCTGCGCCTGCTCGACCGGGTGCACCGCGGCTTCGTGCGCAGCGGCGCCGCACTCGGGCCGGACGAGAAGCAGCGCATGAGCGCCATCTCCGAGCGGCTGGCGGTGCTGCACACCCAGTTCGGCCAGAACGTGCTGCACGACGAGAAGGCGTGGCACCTTCCGATCGCCGAGGCCGACCTGGACGGCCTGCCGGAGTTCGTGCGCGCCGGTGCCGCGCAGGCGGCGACCGACCGTGGCCTGCCCGGCTACGCGATCACCCTGTCGCGCTCGCTGATCGAGCCGTTCCTGTGCTTTTCCGACCGGCGCGACCTGCGGAAGGCGGCATACGGGGCCTGGATCGCGCGCGGCACCCATCCGGGCCCCCACGACAACCGGCCCCTGATCCCGGAGATCCTGTCGCTGCGGGCGGAAAAGGCGCGGCTGCTCGGCTACGCGGACTTCGCCGCGTTTCGCCTGGCCGACACCATGGCCGGCACCCCGGAGGCCGCCGACGCGCTGCTGCAGGCGGTGTGGGCGCCGGCGCGATCCAAGGCGCTGGCGGAGCGCGACCGGCTGCTGGCGGTGGCGCGCGCCGGAGGGCACGAGGGCCCGCTCGCCGCCTGGGACTGGCGCTACTACGCCGAGAAGGTGCGTCGTGCCGACTACGCGCTGGACGAGGCCGAGATCAAGCCGTTCTTCGTACTCGAGGCCGTGCAGCAGGCGGCGTTCGACACCGCGAGCCGCCTGTTCGGGCTGAGCTTCATCCCCCGCCCCGACGTGCCGGTCTATCATCCCGACATGCGCGCCTACGAGGTGCGCGACGCCGACGGTCATGTCGGGCTGTTCCTGGCCGATCCCTTCGCGCGCGGCGACAAGCGTTCCGGCGCCTGGATGAGCAGCTACCGCGACCAGGAGAACCTGGACGCGCCGGTCGCCCCGATCGTGGTCAACAACAACAACTTCGCCCGCTCCGAGCCGACCCTGCTCTCCTTCGACGACGCGCGCACGCTGTTCCACGAGTTCGGCCACGGGCTGCACGGGCTGCTGAGCCGGGTGCGCTACCCGACGCAGTCCGGCACCTCGGTGAAGCGCGACTTCGTGGAGTTCCCGTCCCAGGTCTACGAGCACTGGATGGCGCTGCCCGAAACGCTGCGCGCGTACTGCCGGCACCACCAGACCGGCGAGCCGATCCCGGACGCGCTGATCGAGCGGCTGCTGTCGGCGCGCACCTTCAACCAGGGCTTCGCCACCGTGGAGTTCACCGCGTCCGCGCTGATCGACATGGCGCTGCACCGCCATCCCGACCCCGGCTCGCTCGACATCGAGCGGTTCGAGCGCGAGTTCCTGGACAGCATCGGCATGCCGTCGGAGATCGGCATCCGGCACCGTCCGCCGCACTTCCAGCACCTGTTCGCCGGCGGCGGCTATGCGGCCGGCTACTACTCCTACATGTGGTCGGAAGTGCTGGACGCGGACGGGTTCGAGGCGTTCAAGGAGGCCGGGAACCCGTTCGACCCGGCGACCGCGTCGCGGCTGCGCAGCGTGCTCGCCGCCGGCGATACCGACGACCCGATGCGGCTCTACATGGCCTTCCGCGGCCGGCCGCCGTCGATGGACGCGTTGCTGGCGGGACGGGACCTGGTGGCGGCGTGAACGTTGTTCACGTGATGTGAGGACGAGGACGGAACGCGATGACCACGAAGCTCGCAGGCCGGCGCATCCTGGTCACCGGTGCCGGCAAGGGGATCGGCCGGGACACGGTGCGCCGGCTGGTGGCGGACGGCGCCGAGGTGGTGGCGCTGAGCCGCGCGGCGTCGGACCTCGACACCCTGCGGGCGGAAACCGGCTGCGCCACCATCGCCATCGACCTCGCCAATCTCGAAGCGGCGGCCGAGGCGGTGGCGGGCGCGCTGCCGCTGGACGGGCTGGTGAACAACGCCGGCATCACCATCCTGGAGCCGGCGCTGGACACCAGCATGGCCAGCTTCCAGGCGATCCTGGCGGTCAACACCCTGGCGCCGCTTCGGCTGGCGCAGGTGGTGGCGGGCGACCTGGTCCGGCGCGGCAAGGGCGGCGCCATCGTCAACCTGTCCTCGGTCGCGTCCTCCATGGCGTTCGCCAACCACGCGGCGTACTGCGCGTCCAAGGCGGGGCTCGACGCGCTGACCCGGGTGCTGGCGCTGGAGCTCGGGCCGCACGGCATACGCACCAACAGCGTCAACCCGACGGTGACGCTGACGCCGATGGGCGAGTTCGCCTGGTCGGACCCGGCCAAGTCGGCACCGATGCTGGGGCGGATCCCGCTCGGCCGCTTCATCCAGCCGGCGGAGGTCGCCAGCGTGATCAGCTTCCTGCTGAGCGACGACGCGTCGATGGTGAACGGGGTGTCGATCGATGTGGATGGGGGACTGCGGGTCGGCTGACCGGTATGTCGAAGCCGGGCGACATCAGGGACCGGGATGGCGACGACAGTGTTGTTGGAGCGGCAGCTCCACATTCTGATAGCTCAGACCCGCCAGAACAAGCGTAGTCGCAGGCACAGGACTGGTGGTCGCCATCTACCTTATTGCCGATGCCGCCGCTGGAGCGTCTGAACCGTTCGGCAGCGCCACCACGGTCAGCGCTGTCGGGACGTGGCACAAGTAGAGCAAGCAGGAGCACAAGCCGGTCCGGCTCATCATGCGGGGGGGGCGCCGCAATCGCTTAACCCAGCGGCGTTGACCACGGCCAAGGTCACCAGAACCGTGTTACATTATCAGCCCGAGCTAGCCGATTAGCAACGAGTCCACGCACTATTCCGTGGTTGACAAGATCAATCAGCAGCAGCGCGGATAATGTGAACAAAGCAATGCTTGCATCAGATTTCGGCAAGCAATATGCTTGCGTCATTGCCTTGCAAGCATCAGAGGTAGATGACGTGAACGAAGGTAGTCCATCGTCAGCAGGCGGTCACGCTCGCGCTCGTAAACTTAGTGCCCCAGAACGGAAAGAGATTGCGCGCAAAGGCGCTACCGCTCGGTGACTGTCTCATTTACCAAAGGCGACACACGAAGGTGTTCTAAAAGTAGCAGATTTAGAGCTTCCTGTTGCGGTTCTCTCTGACGGCACACGATTGATGGTTAGTAGAGCATTTATGACCGCGCTAGGTAGACCTTGGAAAGGAAGCTACGGACGTACGCCGCTACCTAATTTTATTGATGCTCCGAATCTTTTACCGTTCATTTCGGAAGAATTATATAATATACTTGATCCTATAGACTACTTGAATAAGCGCGGTCAGATGGTACGAGGGTATCGCGCAGAATTACTGCAAATGGTCTGTGATGTATATCTTGCCGCGCGCAACCAGGGAACGGTCTTGACGCGCCTCCAAGTTCCGATCGCAGCTCAAGCAGAGATACTAATACGTGGTTTCGCACGAGTTGGTATAATTGCTTTAGTTGATGAGGCAACAGAATACCAAAAAGACCGCGCGACTGATGCCTTAGTGCCCGTTTAAGAATGGTCATGGGTGGGCAATGCGTCGGAGCAGCAGGGC
>CAXUEL010000018.1:0-31094 GCA_964249915.1 uncultured Acetobacteraceae bacterium | reverse complement strand
GACCGGGTTCCCGTCGGCGCGGCTGTCGTTGTCCTGCCCGGTTGCCGACCGTCTCGACGGGGAGCCGGCGCTCGCGGTGGAGGATTGGCTGCGTGCGGCGCTGGCGGCGGGGCGCGAGGCGGACGCGCGTGCCGGCAGCGCGGCGCTGGGCGCGCACCGGGCCGACCTGTCGTTGTCGGATGGCGAGACCGGGCGACAGGCGGCGACCGCCAGCACCGGGCAGCAGAAGGCGCTGCTGATCGGCGTCGTGCTGGCGCATGCGGCGCTGGTCGGGTCGCTGCGCGGGGATGCGCCGCTGCTGCTGCTGGACGAGCCGCTGGTGCATCTGGACCGGGCCCGCCGGGAGGCGCTGTTCGCGGCGCTGGAACGGCTGTCCTCGCAGGTGCTGCTGACCGGCACCGACCTCGACCTGTTCCGGCCGCTCCTGGAGCAGGTCCGCGAGCAGGCGGCGAGCGTGCACGCAGAACAGGGGCGCCTGCTGGACGCTGGTTTGGAAGGCGGGGAATGCCTATAGTCTGAGGACATCCTTTCGTTTGATACGGAGCGTCCAGCAGGCATGTCAGAAAACGCCGAACCGATGCGCGCGCGCGATGCCGACCTGCCGGCCGAGGGGCCTCCCGCCGAGTACGACGCGGCGTCGATCTCGGTGCTGAAGGGCCTGGACGCGGTGCGCAAGCGTCCGGGCATGTATATCGGCGACACCGACGACGGTTCCGGCCTGCACCACATGGCGTTCGAGATCATCGACAACGCGGTGGACGAGGCGCAGGCCGGCTTCGCGTCCAGCTGCACCGTGGTGCTCAACGGCGACGGCAGCGTCACCGTGCGCGACAACGGCCGCGGCATCCCGACCGACATGCATGTCGAGGAGGGCATCAGTGCCGCCGAGGTGGTGCTGACCAAGTTGCATGCCGGCGGCAAGTTCAACCAGAACAGCTACAAGGTGTCCGGCGGGCTGCACGGCGTGGGTGCCGCGGTGGTGAACGCGCTGTCGGAATGGATGGAGGTGCGTATCTGGCGGCAGGGCACCGAGCACCTGATCCGCTTCCGACACGGCGAGGCGGTGGAGCCGCTGTCCGTGGTCGGCCCGAGCCCCGAGCCGCGCGGCACGCAGGTGACGTTCAAGCCGAGTGCGGGAACGTTCGCGAAGGTCGAGTTCGAGTTCGCGATCCTGGAGCGGCGCCTGCGCGAGCTGGCGTTTCTGAACTCCGGCCTGGAGATCAACCTGCGCGACGAGCGGCACGCGCCGGTGCAGGAGCAGCGCTTCTGCTTTGTGGGCGGGCTGATCGCGTTCGTGCAGTGGCTGGACCGCGGCAAGATCCAGGTGGTGCCGGAGCCGATCACCGCCGACGGCGCGGACGACGCCAACGGGGTCAAGGTCGAGTTCGCCCTGACCTGGAACGACAGCTTCCACGAGACCATGCTGTGCTTCACCAACAACATCCCGCAGCGCGACGGCGGCTCGCACCTGGCCGGGTTCCGGCAGGCGCTGACGCGCGTGGTCGCCAAGTATGCCGAAGGGCTGGCCAAGAAGGACGCGCTCGCGCTGTCCGGCGAGGACATGCGGGAGGGGCTGACCGCGGTGCTGTCGGTCAAGGTTCCGGATCCGAAGTTCTCCAGCCAGACCAAGGACAAGCTGGTCAGCTCGGAGGTGCAGCCGGTGGTGCATGCCGCCGTCGCCGACGCGATCTCGCACTGGTTCGAGACCCATCCCAAGGAGGCCCGGCTCATCGTCGCCAAGGTGGCCGACGCGGCCGCCGCGCGCGAGGCGGCGCGTCGCGCCCGCGAGCTCACGCGGCGCAAGGGCGTGCTGGACATCTCCTCGCTGCCCGGCAAGCTGGCGGACTGCCAGGAACGCGACGCGGCGAAGGCGGAAATCTTCCTGGTCGAGGGAGACAGCGCGGGCGGCACCGCCAAGCAGGGACGCGACCGCCGGTTCCAGGCGATCCTGCCGCTGAAGGGCAAGATCCTGAACGTGGAGCGCGCGCGCTTCGACCGCATGCTGGGCTCGGCCGAGATCGGCACGCTGATCACCGCACTCGGCACCGGCATCGGGCGCGGCGAGCCGGAGCAGGGCGGGTTCACGATCAACAAGCTGCGCTACCACCGCATCGTCATCATGACCGACGCCGACGTGGACGGCTCGCACATCCGCACCCTGTTGCTGACCTTCTTCTTCCGGCAGATGCCGGAGCTGATCGATCGCGGCCATCTCTATATCGCGCAGCCGCCGCTGTACCGCGCCAAGCGCGGCAGCGACGAGCGCTACCTCAAGGACGATGCGGCGCTGGAGCAGTACCTGCTCGACAAGGCGCTGGCCCATGCGCGGCTCGCCTATGCCGACGGGCGCGTGCTGGCCGGTTCGGAGCTGGCGGAGGAGACCGGCTGGCTGCGCGAGGCGGCGCGCGCGCTGCGCCGGCTCAGCGTCAAGGCGCCGGTGTGGGTCCTGGAGCAGGCGGCGATCGCCGGCGCCCTGACCGGCGACGTGTCCCGGGCGCAGTCGCGCGTGCAGACGCTGGCGGCACGGCTGGACGCGGCCTCGCCTGCGTCGGAGCGTGGCTGGAAGGTGTCGGCGGACGTGGACGGGCTGCAGTTCGGCCGCACCGTGCGCGGCGTCGGCGAGCTGTACCGGCTGGATCCGGTGACGCTGCGCAGCGCCGACGTGTTGTGGGCGGCCGAGCATGCCGACCTGCTGGCGCGCGATTTCGGCACCGAGGCCACGTTGACCCTGGACGGCAACACGCTGCAGGCGGCGGGTCCCGCTTCGGCGTACGAGCGCATCCTGGGGCAGGGCCGCAAGGGCCTCGCCATCAACCGCTTCAAGGGACTGGGCGAGATGAACGCCGAGCAGCTCTGGACCACCACGCTCGACCCCGCGGTGCGCACCCTGCTGCAGGTCCGCGTCGGCGACATCGAGAACGCGGCGCAGGTGTTCTCGACCCTGATGGGCGACGTGGTGGAGCCCAGGCGCGACTTCATCGTCGGCAACGCGCTCAAGGTGGCCAACCTGGACGTCTAGAGCGTCTTCCGGTCGCCTGGCGTCACCCCAAACGCTCCAGCTTGTCACGTCGACGAGCAACTTCACCCGATCGGGTGATCCACCCGATCGGGATCTGCTTTAGGATCGGACGCGCACGAACGCCTTCGGTTCGGGGCGCCGGGGGAGAGCCAGGCAGATGCCGTTCAAGGTCCAGGTCGGTCCGCCGCAGATCGCCATCCATCAGGGACAGACGGTGCTGATCTCGGAGGAGAACGGGCAGATCGCCTCTCCTTCCGACAAGGGGCTGTATTTCCGCGACACGCGGCTGATCAGCGCCTGGTCGATCTATGCCAACGGCGTGCCCTGGGTGCTGCTGAACGGCGGCGCCATCGACTACCACGCGTCCCGCATCTTCCTCACCAACGCGGACGTGCTGACGCAGGACGGCACCGTCGCCGCGCGCACCGTGTCGCTGGTGATCAGCCGCGAGGTCGATGGCGGCATCCACGAAGACCTGGACATCACCAACCACGGCCTCCACCGCGTCAGGTTCAACCTGGAGCTCTCGCTGCGCTGCGACTTCGCCGACACCTTCGAGGTGAAGTCGAACAAGATCGTTCGTCGCGGCCGGATCGCCACGCAGTGGGATCCGGATCGCCAGTCGCTCGCGAACACCTATCGCAACGACGATTTCGTCCGCGCGGTCACGATCACCGCGGCGGGCGGGGAAGCGCTGTACGCCAACGGCCGGCTGAGCTTCGCCATCGATCTCGAGCCCGGTGCAAGCTGGCATCGCTGCCTGCGCTACGACCTTCTCGATTGCGGACACGAGATCGCCGCCCCGCACGGCTGCGTTGCCGACGATGCCGACAACCGCCACGCCGCCGACCTGCGCGACTGGCAGCGCCGCGTGATGAAGATCAGCACCTCCAACGAGGAGTTCTACCGCTTCTTCCACCAGGCGACCACAGACATGGCGGCGCTCCGGCTGCCGATCGGCGACGGCGACCACATGGCGTTCATGCCTGCCGCCGGGCTGCCCTGGTTCGTGGCGCCGTTCGGCCGCGACAGCCTGATCGTGTCGCTGCAGAACCTGACCATCTATCCTGATTTCGCTGCCGGCACGCTGGGGGTGCTGCAGGGCCTGCAGGCGACGGCGCGCGACGACTACCGCGACGCGGAGCCCGGCAAGATCATGCACGAGCTGCGCTACGGCGAGCTCGCCCACTTCAAGCTGATCCCGCACACGCCCTATTACGGCACCGCCGACGCGACCCCGCTCTGGCTGATCACCCTGCACGCCGCCTGGCGGGCGACCGGGCGGCGCGACCTGCTCGATCGCCACATGGAGGCCGCCGAAGCCTGCCTCGCCTGGATCGACGACTACGGCGACCGCGACGGCGACGGGTTCCAGGAGTACCAGACCCGGTCCTCGGCCGGCTACGAGAACATGGGCTGGAAGGACAGCGGCGACGCCGTGATGTATCCCGACGGCAGCCTGGTGCGCGGCCCGAAGGCGCTGTGCGAGCTGCAGGGCTACGTCTACGACGCCTGGCGCCGGATGGCGCACGTCTTCGACCACCTCGGCGACGCGGCTCGTGCCGCCACCCTGCGCGACAAGGCGGCCCGGCTGTTCGAGCGCTTCAACGAGGCGTTCTGGAACGAGGCCGAGGGCACCTACGCCTATGCGCTGGACGGCGACAAGACGCCGGTGCTGTCGGTCGTGTCCAACCCCGGCCACTGCCTGTGGTCGGGGATCGTGCCGCCGGACCGGGCGGCGCGCGTGGTGGCGCGGCTGATGCAGCCCGACATGTGGTCCGGCTGGGGCATACGCACCCTGTCGGCCGCGCACCGGTCCTTCAACCCGTACGCCTACCAGCTCGGCGCCGTCTGGCCGCACGACAACTCGCTGATCGCGATGGGCTTCAAGCGCTACGGCTTCGGCGCGGAGGCGGCGCAGGTCGCCCGCGACATCAGCGGCGCCGCCGGCCATTTCGGCGACAACCAGCTGCCCGAGCTGTATGCCGGCATCCAGAAGGACGGCACCAATTTTCCGGTGCAGTATCTCGGCGCCAACGTGCCGCAGGCCTGGGCGGCCGGCTCCGCCTTCACCCTGCTGCAGTCGATGCTCGGCCTGCTGCCCGACGCGGTCGCCGGCCGCGTGTTCATCGATCCCGAACTTCCCGACTGGCTGCCCGACGTCACGATCCGGGACCTCACGGTCGGCGCCCGGGACTACTCGATCCGGTTCTGGCGCGACGGTGCCGAGACGCGCCACCAGGTGCTGTCCGGCGATCCGGCCAGCGTCGAGCGACGCCGCTTCGGGATCAGCATCGACCCGCCTGCTGCCGCGCAGCCGGCGGGCGACACGGTTCCCGCCGCCTGATCACCCCTTCGCGGCGGGCTTCTGCCGCGGGAGCGGCCCTTCCATGCGCAGGCCGTGCCAGGCCAGCACGCTGTCGCCGATGAAGCCGGCCAGCGCGCTCATCGTGCACAGCAGGGCGATGCCGAACAGCACCACCAGCCAGGAGCTGGCGGCGCCGTTCCGCACGCTGCCGAGAAACAGCGCCAGCGCCGCGCCGCAGGTGGCGGCACCGCCGACGGCGCCGAGCACGATGGCGGCGTCCAGCATCAGGGTGCGCCGGTGCAGGCGGACCAGGTGCCTGTGCATCAACGCCCGGCACTCGTCGTCCTGCTCGTCGGCCACGGCCTCCGAGACCTGCTCCAGGTGGTCCGACACCCGGGCGAGGCGGGTGTTGAACAGGTTCAGCAGCGTGCCCACGCCGGACAGCATGAACACCGGCGTCAGGGCGACCTGGATGACGTGCGCGACGGTATCCACCGACTCGCCGGACAGGGGAAGCGTGAAGGGAGCCACCGTTTCGCGCTCCCATCGGGGCTGGACCGGCGCCGCGATCGCGGGCGCCGGCCCGTTCTACGGAAGCGGGTGCTGGGCGTCGAGCGCCTTGCGCTCCTGCGCCACCGCGGCTGCGGTCAGAATGCGGGCGCGCGCCGCGGACACGTCCGCCTCGGCGAGGGTGGGCGGCGGCCTGCTGTCGCCGAGCGACGAGATCCAGTCCAGCACCGCGACGATCTCGCCGTCCTTGAGGTGCGAGAAGGCCGGCATGTAGCCGACATAGGTGTCGCCGGCGGCCTGGATCGAGCCCGCCAGGCCGTGCGTCAGCACGTCGGCCAGATAGTGCCGGCCCTCCGGGGTGGAGGCGATCTTGTCGACCCGGTTCTTCAGCGGCGGATACTGCCCGGCCAGCCCTGCGGCATCGGCCTGGTGGCAGCTCGAGCATTGCTGCGTGTAGAGCTCGGCGCCCGACGGGGCAGCCGCTGCCGCGCCCGGGACCAGCAGGGCGAGGAAAACGAGCCGCGCCGTCACCGGGCGTGGTCCGGCAGGAAGGTCGGGCGGGTGCGCATCGCGGATCGGGCTCCATGCATCGGGTTGCGGGCGCAGGCTGCCTGCACAAGCCATGCCAGCGCTCCGTCGTCCAGCCGTCAGGTCGGGACCCGTCGTGCTTCGAGCAGGCGCGCGGCGACCGCAGGCACCTCGGCCGGGTCGCCGGCCACCGCGCCGGCGCCGGCCCGCATCTCCGGGGCGCCCTAGCCCCAGCCGGCGCAGAGCGCCGGGATGCCGGCGCCGCGCGCGGCGGCGACGTCGTTGCGGTGGTCGCCGATCATCACCGACCGCTCGCGTCGCCCGTTCGCCAGCCCGATCGTGCCGAGCAGGTGGGCGGGATCGGGCTTGCGCGACGCGAAGCTGTCGCCGCCGCCGATCGCGGCGAACGGGGCGCCGATCCCGAGTGCTCCGAGCAGCAGGCGCGCGTCGGCCGCCGGCTTGTTGGTGCATACGGCGAGCTGCCAGCCCCCTGCCAGCGCCTCCTCAAGCATGGCGGCGATCCCGGGGAACAGGCGCGAGCTGTCGGCGGCGTGCACCGCGTAGTCGGCCATGTAGGCGCTGACCGCGCGCCCGTCCGGCACCGCCCGCCGGCTGAGCAGCACGCGCTCGACCAGTGCCAGCAGCCCGTCGCCCACCATCGGCCGCAGCTCGTCCGCCTCGATGTGCGGCAGCGCCCGCCGGTCCAGCATGCGGTTGGCGCAGGCGACGAGGTCGGGAACGCTGTCGACCAGGGTGCCGTCGAGGTCGAACACCAGCAGCGGCAGGTCGCTTGGAGGTCGGGTCATGCAGCAATCCGTAACGGTTGTTGATCGGTTGCGGTTCGGGCCGGGTTTGACGGCATCCGCATGGACCGCTACCGGCAGCTAGAGATGTCCCAACGCGTCGACGCCACCGCCATCCTGCTTGCCGCCGGCCTCGGCACGCGCATGAAGTCCACCCGGCCCAAGGCGCTGCACCCGATCGCCGGCCGGCCGATGCTGCGCCACCTCCTCGACAGTTGCGCTGCGGTGTTCGAGCGCATCGTGGTGGTGGCGGGTCCGGAGGCGGCGGCGCTGGAGGCGGTCGCCCTCCCGCATCCGGTGGTGGTGCAGCACGACCGGCTCGGCACCGCGCACGCCGCGCTGCAGGCGGCGTCGCTGTTCGGCGCCGGCGACGTGGCGGTGCTGTACGCCGACAACCCGCTGGTCTCGCCGGACACCCTGTCCCGTCTGGTCGCGCGCCGGCAACAGGATCACACCGGCCTGGCGCTGCTGGCGATGCGTCCGGCGGATCCGGGCCGCTACGGGCGGCTGGTGACGGCGCCGGACGGTGTTGGCGGCGAGACCGTGCGCCGGATCGTCGAGTGGGCCGACGCGACCGTGTCGGAGCGGGCGATCGGCCTGTGCAACGCCGGCGTGCTGTGCGCCGCCGCCGCCGACTTCGCCCGCTGGCTCGGGAAGGTGAGCAACGCCAACGCCAAGGGCGAGTACTACCTCACCGACGTGGTGGCGATCGCCGCCGCCGAGGGCGCGCTGGTGCGCCACGTCGAGGCGCCGGAGGAGGAGCTGCGCGGCATCAACTCGCGCGCCGAGCTGGCCGAAGCGGAAGCCGCGGTGCAGCGCCGGCTGCGGTGCTGCGCGATGGAGAACGGCGCCACCCTGCTGGCGCCGGACACGGTGTTCCTGTGCGCCGACACGGTGCTGGGCCCCGACGTCACCGTGCACCAGAACGTGGTGTTCGGACCCGGCGTGACGGTCGGGGCCGGAGCCGAGATACGCGCCTTCAGCCACCTGGAAGGCGCCGTGGTGGGCGAGGGGGCGCTGATCGGCCCGTACGCGCGGCTGCGCCCCGGCACGGTGGTGGAGGACGCGGCCCACGTCGGCAACTTCGTCGAGCTCAAGGCGACCCGGCTCGGCCGCGGCGCCAAGGCCAACCATCTGGCCTACCTGGGCGACGCCGCGATCGGGCCGGGGAGCAACATCGGCGCCGGCACCATCACCTGCAACTACGACGGCACCTCCAAGCACCGCACCGCGATCGGCGCAGACGCGTTCGTCGGCTCCAACGCCACCCTGGTGGCGCCGGTGTCGCTCGGCGACCGCGCCTTCGTCGCCGCCGGCAGCACGATCACCGACCCGGTGCCCGCGGACGCGCTGGCGTTCGGGCGGGCCAGGCAGGACACCAAGCCGGGACGGGGTGCGAGCCTGCGCGCCCGGCTGAAGCGGGAGACGGACTGATGTGCGGCATCGTCGGCGTCGTCGGCACGCGGGAGGCGGCGCCGCTGCTGTTCGACGCCCTGCGCCGGTTGGAATACCGCGGCTACGACTCCGCCGGGATCGCCACCCTGTTGAACGGGCACATCGAGCGCAGGCGGGCCGAGGGCAAGCTCGTTCGGCTGGGCGAGGCGCTGGAGCGGCGCGCGCTGCCGGGCGTGACCGGCATCGGCCACACCCGCTGGGCCACGCACGGCGCGCCGACCGAGGGCAACGCCCATCCGCACGGCACCGCGCGCGTGTCGGTGGTGCATAACGGCATCATCGAGAACCACGCCGAGCTGCGCGCCGAGCTGGAAGCGCAGGGCCAGGTGTTCTCCACCGAGACCGACACCGAGACGGTGGCGCAGCTGGTCGACCTCAACCTCAAGCAGGGCATGGCGCCGCGCGAGGCGGCGCATGCCTGCCTGAAGCGGCTGCACGGCGCCTACGCGCTGGCGATGATCTTCGCCGGCCATCCGGAGCTGATGATCGGCGCTCGTCACGGAGCACCGCTCGCGGTCGGCTTCGGCGAGGACGAGATGTTCCTGGGCAGCGACAGCCTGGCGCTGGCGCCGCTGACCCGGCGCATCGCCTACCTGCGCGACGGCGACTGGGCGGTGCTGTCCCGCTCCGGCGCCGACATGTTCGACGCCGACGGCGAGCAGGTGCCGTGCGAGATACGGCACAGCGCGTTGCCGGCAGGCGCCATCGGCAAGGACGGCTACCGCCACTACATGGAGAAGGAGCTGCACGAGCACCCTCTGGTGATCGGCCAGACGCTGCAGCGCATGATCGACCCGGGCACGCGGCGCGTGGTGCTGCCCGAGCTGCCGTTCGACCTCCGCACCGTGCCGCGCATCACCATCACCGCCTGCGGCTCGGCGTTCTACGCCGGCATGATCGGGCGCTGGTGGCTGGAGAGCGAGGCGCGCATCCCGGTGGATGCCGACGTGGCGTCGGAGCTGCGCTACCGCGAGCCGCCGCTGGCCGAGGGCGGGCTCGGCCTGCTGATCAGCCAGTCCGGCGAGACCGCGGACACGCTGGCCGCCCTGCGATCCTTGCGCGCCGGCGGCCAGCACGTGCTGTCGGTGCTCAACGTCGCAGAGAGCACCATGGCGCGGGAAAGCGACCTGGTGCTGGACACCGTGGCGGGCCCGGAGATCTGCGTCGCCAGCACCAAGGCGTTCACCGCGCAGCTCTCGGTGCTGGCCTGCCTGGCGATCGCCACCGGCCGCGCGCGGCGGACCCTGACTCAGGCGCGCGAGGAGGAGCTGGTGCAGGCGCTGCTCGACCTGCCCGGCCGGGCGGCGGAGCTGTTCGCGCTCGCGCCGGCGATCCGCAGCGCCGCCGCCATCGTCGCCGAGGCGCGCGACGTGCTGTATCTCGGCCGCGGCGCGCACTTCCCCGTCGCCCTGGAGGGCGCGCTCAAGCTCAAGGAGATCACCTACATCCACGCCGAGGCCTATGCCGCCGGCGAGATGAAGCACGGCCCGATCGCGCTGATCGATCGCACCGTGCCGGTGGTGGCGAGCGCCGCGTCGGGCCGTCTGTTCGACAAGACCGCGTCCAACCTGCAGGAGGCCCGCGCCCGCGGAGGACGGCTGCTGCTGTTCACCGACCCGGCGGGTGCGGCGCGCATGGAGCGTGTGGCTGAGCAGCTGATCGTGCTGCCCGAGGCGCACCCGTTCACCGCCCCCATCCTGCACAGCATCGCGGTGCAGATGCTCGCCTACGAGGTCGCTCTGCTGAAGGGCACCGACGTGGACCAGCCGCGCAACCTCGCCAAGTCGGTGACGGTGGAATAGGCGCCGGCGGTGGACGCGGTCGATCCGGTCCGGCGGATCGAGCGCCTGAGCTGGCGCGACGGCGCGTTCACCCCCGGGACGCGCGAGGTGCCGGAGGAGATGCCGGTGGCGCTGTCCTACAACCGCACCTCGCACGCCGTGATGATGGCGACGCCGCTCGACCTCCACGACTTCGCCCGCGGCTTCAGCCTGTCCGAGGAGATCGTCGGCTCGGTGGACGAGATCGAGGAGATCGAGACGGTGCTGCTGCGCGCCGGACCCGACGCACCGCCGCGCGGCATCGAGCTGCGCCTGTGGGTCGGCGAGGCGCAGATGCGGACGCTGGATGCCCGCCGCCGCCACGTCGCCGGCCCGACCGGCTGCGGCCTGTGCGGGCTGGAAAGCCTGGACGCCGCGCTGCGGCCGCCGCGCACGGTGCCGGAAGGCCGGCGCTACACCCCGGAGGCGGTGCAGGCGGCGATGGAGTCCCTGCGCCCGGCGCAGGCGCTGAACCGGCGCACCCACGCCGTGCACGCCGCCGGCTTCTGGACCGAGCAGGAGGGGCTGATCTTCCTGCGCGAGGACGTCGGCCGCCACAACGCGCTCGACAAGCTGCACGGCGCGCTGGCCGGCTCCGGCCGGGCGGCGGCGGACGGGATCGTGGTGATGACCAGCCGGATCTCGGTCGAGCTGGTGCAGAAGGCCTCGATCATGGGCGCGCCGGTGCTCGCGGCAGTCTCGGCGCCGACCGCTCTGGCGCTGCGTGTGGCGGAGCAGGCGGGGATGACGCTGGTGGCGGTGGCGCGGGCGGACGGGTTCGAGGTGTGCGCGGGAGCGCAACGGATCGTCGAGTCAGTCTGAACCCACAAGATCAATGCCGAGAACAGGCCGCTTGTTCCTATCGCTTTTCGATCTTTCATATGCGCATAAACCGAACCAGAACTTGACGTGTTGCTGTTTCCACTCTGCAGCCGTGGTCACGTATCCAAATGCCCGGCTCAAGACACGTTCCATTGTCCCACAACTGCCGAACACAATCTAGTAATTCGCTAAAAACGTGAAGAATGTCCTCGATATTTGCAGAGCGGCTTCTATCGACGAAGACCTTGATCGCCTCTCCATCGATATTACTATGAGCAATAGCTTCATGCCTCAGATATTTACAGATCGCATCATATTTAGCGCGATCGGAGCAAGTGCCTTCCGAAAATTGTGAAGCTCAGCAGCGTTTGGCTCCCAGATTTCTCTTATGTGATCGTCTAGCCATTCCTCCTGAAAATCCGGTTGACGCTCCTTGCGCTCTGCCAGTGCAACTTAGAAAAAACGTTCTGGACGTGTCACAATCTGGTCTAGAAGCTTACAGATAGAGAATGATCGCCCATCGCTATCAAATACGCGCCCTATACGAGCATGAACGTAGAATATAAAGCGCGCTAGGTGATTATAAAGAATCTGAAAACTCGTTGATTTGATGCAGATAAACCTCGTTCTCCGCCGCGAAGTTGTTAACTACTTTATATGCATAATAGCTCTGTGTAGTGTCGCCAGAAATCGTCGTCGGTCATCAAAACTGATCTCCAGGTCTGCGCGCTTCTGCCGCAACAGGATCGTATAGCCCTGCTCCGCAGGCCAACCCAACCATGTCATAGTCACCACGTCACCACACACGCTCGATATCGACACTCGTCGTCTTGTCCTGGGCCTGAACAGGAACCGCTTTGAGCCTTCTAAGCCGACCTGCGTGGGCTGTTGCCGGAGCAGGAGGCAGCCATCCCGTCCTGGATGCATCCGGGCGTCGCGCGTCTACCCGATCAGCGCCCGCAATTTGGCACGCACCTCTGCCAACTCCGCCACGCTGACCCGGCCCTTGCGGCTCGCCTTTCGCGCCCGCCAGTCCTGGCTCTTCACTTGGTCAGCCAGCACGACGCTGTCGGGGATCCCGGCAAGCGCCACCTCGAACGGATAGCCCTTGATCCGGGTGGTCGTCGGGCAGCAGACGATCATTCCCGCCCTGCCGTTGTAGCTCGCCGGGCTGAGCACGACGGCGGGCCGATGGCCGGCCTGCTCGTGGCCGGCTTGCGGGTCGAACTGCAGCCACACGATGTCGCCGGCTTCCGGGATGTAGCTTGGCGCCACTACCAGACCTCCCGGCCAGCGGGCTTGCCCATGTCGACAGGTCCGTGCCGGTTCTCGTCCGTGATGCCGCCTACAAGCACGGCGATGTCATAGCAAGCCGGGCGAAGCGGCTCGATGACGATCCGCCCGCCTTCCTCGCGGACATCGACCTGCTGGTCCAGGCGCACCTGCGCCGCGTCCAGCACGGAGGCCGGAATACGAACGGCGGCGCTGTTGCCCCACTTCTTGACCACACCCTGCACCGCCATCTCCCCCTTTTTTGTCTCTACACCGTAGATACATCAGTAGACACAGGCAAGCTGGACGCCGGCGGTACGCCGGCGCTGCAGATCGGGACTGGCTGCGTCACACTTAACCGTTCTCCGGGCAGATGGTAGCCTGTCGAGATGGATCGCCTTTCGTTCCAACCCGATGCGAACGTCACCGACCGGGAGCGGCAGGAGGCTCTTGTCCGGCACCAGTTGATCGAGCGCCGCCGCACAATGGTCGCCAGCTCGGGCCTGTTCGATGCCGACTGGTATCTCCGGCACCATCTGCCCGCCTGCCATAGCGATCTCGACCCGCTGGAGCACTACCTGGCCTGCGGCGTCCGCGCCCAGGCCGACCCGGGCCCGCTGTTCGACGTGCGCGACTACCTCGAACAGGCCTGGCACCTGCGGCCAGGAACCGATGATCCGCTCACCCACTACCTCCAGGGCGGGATCGCGGAAGGCCGCCAACCGGTGTCGGTGCTGGGCGATCCGCCCTGGGATCCGTTCGGGCGGCCGGTGGAGCGGCTCGTCTCGCTGGCCGCCCCCTCGCAGC
This sequence comes from uncultured Acetobacteraceae bacterium, assembly GCA_964249915.1. GTDB lineage: Bacteria > Pseudomonadota > Alphaproteobacteria > Acetobacterales > Acetobacteraceae > Lichenicola. Next base: position 17,750 of record CAXUEL010000018.1, on the reverse strand, counting down.
AGCCGACGGTCGCGGTCGTCGCGCACGTGTTCCACGTCGACCTGTTCGGCGAGATCTGCGCCGCCCTGGCGATGCTGCCGTACCGCTTCTCCCTGCTCGTCACCACCGACGAGCCGGAAAAGGCCGAGCGCATCGAAGCCGAGTTCGCGACCCACGCCCTCGACGCCTCGCTTCTGGTGCACGTCGCCGAGAACCGCGGCCGCAACTTCGGCCCGTTCCTCGTCGGCCTGCGCCACGCCGTTGCCGCGCACGACCTCGTGCTGCACCTCCACACCAAGAAGTCCGCCTACCGCGGCGCGGAGCAGGCCGGCTGGCGGCAGGTCCTGCTGCGCACGCTGCTGCCGGCGCGCCCGGTGGTCAGCGGCCTGATCCAGCGCTTCGTGGACGACCCCGGGCTTGGCGTGCTGATCGCCTCGCCCGGCGAGGAGATGCGCTACTGGGGCTACAACTGGCTGTCCAACCGGCACCTGGCGCAGCCCCTGTTCGACCGGCTGGGCCTGCGCGCCTCGGTGCCGACCGGCATGCTGGACTATCCCGTCGGCGGCATGTTCTGGGCCCGCACGGAGGCGCTCGCCTCCCTGCTCGACCATCCCTGGCGGACCGACGACTTCCCGCCCGAGCTCGGCCAGACCGACGGCACGATCATGCACGCCATCGAGCGGGTGATCGTGCTGGCGGCGCAGGACGCCGGCTATGGCTTCACCGAGCTCGACTACGAGCGCGGGCTGTGCCGCCCCGGCTGGAGCAGCCGCAACATGGAGCAGTACCGGCGCGCCTCCCACGCCGGGCTGCTGGACACGATCGCGCAGGTGGACACGGTCTCGTTCGACGTGTTCGACACGCTGCTGACCCGGATCTGCCTCCAGCCCGACGCCGTGCACCGCTTCCTGGAGCTGCAGGCGGCCCGCCGCCATCCCGGCGCAACCGACTTCGTCCGGCTCCGGCGTGCGGCCGAGGCGGCAGCGCGGCAGGCGCCGGGTGCCGCAGGCGACGTCGACCTGGACGAGATCCACGCCCGCTTCGCCGCCGATGCCGGGCCGGGCTGGAGTCCCGAGGCGCTCGCCTTCGTGCGTCGCGAGGAGGTGGCGCTCGACGGGCGCACCCTGCGCCCGCGCGTGATCATGATCGAGGCACTCGATCATGCCAGGCGCACCGGACGACGCGTGCTCGCGACCAGCGACAGCTACCTGCCGCGGCCCGCCTTCGACGCCGTGCTGGCCCGGTCCGGCATCACGGTCGACGAGGTCTACCTGTCCTCGCAGCGTCGTGCCCGCAAGGACCGCGGCGACCTGTGGCCGCTGGTGGCGGCGCAGGAACAGGGCCGGGCCGATGCCGCGCCACGCCTGCTGCATGTCGGCGACAACGAGCAGTCCGACATCCAGCAGACCGCAGACCACGGCATCCGCCACTTCCACGTCCTCAGCCCCGGCGCCCTGTTCGACGTCCACGGTCTGGGCCCTGCGGGCGAGCGGACGCTCGGCGACGACATCCTGCTGGGCCCGGTCGCCGCCCGGCTGTTCAACTCGCCCTATATCGACCCGGTCGACCCGCTCCTGGCCGTGCGCGAGCCGGAGGAAGCGGGCGCCCTGCTGTTCGGGCCGCTCGTGTTCGCCTTCGTCGCCTGGCTGGCGCGGCACCCGACGCTGCGGCACATGCGGCACCTGTTCTTCGTGTCCCGCGAAGGCTGGTTCCTGAAACGGCTCTACGACGCGGTGCGCGAGGATAGCGGACGGACCGATCTTCCCCCCTCCTCCTACCTGCACTGCTCGCGCCGGGCGGCGCTGGCGGCGGCGCAGGGGCGGGGGCTCGATCCGGACGCCGTGCTGCGCGGCGCCGGGTTCAACGGCTCGCTGGAAGCGTTCCTGCTGGCCCGGCTCGGCTTCGTGCCGGACGCCGCCCTCGGCCACGGACACCACCCGGTCAGCTTCCCCCGCGACGCCGAGCTGGTGCGCTGCATGATCGAGCTGATGGGCGACGGGATCGCCGCACACGGCGCGCGCGCCTTGCGTGCGTTCACCACCTACGCCGGACAGGTCGGCCTGACCGGGCCCGGACCGATCGGCTTCGTCGACGTGGGCTACAGCGGCACCATGCAGACCGCGATCCAGACCGCCCTCGGCCGGCCCTTGATCGGGCTCTACATGGGCGTGTCGCACGACGCGTCGCAGGTGCGGGTAGGCGGCGGCCACGCCTTCGGTGCCTTCGCCGACGGCAACGTTGTCGACTTCACCGGCGGCTACGGCCTGATGCTGGAAGCGTTCCTGACCGCGCCGCATGGCCAGGTCATCGGCTACGATGACAGTACCATGCCCGCGACTCCGCTGTTCCGGCACGACGGCCTGTCGCAGGACGTGTTCCCGACGCTGGAGCGCATCTATGACGGCGTGGAGGCATACGCGCGCGCGCTGATCCGCTGCTGGGGACCCGACCTGCTCGACCTGCCGTTCCGCCCCGAGGCCGCGACCGCGATGCTGCAGGCGGTGCGCGACCGTCGCATCCGGCTGTCCCCGGAGCTGATGGCCGCCCTTTCGGTCGAGGACGATTTCTGCGGCAACGGCGAGATCGCGGTGTTCCGCCACCTCGGCCTCGACGTCGCTCCCCCGACGCCATGACCGCGACGCTGTCGGTGCTGGTGCGCGGCGGCGGCGTCGCCGGGCTCGCCTGCGCGGTGACGCTGGCCGAGCGCGGGGCCGCGGTGACGCTGGCCGAGGCGGGGCCGGCGATCGGCTCCGGCGCCTCCTGGAAGGCCGGCGGCATGCTCGCCCCCTGGTGCGAGGCGGAGAACGCGCCGGCGGGCCTGACCGCCATGGCGCTGCCGTCGCTGGACTGGTGGCGCCGCCAGGTGCCGGACACCCGTTCCGCCGGCACGCTGGTGCTGGCGCTGGGGCGCGACGCCGGCGAGCTCAACCGCATGGCCCGCCGCACCACCGGGCACGAGACGCTGGACGGGGCAGGGATCGCGACGCTGGAGCCGGACCTGGACGGCCGCTTCGGCCGCGGGCTGTTCTTTCCCGGCGAGGCCCATCTCGATCCCCGGGAGGCCCTGCCGGCCTTGGCGCAAAGGCTCGAGACGCTCGGCGGCCATGTCGCGCTGGGGCAGCCGGACCTGCCGCCCGGCCGGTTCGACCGGGTGGTGGACGCCCGCGGCATCGCCGCGCGAACGGTGCTGCCGGGCTTGCGCGGCGTGCGCGGCGAGATGCTGCTGATGCGAGCCCGCGGCATCGCCCTGCACCGGCCGGTCCGGCTGCTGCATCCCCGATTCCCCGTCTACCTGGTTCCCCGAGCGGACGGCGTGTTCATGCTGGGTGCCACCATGATCGAGAGCGAGGAGCGCGGGCCGCCGCGCCTGCGCTCGATGATGGAGCTGATGAGCGCCGCCTTCGCGCTGCATCCGGCCTTCGCCGAGGCCGAGATCCTGGAGATCGCCGCCGACCTGCGCCCGTCCTTCGGCGACAACATGCCGCGCCTCGACACTGCCGCGGATCCGGTGCACGTCAACGGCATGTTCCGGCACGGCTACCTGCTGGCGCCGGTGCTGGCGATGCGGCTGGCCGACGCGCTGCTCGGCACCCTGGCGACCGAACCGGCTGCCGTCCCGGGCGCCTGAGCCGGCCGCTCCGACGGCGTCGGGGGAAGGCATCGACGCCCGACCCGCTGCGCGAGCCTCCCCGTCCGGCAACGGCGCTGCCCCACCGCGGCGGCCTCCCGAGGCTGGTCGGCTCGGGCATTGTCACCGGTGCCGCGGACGACGACCCGCCTGCGATCGGCAGCTATGCCAGCGTCGGCGCCAGATACGGACTGGCCTTCCTGTGGATCGCCCCGGTCGTGCGGTCGATGATGGTCGTGGTGGTCTACCTGGCCGCCAGGCTCGGGCGGGTCTACGGCGAGGGCCTGTTCGCCGCGATCCGCGACCGCTAGCCGTGGTGGGTGCTACCCCGTGATGCCGGGCGCGTTCGCCGGCAACGTGACCAAGGCGGCCGACCTCGGCGGCATCGGCGCCGCACCGAACCTGCTGCTGCCGGTGCCGATCCCGGCCATCGTGACCGCCGCCGGGATGGTGATCCTCCTGTTCCACCATGTCGGCTCCTGCGCGCTGCTGCGCAGCATCTTCCGCTGGCCGGCGCTGGCCCTGCTCGCGGTGCTGCGCGGCACGGTCGAGCCGCAGGTGCGCCTCGACGCTGACTTCCTGTCGCTGATCGTCGCCTGCATCGGCAGCTCGCTGTCGGCCTACATCTTTACCTGGCAGTCCGACCAGGAGGTCGAGGAGCGGCCGGGGCACGGCCACACCGAGCCCTGGCAGCGCAAGGGCGCCGCCGATGCCGAGCTTGCCCGAACCCGATGTGACGTGATGGTCGGCACGCTGTTCTCCAACCTGATCCTGTACCTCGTCATCCTGTCCACCGGCGCCACCCTGCACGCCGGCCATACCGCAGCCGACGCGGCGGCGGCGCTGGAGCCGCTGGCCGTCCGGCGGCGAAGCTGCTGTTCGCGCTCGGCGTCGGCGGCGTCGGCTTCCTGGCCGTGCCGGTGATGACCACGGGCGCCGCCTGCGACCTGGTGCAGAGCGTCGGCCGGCCCGGCAGCCTGAACGCTGCCCTGCACGAGGCGAAGCTGTTCTATGCCATCGTCGCGCTGACGACGGTGGTCGCGATGGCGCCGAGAGTCCTCGGCTTCAACCCGATGCGGGCGCTGGTCTGGTCCGGCATGGTGCAGGGCTTCTCGGTGCCGCCATTGCTGTTCATGATGCTTCCGATGACCAACGACCGCGCGGTGATGGGCGGCCGGGTGAACGGCCGCGTGACCAACTGGCTCGGATGGACCACGGACGCGATCACCCTCATCGCCGCCGGCGGCCTCGTCGTGACGTGGTTCCCTTAGGATGCGCATCGCCGGAGGACGGGCATGAGGATACGTGTCAACGGCGAGGATCGCGACGTCGCCGCCGCGACCCTGGAGGCGGCGCTGGCCGAACTCGGCTACGCCAGCCTGCGCGTTGCCACCGCCGTCGACGGCGACTTCGTGCCGGCCGCCCGTCGTGCCGCCCAGGCGCTGGCCGAGGGAAGCGCCATCGAGATCCTGGCGCCGATGCAGGGAGGCTGACCATGCTGTTCTACGGCACAAAGCTCGGCTCGCGGCTGATGCTGGGCACGGCGCAGTATCCGTCTCCCGACGTGCTGGCCGAGGCGGTACGCGCCTCGGGAACCGAGCTGGTGACGGTGTCGCTGCGTCGCGAGGCCTCGTCCGTTCAGGGAGGAACAGCGGCCGGGCAGGGCTTCTGGTCGCTGATCCAAGGGCTCGGCGTGCGGGTGCTGCCCAACACCGCCGGCTGCCATTCGGTGCGCGAGGCCGTGACCACCGCACAGATGGCGCGCGAGGTGTTCGGCACCGACTGGATCAAGCTCGAGGTGATCGGCGAGACCGACACCCTGACCCCTGACGTGTTCGGCCTGGTCGAGGCGGCGCGCATCCTGACCGAGGACGGGTTCTCGGTGTTCCCCTACACCACCGAGGACCTGGTGGTGGCGGAGCGGCTGCTCCGCGCCGGCTGCCAGGTGCTGATGCCGTGGGGCGCTCCGATCGGCTCCGGACGCGGCCTGAACAACCCGTGGGCGCTGCGTGCGCTGCGTGCGCACTTCCCGGAGGTGCCGCTGGTGGTGGATGCCGGGATCGGCCTGCCCAGCCAGGCGGCGGCGGCGATGGAGATGGGCTACGACGCGATCCTGCTGAATACCGCGGTGGCGCAGGCCGGCGACCCGGTGGCGATGGCGCGCGCCTTCCGTCTGGCCATCGAGGCCGGGCAGGCGGCGCGGCTGGCCGACCCGATGGAACCGCGCGAGATGGCGAGCCCGTCCACGCCGGTGCTGGGCCAGGCCTTCGTGTGATGCAGGCCTTCGCATGATGCAGGCCCTGGCCGGCCGCTTCTATCCCGTCGTCGACAGCGCCGACTGGGTGCGCCGCATGGCGGAGGCCGGCGCGCGTCTGGTCCAGCTCCGGAACAAGTCGCCCGACGGCCCGGCGCTGCGCGACGGGATCCGGGCGGCGAAGGCGGCGTGCGACCGCCACGGCGCCTGCCTGGTGCTGAACGACCACTGGCAGGCGGCAATCGACGAGGGGATCGGCTTCCTCCATCTCGGCCAGGAGGACCTCGACGGCGCCGACCTGCCCGCGATCCGGCGCGCCGGGATCAGGCTCGGGGTCAGCACCCACTCCGACGCCGAGTTCGACCGCGCCCTGTCGGTGGCGCCGGACTACGTGGCGCTGGGCCCGATCTGGCCGACCACGCTGAAGCGGATGCCCTGGGCGCCGCAGGGCCTCGATCGCATCGCCGACTGGAAGCGCCGCCTCGGCACTGTCCCGCTGGTGGCGATCGGCGGCATCACCCTCGACCGGGCGCCGTCCTGCCTGCGGGCCGGCGCCGACGCGGTGGCCGTGGTGTCCGACGTGGTGGCGAACCCGGACCCGGACGCGCGGGCACGCGCCTGGATCGAGGCGACCGATCGCGCGGAGGCGGGTCCGGAGCGTCGCTGACCCGGCCGGCTGCGCCGTCTGCGCATCCACGTCGCGATCCCATGCAATCGGCGCATGGACATGGCAGGATGATCGGCAACCCTGGGGCGGAGGAGGCAGGCGCATGATGGTCGCGGGGCTGCCGGCGGTGCTGCTCGCGATCGCCCTGCTTCTGGTGCTGGGAACCGCGGTGCAGCCGATCGCCCGTCGCCTGCACCTGCCGGAAACGGTGCTGCTGGCGCTGGCAGGGATCCTGCTCGGCGGTGCCGCCGACTTCCTGCTGCGCTCCCCGATCACCGACGCGTTCAACGGCGCCGCCCGCACCCTGCTCGACTTTCCCGTCGACAGCGAGGCGTTCCTGCTGATCTTCCTGCCGATCCTGGTGTTCCAGGGGGCGCTGGCGATCGACGTCCGCCGCCTGGCCCACGAGGCCGCCACCGTGCTGCTGCTGGCGGTGGTGGCGGTGGTGGCCAGCACGGCCGCGATCGGCTTCGCGTTGTATCCGGTGGCGGGCCAGCCGCTGGTGGTCTGCCTCACGCTCGGCGCCATCGTCGCCAACACCGACCCGAGCGCGGTCGCCGCCATCTTCCGCGAGATCGGCGCCGCCACCCGGCTCACCCGCCTGGTGGAAGGCGAGGCGCTGCTGAACGACGCGGCCGCGATCTCCCTGTTCGGCATCCTGCTGCCGGCCCTGACCAGCCACGCGCACATCTCGGTCGGGCACGCGGCGCTCGACTTCGCGGTCTCGTTCGCAGGTGCCGTGGCGGTCGGCGTGGTGCTGGGCCGGCTGACGCTCGCCGCCATCGCCGTCATCGGCGGCACCCCGGCGGGCGAGGTCACGCTGACCCTGGCGCTGCCCTACGTCGCCTACATCGTCTGCGACCGGGTGTTCGGCTTCTCCGGCGTGGTCGCCACCGCCGCCGCCGGTCTGACCTTCTCGGTCTACGGCCCCTCCACCCTGCGCCCGCAGACCTGGCGCTTCGGCGAGCAGCTCTGGGAGCAGCTGGTGTTCTGCGCCGGCTCGCTCGTGTTCCTGCTGGCCTCCATGCTGGTGCCGCGCCTGCTGGTCGGCATGACGCGCTGGGACCTGGTGCTGATCGCCATCACCGTCGCAGCGGGAATGGCCGCCCGCGCCGCCGTGATCTTCGGGCTGCTGCCGATCCTGGCCGCGACCCGGCTGTCGCCGCCGGTGCCGACCCGGTTCAAGGCGACCATGGTGTGGGGCGGCCTGCGCGGCGCCATCACCCTGGCACTCGCCCTGGCGGTGACCGAGAACCCGCACGTGTCGCCGCCGGTGGCCAGGTTCGTCGGCATCGTCGCCACCGGCTTCGTGCTGTTCACCCTGTTCCTGAACGGCGGGACGCTGCGCTTCCTGGTGGTGGCGCTGCACCTCGACCAGCTCTCGCCGATCGACCAGGCGCAGCGCCACCAGGTGCTGGAGATCGGGCTGGGCGAGGTGCGCGACCGCACCCGCCGCATCGCCGGCGAGTTCGGCTTCCCGTCCCACGCCACACGCTACGTGATGGAGGGGCTGGAGCGCCGGATCGCCGAGGAGCAGGCGGCCAACACCTTCGACACGGCACTCGGCGAACGCCAGCGTGTGACCCTGGCGCTGATCACCATCGCCAACCACGAGCGCTCCATCCTGCTCGACCTGTTCCGCATACGCGGCATCTCGCGCCGGGTGATGGAGCAGCTGCTCCGCAGCGCGGAAGCCATGATCGACGGCGCCCGGGCGGAAGGCCGGTTCGGCTACGTCCGCGCCGTGCGCCGCCGGCTGAGCCCGAGCTGGCGGTTCCGGGTGGCGCAGACCGTGCACCACCGTCTGCGCCTCGATGCGCCGCTGATGTACTGCATGATGGAACGCTTCGAGATGCTGATGATCGCGCATCTGGTGGCGCTGTCACTCACCCGCTACATGCGGCGCCGCGTGGAGCCGACGCTCGGCGTGCGCCTGGCCGACATCGTGTCCGAGGTGCTGGAACGGCAGCGCCGGCTGCTGGAGGAGGCGATCGGCACCATGCGCCTGCACTACCAGGGCTACACCGAGGCGCTGGAAAGCCGGATGCTGCGCCAGGTCGCGCTGCGGCTGGAAGGCGAGCAGTACGACGAGCTGCTGGGCGAGAGCCTGATCAGCGAGGAGCTGCACGCCGAGCTGCATCGCGGCGTCGAGCTGCGCCGGCACCGGCTGGAGCGGCGCCTGCGCTTCAACCTCAAGAGCGGCATCGAGAGCCGGATCAAGGCGGTGCCGGCGCTGGACGGCGTGCCGGAAGCGGTACTGCACGACCTGGCGATGACGCTGGCGATCCACTTCACCGCACCCGGCGAGCGGGTGCTGAAGCGCGGCCGGCGCGTGCGCACGGTTTATTTCGTCAGCGCCGGGCAGTTCGAGAGCCACGTCGCCGAGCACGACATCCGCTACGGTCCGGGCTCGGTGCTGGGCGCCGAGGACCTGCTGGGGACGGGCCGGATGGGCGTGTCCGTGCGCTCGCTGGGCTTCGGCCACCTGCTGGCGATCAGCGCGCGCGAGTTCCGCCGGCTGGCCGACGAGCATCCGGTGGTCCGGAGCAACATCGAGCGCCTGCGCCGGGCGCGGATGGGCGAACCGGAAGCGACGCTGCTGCTGGCGCCGCCTGCGAGGCGGCCGGACGCGGCTGCGATGGCGGACACGGCATCCGGAGGAAGCCCCCGGAAGTCGCCCTGGACCTGAGCCCGCCGGTCGCTGTCGCCGGTCGGGCGTGCGGGGGACGGTCCGGCCTCGATCCCGCCCACTCATCGCTCCCGGGCAGGCGCGCCGCCGGCTGCTTGATCCGCCGCAGCGGCCTTGCCCGGAACGCCGCAGCCGGAAGCGGGACGACGTGGACCTGGCATGGCACACGGGGCGTGGGCCCCGGGCCGGGCATTTCCAGGGCGTTAACCAGGCCCCGCTACGAGGAAGACGAGCCCGAGCCGGAGCGTGAGGCGATGACGATCCCCAAGCCGGCCGAGCCGCGATGCTGCGAGCTGGAGAACCGGGCCTTCAAGGCGTTGGGCGATCCGCTGTTCGTCCGCAGCCAGGACGGCGCCGAGGTGATGATGCGCGTCCAGCTGGGGGACACCCAGGCCCTGGTTCCGCTCGCCATGATCCAGCGCGAGGCGGGCATCGCCGACGATACCGCCGATGGGCGCATGATCGCGCTGATCGCCCGGTCCCTGGCGTTCGTGCAGTTCCTGCATCTGGGGGACGACCTGCCGCCGGAGGTGCTGACCGGAGAAGCGAGCTGGACGCCGGCCAGGGAGTTCTGCGAGCTGGCGCTGGCGAAGCTCCAGTACGGGCTGGTGCGCAACCTGGCGTCGTCCGACGGCGACCTCGCCAACGTCGACGGGCAGACGCTGATCGCGTGCGTCAACGATCCGGCCTTCAAGCCGCAGGTGAGCAGCGCCTTTCGCGAGGGCGCCAGGATCCTCGGCCTGGCCGACGGGGATGCCGTCCTGGACCTGGTGGCCCAGCTCGCGCACGAACTGTCGTTCGTCGAGGCGCTCAGGGCCCAGATGCTGCAACGGATCGAAGCCCTGGCGGCGCGCTTCGGACAGCTGAGGTTGCGCGGGCGTGGCGACACACAGCGCCAGGAGATGCTGACGCAGACGCGGCGGATGATCGACCGCGCCATTCCCGCGATGCGCGAGCGCTTCGCGGACATCGACGCCCAGACCGGCGAGGTGGTCGCGGTGCTGCGGCAGGCGGCGGCACAGACCGCCTTCATCCGCAGCCGTCGCGACGAGCTCTACATGGCCTACCGGGGATGGAAGGACCTGCTGGAGAAGTGGAAGGCCTGCCCGGCACGCTCGCTCGACGAGTGCTGGGTGCTGATCGAGGAAACGTACCGGTTCCTCACCCCGCGCTTCATGGCCTACCACGAGTGGAAGAGAACAACCGAGCAGCGGCCGATGGTCCGACCGCCGGAGAACGTGTGGTGATGCAGGGTCGCGGAGGCCGGATCGTCGGGCGACCCGGCCTGACCGCCCGGCTGCGGCAGCCGGACCGTTATCGACGGAACCTCGGGCGCGCGTCCGGCCTGCTCAGGCCGTAGCGGACGAAGCCACGAGTTCCCGCTGCGCGTCGAGTGCCGACGAGGCCTCGACACGGGCCATGATCTTCGAGCCGAACTCGGTCATGAAGACGCGCCGGATGCCGGTCATGGCGCGCGCGACGATCGCGGCGTTGCGGGAGCGGTCGCCTTCGGCAAACCAGATCACGAAGCTGTCTCCCTTGCCGCGCCTGAGGATGTCCTCGGATCCCAACAGCCGCTTCACGACCTGCTCCGCCAGGCCCAGTCCGCGGTCGGAGATGCGGGACCAGTCGGCGCCGATCGCCTCGCGGAGGGCGTCAAGGCTCAGAACCTCGACCTGATTTGCGCCCTGGGCTCCCGGCGTCCCGGCACCGGGGCTCATGGTCAGCGTGATCACCCTTATCTGCTTGCTGTCGCTTTCCCGCAGCAGGGAGGAGTTCATGGTCACCGACAAGGTCGCCCCGGACTTCGACATGATCTCGATCGGCAGAGCGTAGCAGCCGCCGTCGAGCATCTGCTGAGCCCGCGCGGCGCGAGCGGCGCCGGCGCAATCGAGAGGCAACAGCGCGCTGATGTTGAGTCCGGCGATGCTCTTCAGGTCGTAACCCAGCAAGGTCTGGAAGGCATGGTTGGCCATCAGGACGAAGCCGTCTGCCCGCACGACCACCACCGGCGTGTTGATCCGCATGAAGACCGAGGCCAGGAGACGCTGCGAGTGCGTTTGACGGACCACCTCGCGCCTGGCTGCGGTCAGGTCGGTGATGTCCTGGACCACCGCCATCAGCGTTCGGGGATCGATCTTGTTGATGTCGAGCATCAACGTGTTCTGGGTGATCGGAACGACGAGCTGCATCTGGTCGAAGATCTGGCCGTTCGCCGGCGCGTACCGCTCGACGTGCTCCTGGAGGTCGGGGGCGACGCTCTTCAGCAGCTTGTACAGGTCGGACATGTCGCCATCGTCCGCCAGCGGCATGAGCAACTGCGCCGCCGTCGGGTTCGCCATGTCGATCATGCCGTCTGGCCGGAACTTGATGATCCCGACCGGCGCCAGGTACAGGAACTCGACCAGCGCCTCGTAGGCCGACGCGTAGTCGAACTCGTCTCCGTCGTCGGGCGCCATGTCAGGAACGCCTCTGGATGATCAGGAACATGCGCGACGCGTCGGGACGTCTCAACATGCGCATGTGCACCTTCTTCGGCATCATTCTGAGGGTCAGGACGTAGTCGATGACCACGTCGAGGTCCGCTTCGGTCTGGAAGCGGTGGGCGACCATGAAGTTGTTGGTGCACGGCGCAACGTTCGAGAAGAAGTTCTTCCCGATGACCCGTTCCGGCGTCAGTCCGGCGAGCTTGGACTCGGCGAGGTTGTAGGCGTCCACCGTCCCGTCCAGGCTCATGGCGATCACGCCATACGGCAGCCAGTCGAGTTCGACGACGGTCGCCGAGTTCAACCAGTCGAACAGGCCTGGATCCGTGAACAGGGTCGGAAACGCACGCTGCGCGCCGGGCGGTTCGCCCGCTACGACATCGGCTTCCAGAGCGGTATCGGTCATGAGCTTCCTGGCCTTCTCGCGCAGCGTGGTTCGGTTTCGGTCGTCCTGCTTCTAGGCGAACTTGTTGAACCAACGGTTAAGGCCGATCCGGGAAGGCTCCCAGGATGGTCGGGGTATCGGGCGGCACGACGATCGCCGCCTTGAGCCTCACCGGGCACCGCTCCCGGCCCGGCCCGGCTGTCGCGTCGAGTCGAACGGCTTGATCGCGTAGAACGGCAGCGCCACCGCTTCACGCAGGAACGAGTGGACGTTCCTTGCCTCGAGCCGGCGCGGCCAGCCACGTGTCGGGCGGTCTCCATCGTGTCCGAGCCCGCGTTTGTGCTCCAGGATCGCTCCGGAAAGCACGCCCTCGCCGCGTAGCTAGGCCGCCATCACAGCGGCTTCGTCGCGGCGCCCGGGCTCGCCGATGCCTCCGACGACCAGAACCCGACCAACGGTCCCGGAGCGGTACGGCCGCAGCGCCGCATCGAGCCCGGCCCGCAACCTCCGAGACGGCCGGCCATTCGGAGCGACGGTGTTACCCGGCACACCGCGAGTTCCGCCGGCCCGGGGTGCCGGGCCGGCAGCCCCGAATGCCGCGACGCGTATCGAGACCAGGGCGAGGCCGGCCGCCGCCGTGCACCTCATCCGCCGCGGCGCGCATCGACCCGCAGCTCCTGCAGGCCGAGATCGGGAATGGCGCGCTCACGCCTGAAGAAGCGTAGGTCGGCGACCAGCCGGCCTGCGGCAGTCCGAGCAGCACGATGGCGCAGGATGCGCCCGGCCACAGGTCGGTCGACAGGTCGCGCGTTCGCGAGGCGTAGCAGCCATCCGTCCCGGATCGGCTGCAGGGCGAGACGATGCGCGAGCCGGGTTGGGCAGCGGTAGGGCGGGCGGAGTAGATGGCGCCGATTTCCGGGCGGTCCGTTGCCCCCACCGCGGCCGCGTTCCCGGACGGGACGGCCGTGCCGGCCAGGAACGCCGCGATCCGGCCGGCGGGGCCAGCGGCCGGCCTCACCGGCCGCCCGCGGCAGGCGGCAGCTCGATCAGGTGGACGAAGCGATCGCCCTCGATGGTATAGACGTGCTGCCCGAGGTCGCCTTCGCGCTCGTGCCGCAGGCCATCCAGGATGAGGAGGCGGCTGTGGAGGCGGTAGCGCACGGGGTCGATGTCCCGCTCCTGGCCCTGCGATCCGGAGAACCAGCAGCATATCGTGTCGCCGGGCAGCCAGGTGACGTGGCCGGAGCGGACGTCGATCGCCGCCCCCATCACGCATTCCGCCCCGCAGCCCCATAGCGCCAGCACGTAGTGTCCGGCGAAGTCCGGCCGCTGCCGGGCGGCTTCGCGCAGCCGCGTGCGGTAGCCCATGTCCGAGCGGTCGAGGACCAGGCGGTTGCGGCCGGCGAACGCCGCGCCGGCCGGATAATCCTCGAAGCGCGGCGGGACACCCGCTCCCGGCTGCGCCGCATGGAGCGGAAGGACGGGCAGGACGGCACACAGGGCGGCAGCGAGCAAGCGGGCGCGCACGGAGGTCACCTCGGACTGTGCCCTTTCACGGCCCATCGAGGCAGCGCGACCGTCCGGGGCGAGCGCCAGGCGGCCGCGTCCTGGGGGACCGGGCTCGGGCCCGGTCCCCGTGTCCGTCCTACTGCAGTGCCAGCAGCGGCACGAACGGCACGCCGAGACCGGTCACGTCGTTGTAGCCCGGCGTGGTGAAGTTGAAGACGTCGTCGATGCCCTCGCAGATCGCGGTGGAGCAGACCTGCAGCGCGAACGGTGCGGTGATGATCAGGTCCGGCACCGAGTTGATCGTCACCACCCGGACCTCGTTCGGGTCGGTGACGTAGCCGCGCAGCACCGCGGTCGGCGTGGCCGGCGGCAGCACCTGGTTGATGCCTGCGCTGTTGGCGGTCTGGCCGATGCGGTGGCTGTACAGCCACGGGTTGGCGAAGCCGACGAACGGCCGGCCCAGCAATCCGTGAACCTCGTTCACGGTCGCCATCACGCCGGCGGTGAGCGGCGAGGCGAGGCTGGTGCCGCCCTCGTCGATCTCGCAGTATTCCGTGGTCGCAGTTTCCGGCGTGCAGCCGATGTCGCTGTGGCCGTCGTTCGCGATGGTATAGGTCTCGCCGTACAGGTAGCCGGTATAGGGATCGGCATCGGCCGAGATGTCGGGGCTGACGCGGTGCGGCGTCAGCGGCACGGACTCGCCGCTCGCCTCGTTCAGCGTGGTCGCCAGCGCCGCCGGCACCACCGCCGCCTGGTACTCGGGCTGCGCCTCGAGCAGGCTGATGCCGCCGCCGCCGCCGGCATAGAAGCTGAACGCCGGGAAGGTGCTGCCGTCCACCGTGGTGGTGGTCAGGCCGCTGGTGGTGATCGAGGTGGCGCTGTTGACGGTCGCGTTGGCGAGGAAGTCGCGATACGTGCCCCAGCCGTACTCGGTCTTGGCGCCGCTCGCGTTCCTGAGCAGCAAGGAGGTGCCGCCGACGCCGGTCACGTAGGCGCTGGTGGCTTCCCACGACCCGGTGGCGACGCCGTTGTCCTGCGACAGGTCGCCGTCGTCGCCGGACGAGAACAGCACGGTGATGCCCTGCGCCGCCGCGGCCATGAAGGCCTGGTCCTCGGTGGCGACGTCGGCCGGCGACACGTCCTCGCCGTTGTTGCCGTAGCTGTTGGTGATGATGTCGGCGCGGTGGTCGTAGATGGTGTCGAGCAGGGCGGTGGTCAGCGAGCTGCCGCAGTCGCGCGAGCCGACATAGACGATCTTCGCCCCCGGCGCCGAGCCGTGCACCGCGGCGACGTCCAGCGACTCCTCGGTCCACCAGCCGTACGGGCCGCAGGCCTCGCTGGCGGACACGTCGTAGATGCCGGCCGGGATCACCTCCGAGAAGTTGGCGGAGGTCAGCGCCGGCAGGTGGTGGCGGGTGGCGTAGTGGTTGCCGTCCGACTGCAGGGTGGGCGAGGCGTAGGCGTCGATGATGGCCACCGTCACGCCGCGCCCGTCGAGGCCGATGCTGAACGGGTTGAGCCCGTAGGCGGACTGGATCTGCTGCGGGGTGTAGCCGCAGGACAGCCAGGGCAGCGTCTTGCCGTAGGGCGCCGGCTGGGTGCTGAGCGTGGCGTTGGCGTCGCCGAAATAGGTGCTGCAGTAGGGCGACGGCGTGTTGGACGCCACCGGCGGCGCCAGCACCGCGGGGCTCGCGGCCGACGACAGCGCCGACGACCGGGCGGTGGGCGCCGCCAGGGTGCCGGCGGTGACCGAGACGTGCTGCGGCCGCTTGAGGAAGGTGGTGTCGTCGAGGCCCTCGATGAACAGGATCTTGGCCGCCAGAGCGGCCGGCACGCGCGGCGCCTCCTTGTTGGCGCGCAGCGTCGTGCTGCCGTAGCGATACAGCTTCTGGCTGACCGCGAACGCGGTGCGCAGCTGGCCGACCGTGGCCGTCGCCGACACGTAGGTGCCGAGCGGCCCGACCGTCACGTGCGCCATGCCGGCCTCGGCCAGCATGTCCCGCACCGCCGCGACGTCGGACGCGTCGGGCGCGTAACGGGCCTGGAAGTCCGAAGCACTCAGGTAGTGGCCGTACTGGGCGCTGCCCGGCGTGGACACCGAGGCGACCAGGCCCGCCAGCCCGGCCTTGTCCTTCAGCGCCATGTGCACGACGATCGACACCGCCTGGTCGTCGGGCGCGGTGCCGGTCTCGATCGCGGACTGGACCCAGCCGGCGACGTTGCCGGCCAGCGTCGCGGGCGGGGCGGACACCGCCGCCGACATGGTGCAGGCGAGCAGGGCGGCGCCGAGGCCTGCCCGTGCGGCGTGCTTTCTGGTGATTCGAGACAAGCGGTTTCTCCGATCAGGGCGGACACGGGCGCATCGCCACGACCGGCAGCGTCGCTGCGTCCGATCGTCCTGATCCGTCCCGTGTGTCGAAATCTTTCCGAACCGTTAATAATTACGCCAAATTCAGTTCGATACGCAATCTTTATACGCACAAAACGACGCCAAAAAGACCGACCTCAGCCGATCCAGTCCAGCAGCAGCGACACGGTGAGGAGCGACAACAGCGTCGAGACCAGGGTGGCGCGGCTGGCGACGTCGGCCTCGCGGTTGTAAAGCCGGGCCAGCATGAACGGTCCGGTGCCGACCGGAAGGGCGGCGATCAGCACCGCGGACTGCGCCCAGAGCGGCTCGAGCCGGAACACCGGGAACGCCAGCAGCGCGGTCAGCGCCGGCTGCAGCAGCAGCTTGGCCGCGACCACCCGGACCACCGCCGGCAGCGAGGCCGCCCGGCCGCCGGTTTCCGCCAGGAACAGGCCGATGGTGACCAGGGCGCAGGGGCTCGCGGCGCTCCCGAGCAGGCCGGCGAAGTGCTGCACCGGCGCGGGAAGGCCGATCCCGGACAGGTTCACCAGCCCGCCTGCGACCGGCGCCGCCACCAGGGGGTTGCGCAGCAGCGCCGCGGCGACCTTCAGGACGGTGCGGCCGATCCCCTGGCCACCCTCGGCGTCGAGCTCCACCAGCCCGATGGCCAACGCGAACAGGGCGCACACGGTCAGCAGGGTGGCCAGCACCACCGGCGGCAGCCCGGCCGGGCCGAACACCCCCAGGCACAGCGGGATGCCGATGAAGGCGGTGTTGGCGTAGCCCGCGGTCAGCCCCTCGATGGTTGCGCCGGCCAGGCGGTGCGCCCGCTCGACCGGGCGGCGGTAGTCGAGCAGGAGGCCGGTCGCGAAGGTGAGGAGCATGCCGCCGGCGAACGCGGCGATGAACGACGGATGGTCGACCTGCGCCCGCGTCACCTGCGCCAGGGTGTCGAACAGCTCGGCCGGCAACGCCAGGCGCACCACGAAGCGGTTGAGGCTGTCGGTGGCGCCGGTCCCGAGCCAGCCGCGGCGGCCGCAGGCGTAGCCGGCCAGGATCAGGCCGAAGATCGGCAGCAGCACGGACAGCACGGCATGCATGGGACGCGCCGATCAGCCGGGCGTGCCGACGCTGCGGACGAGGAGGAGCACCGGCACCGGATCGACGCCCACTGCGGTGAACGACAGGTCGCCGTCGAGCGACCCTAGGCTGGCAGGCGCGCCGCCGTCCAGAAGCACCGCCCGGCCGCCGACCCGCATCCTGATCCGGCCGCCGAACAGCACCGTGACGCGTGCGTGCGGCGGCAGGATCACCGGCTCGCTCCAGGCGCCGGCCGGGGCGGACAGCCGCCAGGTCCGCACCGGCAGCGGCCGCAGGTCGAGGCCGAGGCTGCGCCGCTCGCCGGGCGCCAGGGTCAGCCGCTGCTGCTCCGGCGCGTAGCCGGGCAGGTCGGCGCCGAGACGGTACGACCCGGGCGGCAACGACAGGGTGACCGGCGCGCGGCCGATCCGGCGGTTGTCCAGGCTCAGGCCGGCACCGGGCGGGACGCTGTCCAGCCCGAGCGTGGCGCGGTGCGGCGACGGCGACAGCGACACGCTGCGCGTGCTCCCGTCGCGCAGCGCGATCGCGACCGGAACCGTGCTCCAGCCCGGTGCGGCGAAGCCGACCTCGTGCCGGCCGGCCTCGACCTCGATCGCGACGCGGGTCTCGGCTCCCGGGGCGCGCGTCGCTATGGCGAGCCGGGCCACGGCGCCGATCGAGGGCAAGGCCTCGCCCCGGAAGCCCAGCGTGTCGATGCGGGCG
>CAXUEL010000017.1:0-32929 GCA_964249915.1 uncultured Acetobacteraceae bacterium | reverse complement strand
CAACCCACCCCTGTTCCTTCTTTGTTCTGCTGTTTCGCCATGAACATGCCCACCGCCGCGCCGGAACTCCTGATCGAGGCGCACCAGTCGCCCAGTCTGCATCGAGGTTTTGGGAAGCAATCCTTAGCCGCCCGGAAGCCTGACTGCCCGCGCGCGGCGTTAGCAAACCCCTTTTTTCCCCTCAGAACCCCTGTTAGCAGGGGAAGCGCCCACCCACACCGACACGCGCGTTGACCTGTCGGAACTGTAGGAACGGCAGCACGCCAGTGGGAACTATCGTGCGTGTTAACCTGTGGAAACTGTGGTGCTGACGCCAGCCGAGCAGATCCCAGGAGGTGCCTCGATTGTTACTCCGCTACTTTCTGCTAGTCGCTCGCGCTGCGCATGGTCAGCCTTGCGGACACCGGTAGCAGTGCGGAGAAATCCCAACGGAATCAGTCAACTGCCCTAGCGGTCATTTAGTGATCTTCTTCATCCGCGCGCGCACGCGCGCTTGGTGCGGAAATTCATGCCGCTGGATTGCTACTTTTTGCCAAGTAGCAATCGCTCCAGGCCCATGTGCTGGCCGTCTACTCGTCTACTCGTCTACTCGTCTACTCGTCTACTCCGGTCTAAAGTAGACCGTTTCGGCCCTTGAACCGGTCCACCCACGCAAGGGCATTACCCCACACCGCGGCCTGCGCCTCAAGGGCTTCCAAACGTAGCCGTCTATAGGTCGTCTCGCGCATCCGGAGTGGCTTCGGCATGGGGATCGCCCCGCACAAGTTCGGATCCGTGATGCCGAGCCGTGCCCTGGCCTTCCTCGCTCGGCGCATGGCCCTGTCCGCCGGCGTCTCGCCCTGGCAGGCATAGGGTAGCTGGTAAGCCGTCCGGCTGGCGAAGATGCTCCCGCCCATCGGCAGGAACAGCACGCGCGCCAAATGCCCTGTGTGAGGGCATACGAACCACCAGCGCTGGCCGCCGAGGTGCTGTGCCGTGGTGGTCAGCTGCACCCGGTAGTCCTGCGCTGCGGCGGGCAGGCCGGGCGCGGTATAGGCCATATGCCGCAGCCGGACGGAGCCGTGGGTGGGGTCGATCATCTCGCACTCCAGCGCGGCCGTCACGATCCACTCGCCGGAGTAGGGCGAGCTCCAGGTGATCGAGGACCGCAGCATCATACCCGGAACGAAATGGCCGCCTCGCATCATCTTGGCGAGGTCGAGCCGCAGCGAGCTGGTGGCGTTCGGTCGGCCGGAGGCTTGGCGTCCCATCAGGTGGCTATTCCTGCAAATCGAAATGATGTGGCTAAAGAGGCGGCAAGTTGGGGTCTAACTTCGCGGGCGGGCTACGTTCTGGTGCCCATTATCCGCCCAAGATAAATGCCCGGGGCTTGGTCGGCATCCAGCAGGTTCCTGGCCGGCCTGTCCGACTGGAATGCACCCTAACCGGACACCCCCACCACTTGGCTGCGCCCGATCCGGTAGACGCTCGACCGGGCAATCCCAAGCTGCCGCGCCACCGCAGCCGGTCGTACGCCGTCCTCCAGCCGCCTGCGCACATCCTCGACTAGGATAGATGCCCGGCGGCCCCGGTAGCGTCCTGCAGCCTTGGCTAGGGCGATCCCGCCGGCCTGGCTCTCGCGGAACGCGCTGTACTGCCAGTTCGTGACCTCGATCAGGATCTTCAGCGTCGCCTCGCCCTCCGGCGTCCGGAAGTCGACCAGCACGCCGCCGAGCGACAACAGCACCAGCCCGACGCCGCGGTTGTGCAGCTCGCACTCAATCCGGAGGAACACGTCGACGTTGCCTGCCAGCCGATCGGCCTGGGTGATCACCAGCAGGTCGCCGTTGGTGAGGGCCGCTAGGCAGGCTTGCAGCTGCGGTTGGCCTGCAGAAGCCCCGTCGTCGCCGAAGATGCGGGACGGCGGGTGCGGACTGGTCGAGAGCAGCCGAACCTGCTCCTCGAAGACGGACGCGGGATCACCGGCAACGGCGCGCATGTAGCCTAGAGTGGGCATGGCGGCTCCAGCTTAGGACAGGAATCCTAGCACTATTGTGCAGCGGCGCCGATGGAGGAGTTGTCTGCATGGGCTGGTTTTCCAACCTGATCCCTGGCCGCCGGAAGCTGCCCAACCCTTACGCGGCCGACCTGCTCAACCCGCCGGACGCCGACAGGCGCGTCCCCGTCCCGAAGAAGCGAGGGCGCACTCCAGGGCAGCGGGCTGCCGACTAGGAAGCCTATCAGGCCGCTATGCGGGAGGGCATGGCGCACTCGTTCCGGTTCACCCGCGCCTACGCCGTCGACATCGGCAGTCCTGGATACACCTGGAGGAGTTCCAAGGACGCTCAAGTCTGTCCTCGATGCCGCTCCCTAGAAGGCAAGTGGTTCGGGTGGGGCAAGCCGCCCGCTGGTGGGCATCCTGGGGAGACTGGGTGCTGCCCTGACGGCTGGTGCCGGTGCTGGGCGGAGCCGGTGATTCCACTATAACCTGCCTGTCGGGCAGGTTTTCAGCAGGACGGTAGCCGCTGAGACATGGAAATTTCCCACCTTTAGTGCCGCACCGTACGGCGCTACGCCGACTGGGCGCCACCTCTGGTCGCCGCCCGTTCTACCTGCCCAAGCCGCCTCGCATGGGCGCCGCCAGCACGGCTTCCCCAGTCTGCCTATGATCCTGGCAGCACCAGACGGTCCCGGACCGCGTGTCATAGCCGAATGGCGCATCGTCGGAGCCGCAGGCCGTGCAGCGGTGCAGGGACAGGCGAGAAACGGCAGTGTCATCGCTGGGCATGGCGGCGGTAATCGGCCGAGCCGATGGGCAGGGCAGGACCTGTTGCCACCCGTCCCGCAGGCAGGTCTGGCCTGATCCGCTCCCAAACTGGTCGCTCGTTGCTCGCCCTGCGGCCTATGCTGGGCCGAAGCCAGCGGGGAGCTTGGGATGCCCACCTACACCGTGCACTACTCGAACACGGCCAACAGCCCGCCGTTCGGCGACCCTCCCAGCATCATGACCGATGACCTGGAGGAGGCGGTCCGCTTTGCCGAGGAGCACTTCATCCCGCCTCCTCACCAGCCCTCGGTCGGTGACATGCGGGGCTACTGCATCTGCGACGAGCAGAAGCACATGGTCGTGCCCTGGCGGGAAGGTGGCCAGTCCTAGAACCAAGGAGGACGACCCTCGGCGGTGACCCGAAGATCACCGCCGCTGGTCACCAGTAGTAGCTATGCGGCTTCCGGCCGCCGGTCCGCTCGAAGCAGGTGTCCTCGACGTCAGCGAACCCGCAGATAATCCGGTGGATCAGCAGCTTATCGCCGCGGCGTCCGGGCCGTTCATCGTAGAGCCGGACGTGCCAGCCCGGCGCCTCTCCGATCCGGCTGTGGGTCAGCCTCCAGCTACGTCCCAGGCGGACTGCCCAACGGTGGTTCTTCCCCCACCGATAACTGTGGTGGTGTGTGCGAGACATGTGACCAGGTGTCCTGGCCGCACGGACTGATTTCCGGGCGTGCCTACATGGCCGCCTCCTTCGACTTCGGATGGTCCGGGTTCTGTCCAAGAACACGGCCAAAAGGCAAGGCCCAAAAGGCCTATGAACAACAAAAGCGGAGGATCGTAACGACTCGATCACCCTCCCCTACCGTCCGCCGAGGCTTCATCAGCGTCGGAGGGTCAAGAGGATGTCTTCGTCTGCCCGAACCAAAGATGCCAGCTGCCGCACAGCCGCCTCGTCAAGATCCGGATCGAAGCACGCGCCGATCGATCGTGCTACTGCCCTTGAGTGGGCCAAGGTCAACGGCGTCAAGCCGACGCCGAGCGACACCTTCCAGCATCGGCTGAACTCGAGGCGCGCCGAGCTGGGGCTGCCCCGCTTCATCATCGACACCCGGCCCCAGCTGAAGATGGTGGTTCAACAGGATCGGCCGAAGCGAGCTGCACCGGCCGTCAAGCTGTTGGCAACTTCCGAGGGCGAGCTGCTCGACTTGGTGGCCGACCACAGCGGGACCATCACCTGCCAGGTCACGCCTCAGATCGCTGGCTGGCTCCTGGACCTTAACACCGGCAACCGGCCGGTCTTGAAGGCCAACGTGGAGCGGTTTCGGGCCATCCTGAAGGCCGACCGCTGGCAGAACACGGGTGAGCCCGTCATCGTCAGCCGGGAGGGTGTGCTGAACGACGGCCAGCACCGTCTCCTGGCGATCAAAGGCACCGGGAGCACGGTCGAGCTCGACGTCAGGTTCGGCGTGCCACGTGACGCGTTTTATGTGACCGGCTTCGGCAAGCGACGTTCGACATCCGATGTGCTGGGCGTGGAAGGATATAGCAATACCAGCTGCCAAGCATCGATTGCCCGGCTGATCCGGGCCTACGACGCCGGGCAGATGGGGACGATCCGGCAGACCGTGCTGGAACCGGAGGAAGCCCTACGGATCATCGAGGCCGACGACAACATCTCCCACGTGGCGGCTCGGATCCAGCGCTTCACCAGCTTCCCACCCTGCCGGTGCGGCAGATTTGGCTTCCCGCTGGTCCTGGCAGCACGCAAGCTCCCGATGGAGCGGATCTTCAGCTTCGCCGCCCTGGTGGTCAGCGGGCTGGCGCAGGATGAGGGTGCCCCCACCTACCGGCTGCACCGCAAGCTTGGAGATATGCGAGTGGGGCATGAGCGCATTGCCAAGGTCGATCTCGCTGCGCTGACCATCAAGGCCTGGAACGCCTGGATCGCCGGCACGAGCCTGCAACCGATGAAGACGACCGACAGCGACAGGACCTCGGCAGGGTTTCCCCGGCTGAAGTGGGCATAATCAAGAGGCGGCACGGTGGCTGGCCAGACCAATAGCTTATGCTCTTCGTCCAGAACAGATGACGAAACCCCGGCGGCGTAAAGCCTTCAGGTAGCTGATAAAGCAGAAACAGAAATATGCGGTAGAGAATCGGAAGAGCCGGAGACAATCATGAAGAACCAAGCTGTGCTTCTGATAACATGTATATGGCTTTCAGGATGCGCGAGCTACAGTCCGTATGACGTGACAGGTGATCCAAAGAACACAATCACCCTTAAGTCTGCTTTTAGTGATACAGCCGAAGGGCTCGGTCAATTTGGCAATACGCTGAATTTGTATGGGCGGACACTCGGGATGATCACGTGCAAAATCAAGATTAGCTTCAACATCTCGGCGCAAGCGGGTCGAGGTGGTACTTATGGAGGACAAGTCGGCGTAACGGAAACCTTATTGTCAGCGAAGCTCACGGCCGACCAGACTACGTCTTCAACTGGCCTGCGAGGCAATGTGGTCGAAGTCACATTGGGCAGTGTCTATCCTGGTACTTGCGCTCCAGTTGATAGCGACGAGGCATCGGCTAAAAATGGTTCCGCTGAGGGCCAAGCTGGAGGCACTACAAGCGGCGCTGCAGAAACTAGCAAAGGCGGCGGAAGGAAGCCGGCCGCTATTGTAGGTGGCGGGAGAAATCCGGGTGGCGCCACGTCGGCTCTTCCAACTTATCCAACAACGGAGAAAGGGCCGCCACCACTCATGCAACCGTTCGGCTATCATGGGTCGCTTCCTGGTTTCTCAATGTCACCAAATGAGGTCCAAGAGCTGCAAAAGAGCTTAGTCGGAACAGGGTATGTTTTAGAACGGGCAACGGTCTCTCCGAATGGGCACTGAGTAACTCCGGCTTTTTAGAAACGGATATATGTGTTTCGAAGGGTCGCATCCTCAGCTGCCGACCAAGGACGAAGACCTCGAGCTTCTAGCCGCCGTGTCATTGTCCGCCTCGCGACCTCGGCCGAGATGGCACCGCGGTAGACATGGCGGGAGAGCTCCATCTGCTCGGATCCTGTTCGCTGGGAACGAGTGCAGCCTGCATCCGCGAGCATTGTCAGGTCGACCGATTCGTTGACGAAAGCTAGCCTGGAAGCGGGCCTACACATTCTCGCGGTCAGGCTCGACAGGACCTGCACGCTTGATCGCTGGCTCACTGCCGATGGTGCTGCTGCCGATCTGACCACCACAGCCGGCGGCCTGAGAGAACTCACCAAGCAGGTAAGATCCCGCCGCCTGCCTACCAGCTCGGGCCAACGCGGCCTGACGAGACCGGGAGAAGCAGGCCTTCGCCTCGCCGACGTGCAGGATCCGCCACGTTGTCGCCAAGTTCGTCCTGTTCCTTGTGAGCCATGGCCAAGCGGGACATCGATTTTGGAGCCATGGTGTCGTCCAGCATGATCCTCGTCGGCTCGATCGTCCTGGGCATGATCGCCCGGTGCCGATCGACCTCTCCCTGCTGCCCGACGAGGTGCGCGCGCTGATCGCAGCGCAGGCCGCGACGATCGCGCGCCAGCAGACCGAGATCGACGGACAGCAGGCCCGCATTGCATTGCTGCGCGCTCAGCTGGCCAAGCTGCGGCGGCTGCAGTTCGGTCGCTCGTCGGAGAAACTCGATGCGGCGATCGCGCAGCTGGAGCTCGCTCTCGAGGACCTGGAGGAGGAGAGTGGTGCCAAGGCCGCGGCACAGCCGCCAGTGTCGGCCGACGGCGAGCTCGGCAAAGCCAAGCCGGCACGGCGGCCGCTCCCGGCGCGCCTACCGCGGGATGTGGTCGAGCACGCCACCGCCTGCGTCTGCCCAGCCTGCGGCGGCACACTCCGCCCGCTGGGCGAGGACGTCACCGAGGTGCTGGACTATGTGCCGGGGTCGTTTCGCGTCACTCGCCACGTACGGCCGAAGGTCTCCTGCCGGTCCTGCGAGACCATCACCCAGGCACCGGCACCCAGCCTGCCCATTCGCCGTGGCCGAGCCGGTGCCGGCCTGCTGGCGCACGTGCTGGTGGCCAAGTTCTGCGACCACCTGCCGCTCTACCGCCAGTCCGAGATCTATGCCCGCGAGGGCGTGGAGCTCGAGCGCTCGACGCTCGCCGACTGGGTCGGCCAGGCATCGGCGCTGATGCGGCCGCTGGTGGCGGCACTCGAGCGCCATGTCCTGGCGGCCGAGCGTCTGCACGCCGACGACACACCGGTCCCGGTGCTGGCGCCCGGCACCGGCAAGACCAGCACCGGCCGGCTGTGGGCCTATCTGCGCGACGAGCGGTCCCATGCCGGCACGGCGCCGCCGGCGGTGCGCTACCGCTACACGCCCGACCGCCGCGGCGAGCACCCGAGGGCGCACCTGGCCGGGTTCCGCGGCGTACTGCAGGCCGACGGCTATGCCGGGTTCGGCGGCCTGTATGAGGGCGGCCGGGTCGTCGAGGCAGCCTGCTGGGCGCATGTGCGCCGCAAGTTCCATGACATCCATGCCGCTGGCGGCACCTCGCCGCTGGCCCGCGAGGCGCTGGAACGGATCGGCCAGCTCTACGCCATCGAGGAGCGGATCAACGGCAAGCCCCCGGACCAAAGGCTGCGGATCCGCCAGGCCGAGGCCTTGCCGCTACTGGACGACCTCAAGGTCTGGCTCGAAACCACGCGTACCCGGCTGCCTGGCCGCAGCGACATCGCATCCGCCATCCGCTACGCCCTGTCGCGGTGGGCGGCACTGGTGCGCTACGCCCGGGACGGCACCATCGCCATCGACAACAACCCGGTCGAGAGGGCAATGCGACCGGTGGCGCTCGGCCGGAAGAACTGGCTGTTTGCCGGATCAGACGCCGGCGGCGAGCGCGCGGCCGCGATCTACAGCCTGATCGGCACCGCCAAGCTGAACGGCCTGGATCCGGAAGCCTACCTGCGCCACGTCATCGGCTGCATCGCAGACCACCCCGTCAACCGCGTCGACGAACTGCTGCCCTGGAACATCGGCACCAACCAGAGACACAGCCCGGCCTGACACTCGTCACGCTATAGCTGCGGCCTTGGCCGGACGCTTACACACTTGGTGGGTATTCGTGTCGA
This sequence comes from uncultured Acetobacteraceae bacterium, assembly GCA_964249915.1. GTDB lineage: Bacteria > Pseudomonadota > Alphaproteobacteria > Acetobacterales > Acetobacteraceae > Lichenicola. The sequence goes on along the minus strand of CAXUEL010000017.1, from coordinate 25,075 downwards.
GCTGAAGCGCCCCGACCCGGATCGTGGGGTCGGCAAAGCCCCTTGAGCGTCGCGTCACCGCCTGGATCCGGGCGACGAGCTCAGCGTGATCCATGGGCATGGTCAGGCAGTCGTCGGCGCCGGCGCTGAAGGCGTCCACCTTGACTGGTGCCGGAAACGGAGCCAGCTCCACCGGCTGCTCTAGCGGTAGCAACATGGGTGAAGGCTGGGCCAACGCCGGGATGAGCAATGGCGATGGCGTCACTGCCGGTGGTGGGGTGACCGTGCGCTAGCCGCTCCGCTCCGGTTGCCGAGCGTTCCCTCGCTCTGCTGCATGCGCAAGCTGTTACAATGCATCCCCTGTCCAATCGGCGCGTAGCATCAGCAGTGGTGGATAATTTCCTGCGGTCTTCCTGAGCCCCGTGCGCAGCGGGACCACTTGTAGACAGGAGACTTCAGTGTCGGATCACACCGCCAGTCCATCCGCAACGCCCCTGCGCTTCGCACCCTCCATGGAGGTCATAGACGCAAACGAAGGCGCCACCAATGACGGCTTGATCGAGACGCTGGGCAAGATCAGCCAGACCACCTTCGACAACTCCGGTCACGCCGTCCGTTCGGTGCATGCCAAGGCGCATGGCGTTTTGCATGGCGAAATCCAGGTGTTGGATCACCTGCTGCCCGAGCTGGCGCAGGGCCTGTTCTCTAAGCCTGGCAGCTATCCGGTGGCGATGCGCTTCTCGACCCTGCCCGGCGACATCCTGGACGACAGCGTGTCCACGCCACGAGGCTTGGCCGTGAAGGTGATGGGCGTTGAGGGCCCCCGCTTGTCAGGCAGCGAGGGTGACAGCACCCAGGACTTCGTCATGGTCAACGCGCCGGCGTTCAGTGCCCCGACGGCCGCCAAGTTCCTCGGTAGCCTCAAGATGATGGCTGCCACCACGGATAAGGTGGAAGGCCTGAAGAAGGCCGTCTCGGCCGTCAACCGTGCCACGGAGTCGATGATCGAGGCGTTTGACGGCAATAGCCCGACCCTTACTACCATGGGCGGCCAGAAGAAGACCCACATCCTGGGCGAGACCTTCTATTCCCAGGTGCCGATCCTGTATGGCGACTACATCGCGAAGTTCGCGCTGGCGCCGATCTTCGACCTGTCCCTGCTCACTAACGCTCCGGTCGACACCAGCAACCCGAACGTGTTGCGCGAGGCGGTGTCGGAGTATTTCGCAAGCCATGGCGGGGAGTGGGAGTTTCGCATCCAGCTCTGCACCGACCTAGAGACCATGCCGATCGAGGATGCGACGGTCATCTGGCCGGAAGACAAGAGCCCCTACGTTCCGGTGGCCCGGCTCACCGTCAAGTCGCAGGACTCGTGGAGCGCGGAGGGGGTGGCTGCGGTCGACGAGGGATTGGCGTTCAGCCCTTGGCATGGGCTTGCCGCCCACCGCCCGCTGGGCTCGGTGATGCGGGCCCGGAACACGACCTACACCAGCTCGGTCAAGTTCCGGTCAGAGCATAATGGCTGCCCGATTCATGAACCGAAAGCTGCTGACCTCACGACCTAGCCATATCAAAACGACTACACCGCTTTCTTGAGGTTTGGACTGGCCTTGAACCGCACAGTCCTGCCGGCCTTCACCTTGACCGCCTCGCCGGTGCGCGGGTTGAGCGCTTTGCGTGCTTTGGTCTTGGCCACGCGGAAGGTGCCGAAGCTGGGCAGGGTGAAGCCGCCCTCCTTCTTCAGGTCCCGGACGATGGCAGCGATGACCTGCTCGGCAGCATGGTTGGCCGCGACGGCGGTGATGTCGAGCGACTCTTGGAGGACGGAGGCGATGAAGGCTTTGCTTACTGATGGCTCCGAGAGATGGACCCTGGAGCGTAGGTGCACAGCCCGATTCGGGCCAAAACGCCCCTTTTCCGAGTCAGGGTTTCGTCAGTAGCGCATCGCAGTTGCGTCACTGCCGCGCCGCACTAGTGACACACCAAGCAGAGGCGGTTTCTCCTACAGACCATTGCACCCGTATGGCGTGCCCAGCCGTCCGCAACGGCGCGTCACCCTGTCGCCCACTCCATGCCACGGTCTAGCCAGGCTACCCCCGCGCCGCCCACCACCGCGCCGCCGCTGCCGCCTCACGCGCCACCCTGACGGCTTCCAGAGCAGCTAGAGCCGCAGTCCGGTCGCCGGCCGGTACAGATGGAATCCTTCTTCCAGCCTCTACAGGGCCAGAGTGGCAGCCGGTGTTGGGCGACCGCGCAACCATGGGCGAGATCCCCATGGTTGCCCGTCCAACCGTTGAGGACAGCCCAACGGTTCGCCGCTCGCCTACGCTAGCGAGCGGGAACAGCAACACGTAGGCGTTCGAGGTCTGCTCCACCCTGACCGCCCCTCGCCCGCCTTCCGGCCACGGCCTGCGCACCAGCCTCCGGATCCGCGTCAGCAGCCCGAGCTCAGCCATGCGTGCCAGGTGCCGCGCCACCGTCCGCAGCCCGACGCCCGCCTTGCTAGCGATGGCCTGGTGCGACGGGTAGAGCTCGCCGCCCTCCCCTATGCACCCGATCAGCGCTTCCGCCGTCAGGATCGCCTTGCCGGGCAGGTTCCCGGCTCGAGCCTCGGCCACCACCCGGCGCCGCCAGCAGTGCCGCTGGCCCCGGTCGAGCGTGTTCCTCGGCGGATCTACGTATTCCGATCCGCGCCGCCACGGGCGCGGGTGTCCTGTCCGCATCGTCGTCTCCCGACGCGATGGGCGGCCCGATCGGCAAAGCTCTCCCGTGTTCAAGCCGAAGGGGCTTGAAAAGCGGCCGGTCCGTGGGCATCATGGGTTTGCGAGACACCATGACTGCCCTGCGAGGGGTCGGGGAGAGGCGGTTCCTTCGGGAGCCGCCTTTTCGCGTTCTAGTCCATGGTGATCCTACGGCCGGGGATCGGCCGAACACCGCACGTTGCCCCCGCCGATCGGAACACGCAACAGGATGCGGGCTGGATCAGGCGGTTGTGGCGTGGTCCGGAAGCGTTGGCGCAAGCTGTGCCCGCCGGTGGCAGGGTCCCGGGAAAATCCCCCAGACCTCCGGATCCACACGCTACCATCAGGCCGGCCTGGAGCCACCCATGAGCGAACCCATCCTTGGCACCTACACGTTCCAGCCGTCCGACGAGGAAGCGCAGCCGGAAGGCGATCCGGTCGGGCCGCTATCGTTCGAGGATGCCGTCGCGCTGCTCATCACCAAGCACGAAGCACACCCGCACGAAGCTCGGAGCCTGCTCACCGGAGCCGCACGAGACGGAGCACGGGACCGGATGAGCGCCCTCACCCACAAGGGCATCCGGATCACCTACTCGGCTTGACTGATGGACCCGCAGCCGTCTCGCCACCCCATCCCCTGCCGCCGCACCATGCTGTTGTCGATGCCGGCGCGCTGCTTCCTGTCGTCGTGGCAACTGGCGATCCGGTGCGGCTGCGAGGGCGCGCGGCGCATCCCGCTGCCCGACCTGGCGACGGTCCGGATCCGCGACCGGGAGGAGCGCACGCTGGGCAACCTGGTGCGCCGACTGGTCTGTCAGCAGTGCGGGCAGCGGCCGAGCAGCGTCATCGCGGAGCACGAGCCGTCGAACGTGCGGGAGGAGCTGATGGTCTGACCGGGGCGGCTGTTGCAACCCGCTGCGGGGAAAAAGCACGACGGGTGCAATGGTGTATGGAAGGCCCTCTAATGCGACCACGGGACGAACCCGAGATGACCCCGAAGCGACCCCGCGACGACCCCGCCACTGTCCCGGGCAACACATCTTCCGCCGGCACCTCCGCAGCCTGCCCAGCCTCGTCCCCCCGTTACTCCAGATCCATGCAACACGGTTTCCTGCGGCGCCTAGCCGGCCAGGGGTGGGGCCGGCCCACCCTTCAAGTCGCGCGCTTGCGTGCCTTCTTCGCGAACGTGCCAGCCGCGTATTCTCGGATAAGGGCCGTCCCGCCGGCGGATAGCATTATCTCCCGGCCGCGCTCGCCCACCTCGGCAATAATGGCCTCAGTCTGCGCCAGGAAGGCGGCATGATTGTCGCGCATCTGCTCCTGCATATCGGCTTCCTCGGCCTTCCAACCGATCCAGGCGTCGACCAGACCGACGAGCTCGATTAGCTCGCGGGGCGCGACGAACCACTCGTAACGGCTCCAGCCCAGGAACCGCGGCACTTGGTCGCGCTGGTCACCATCCGGCGTGGGCCACAGCGGTTCCGACGCGACTGCTGCCCGATCGGCTATCTGCTCGGCAGTCAGCCCGGCCGCTGCCCCTCGCAACGGCTGGGCGACCGGCGCCGACCTCGGCCGGTCGCGGGTCATTTCCAGCATCACTGCCGGCTGCTGGGCGCGGGGCGTCGCCGCCAGCCGGTCCAGGACAACCCCCTTGTCGAGCGAAGTTCCACGGATCTGGTCGAGCACGTCGGAGCCGATGCGTTCGCCCCGAGCCGCGTCACGGGCGACCGTGCTGCGGCCCTGTCCCGTCTTGGCCGCAGTGTCCTCTGCAAACGAGCCGTTCAAGTTCTCAACTTGAGAACTTGATTTCCGGTCTCCACCATGCCTTACCTCCGGGTGCTTCGCCTCGTAAGCATCCTTCCACCGCGCCGTGAACATAGCTCGCTCGGCCGGCGTGAGCTTCGTGCCGCATAGGTTCTCGTCGCACTCGGCAATCTGACGATCAAGCTCGTCTATCTCAACGACATTGGCCTCGATCTCGGCCAGCTTGAGGCGCCTGCACGCTTCCAACCGGTGCAGACCGGCAACTAGGCCGTAGCCGTCGACCGAGACGTGCTGCCGCATGATGGGCCGACGATAGACCGCGATCGGGCTGATGAGCCCGACCTCCGCTATGCTGCGGGCGAGCGCATCAACCTGATCGGCCGAGGTGCCGCGTAGCCGGCGGCCGGGTTCAATGTCGGCAATGGGGATGAGCATCGAACAGAACCTCCACCGGATAAGATAACGTCAGCACGCCATGGCGTCATGGCGTCATACAGCCACGGCGCCGTGGCGTCACTCAAGCCCAGGTAACCCTTGCGCCTCGAACACACGAGAGAAGCCGCGCACCGCGAGGGTCTGGATGCTGACGCCTTCGGCAACGGCAAGCTGGTGAAGCCGGGCCCAATCCGCTCGCGAAACCCGCACCGTGAGGGCGACGGTTGCGCCCTGTGCCCTGGATCGCTGCGCCTCGGCTGGCGCAGCCAGCGCCGCATCCGGCTGCACTGCGGGGGCTGTAGCCGGTGGCGCTCGCTTGGCCGTGAAGGCGGATAGACCGGTCGGCTTCTTGCTCATGGCATCTCCTTCTGCAGCCACGCCCACAGGGCGCGGATCTCAGCGGCGGCCTTCCCGTCGGCTTCGAATTCGGTCACGGCCCGACCGGTGGCGACGGCTCGGGAGAAGGCACGCCGTTCCGTGATCTCGACCGGTGCCACCGGCAGGCCGTAGGTCGCAAGCGCGTCGCGGGCCTCGGCAACCTCCGGCGCCCGTGGCGGACAGGCGGACAGCACTAGCACCGCCCTCGCCTTCGCCGCCTGAACGATCCGCACCGACGCCTCGACCGCAGCCAGGTCAAAGGCTGTCGGCCGACACGGGATGACGATCAACCCGGAAGCCCGCGCGATCCTGGCCGCATCCGGCGCGGCGTGCGGTGCGGTGTCGATCACGGCCAGCGTCATCCCGTCGCCCCTGGCTGCCGCCAGCACCCGGTCGACGTCGCCCACGCTGGCGGTCGCGACGATCGGCGCCTCAGCTTCCCGGCTTGAGCTCCATACCGTCGCCGATCGCTGGGGATCGGTGTCGATCACCACCACGCACTCGCCGGCGTCGCAGGCCGCGACCGCGAGGTGCACGGCCAGCGTCGTCTTGCCGGCGCCACCCTTCTGGCTCATGAGCGCAATCGTTTTCATGACGCCATGACTAACTGACGTCATGGCGTCATGCAATAGCTTGTCTAGCCGTCTGACTTGCGATAACGCTTATTCCCGTAAGTCAGGATTAACGGCAATGGCCAAAGCAGCACCATCAGGACAGCGAAAGCGGGGCAGGGCGGTCGAACTGGTGCTGGTCCAGCCGCTCGCCGTCATCACGCCGCTGCTCAAGGTTCAGCCGATCATCGTCCACGCTGAGCAGGACGCGGCCCGGAGCTACCGGCAGAACGAGAAGGCCGCTGGCACCCGCCGTGCCTACGGGTCCGACTTCCGGATCTTCGCCGGCTGGTGCGAGGTGCGCAGCGTGTCGCACCTACCAGCCGAGCCGGAGACAGTCGCAACCTTCATCGCTGCCGAGGCCGAGGTGGGCACCAAGCCGTCCACCATCGGCCGGCGCCTCGCGGCGATCCGATATGCTCACCGCCTCGCAGGCCAGCCCACGCCCACCGATGCCGAGCTCGTCGGCGTCACCATGCGGGGCATCCGCCGGACAGTCGGGACGGCCAAGGTAAAGAAGGCGCCTGCGACAGCCGGGGTGGTGGTCGACATGCTAGCGCATGTCTCAGATACCCTGACCGGCAAACGGGATCGGGCGTTGCTGCTGCTCGGCTTCGCATGCGCGCTGCGTCGATCCGAGCTGGTGGCGCTCCAGGTGGCCGACCTCGAGCTGCTGGGCGATGGGCTGCGCGTCACCATCCGGCGATCGAAGACGGATCAGGAAGGACGGGGCCAGACGGTCGGCGTTCCGGCTGGCGGCAAGCTGCTGGTGGCGGAACGGGTGGCCGAGTGGATCCAGGCGGCCGGCATCACGTCCGGTCCGATCTTCCGGCCGATCAACCGGCACGGCCAGGTGCTGCCGGCAGCCCTGACGGCTACCAGCGTCGCGGCGATCGTGAAGGCGTACGCGGGGCGCGTTGGGCTGGACCCTGCCACTTTCGCCGGGCACTCCCTTCGCCGCGGCTTCTTGACCTCGGCCGCGAACCACGGCGCCACCCTGGCGAAGATGAAGGCGGTCAGCCGGCACAAGTCGGTCGACGTGCTGATGGGCTACGTAGACGACGCGGAGATGTTCAAGGATCACGCGGGCTCGGCGTTTCTTTAACGCCGCTCTTGCTTCATGGCGTTACGACGCCATGAAGCAAGAGCGGTTTGCCATTTTGTCGATAAGTAAGGTCACCTGACGAGACACACACCATCGAAGGAGGATGGTTAGATTGATTAAAGAACTACCGTTATGGCGTCTATCGCTCGCCAAACACGCTGAGGACCTTCAAGCACTATGTGATGCCCCGTGGGAGAACACGGAACAGCAGGTATTCGGTCTAGAGGTGGGCCTCCTCACCAGCGCAGTCATGATGCGAAGATTGCACGACACTCAGTGCGTGAGCTTTGCAGTCGAAAAACCGACTATCCCTGTCAAACGATTTGCACCTCTTGGCACGCCCATAACTAGGTTGAACAGGGCATCAATGATGGCTTGTTTCAACATGAAAGAGGGGACGGAGGAGAATTTCGACGCGACGAATCTCACCAGCATAATCATCCACGGTTACATCCTACATTTTGGGTTCGATTTTGGATCTAAAAATCCAATCTTCTGCATAACTTCGGATACCAGAAAGGAGCTGTATCTTCTTTTAGTCAACTTTAAGGATTACATAGAGCTTGTTAAAATGCACGCTAACGACAGCTTCAGTTTCAGTATGCCTTTATCTAATAGAAAAGGAAGGGAGTTTTCATTCAACACGAATGAGCAACACAACCTTGACTCCCCTCAACTTCAAGATTTTGTGCGACGGCACAAGCTCATATTTCCACAAGCCTAAGAAGGCGCCGCCATCGCCTTTACGCATCCGGAACTTGTAGATGCAGCCCGTGGTCATGGTGGAAATCCCATCGGTTTTGATGGAGGCGGCTGCGGGCACAGCGCGTCCGCCCGTGCCCGCAGCTTGGCCGCGCGCATCAGGCTGCCGCGTGCCTGCGCCGATGCCGCTGTCCGGCGTAGCTCCTGCGCCACCAAGCGGCTCGCAGACGGCGGCAGCGGCATGGTGACGACCACCGGATCCGGTTCCTCGAAAGGCGGCAAGCGGGCCATCAGCCGGAACCCAGCCCGTGCGCCTCAATCCCGGCCACGTCGCGCACCAGGCTGTGCATCATCTCGATCGCGTCGTCCCGGCTGTCGACGTAGCCGGCGGCTTCCTCCATCGCCAGGATCGCGCGAGCCTTGGCGACCTTGCCCTCGCTGGTGGTGGCGCGGAGCGTCCGGAGCCGGCCGGGCACGTCGTCCGGGTAAGGCGGCTTGTCGCCCCATGTCGCCAGCCGGACGCCCGGCCACACGTCGTCGCTGTAGGCACGCCAAGCGTAGTCGGCCGACGTGGTTAGCAGGTAGCTGTCGCTGGTGGCGTCGTATAGGCGCTGCCACTTAGCCTGCGCCTCCGTTAAGGAGGTGCAGAGCGCAAGCAGGGCGGCGTCGGGGTGAGGGATGTCCACAGTGCGGACATCCTCTACGGGAGGAATATCCACTGAACGCCCTCGCCCTTTTGTCGTCTTCCAGCATCGACCGCGCCAAGTCGCGACGCCCACATAAGCGAACGTCGCTGCGAGGATGCCTTGCCCGCTGCAGAACAAGATCACCGGCCAAAGCGGAAGGGGATGATCGTGCGTCACCGATACCCGCTCCCGCCCAACACAGTCCCGGCGGTGATCGCCCGCCAGCTCGCATCGTCACCGGCCGCCAGCGGGTCCCGCTTTCCCCTGTCCTCCGGCCTGTCGTAGGCGCTGCGGGGCTTGCTGCGCCCGACATGCATCGGCTTGGGTCCGGCACCTGTAGACCGCGCGCAAGCCGGTGCTGGCACGCCTTCCCGGTGGTGCCGATCTGCTTCCCGATCGCGTCCCACGACAGGCCAGCGGCGCGGCCGTCGAGGATGAGCCGGTCCTCGGCTGGGGTGAAGGTGCGGCCGGTCACGCCGCACCCCCGCCGACAGCCTGCCGCACCCACCACCGCCGGCACCCGACGTGCGGCCTGCCGATCCTCCGGCCGATCGCCCGCCAGGACGCGCCGGCCGGTCGCAGCGCGCGAATGACGGCGCACTGCTGCGGCGTGAGCGTGGAGCGGCGCCGGCTCATGGCACCCTCCCGCGCAGCACGAGCCGGACCTTCTGCACGGCCGCCTGTTCCGACAGACCGGCCGCCCGCATGAAGTCGATGGCGGCAACCTCCATCGGCACGCCTTCCCGCACGACGCGACGCAGGAAGGTCGTCATCTCGGGCTTGAGGTGGTCCGGCAGCGACCGGTAGGCCAGCAGCAGGTCGACCTCTCTCTGGTTGCGGTAGAGGCGAGGATCGGCCTCGGCCTCCTCTGGTGTCGGAAATCGGGCCGTCATGTCCCATTCTCTGATGCCGTGTGCGGCAGCGGCACAGCGACACCGGCCAGCTGCTTGACCAGCTTCCAGGCCATGTTTCCGGCGATGTGGTTGATCTCGATGTCGGGCGTGCCGTCCGGGTAGCATGGCATGAAGGCGACAGTCGCCCGCGCTGCTGCCCTCTGACCCTCTAGCGTCTGCGGCGTCATTTGAAGCAGGCGATCGAAGAGCTCGGACGACCGGTCCGAGATGGGCTCGCGCACCGTCTGCTCGTAGTCGTGCTGCTCCGCCTGGGGCAGGGTGTCCTGGTGTAGGCCGGTCGAGTTCCACTCCGCTTCCGACTGCACGATCTGCTCGCACAGGCTGATGAGGTCGGCGTCGGGATTGAACGGAGGCGCTGCGGCCCCTCTTATCGCCTTCGCGCTCCGAAGCGCCGTCTCGAGCAACCGGCCGGACATACCGCCCTCGAAGGAAAACCCGCGATCTCCCAGCTTGGGGTCGACCGGATTGTGGGTTTCGAGTGCCGTGATGAGAGCCAGGACACCGGCCGGCGTGGTGGCCCGCATCGAGACGATGCGGTCGACCACCTGATCGCGCTTGTCCCAGATCGGGTCGATAACGTCGTGCCAATCCTCGTCCGACGCGTCTGCAAGGCGGTCGGCTTCACGCGCGGCTTCCTTTTCCAGCGCGATCAGGCGGTCACAGTCGCCGATCAGCGCGGCATCCGGTGATGCAGGAGAAGCGATCGGCTCGTTGGAGATCAGGTCCGCGACGATCGAGGCCATCAGGCACTCGTTGCGTGGCCCCGTGCCGGACTTCAGGAGCTCCAGGTCTTCGGCAGCAAGAGCCCGCGCCTTGGCGCGCATCCCTGCGACGGTCGTGGCGCGAGTCGCCAGGATCCGGTCGAAGTGCGGGTCCTGCTCGTTGTAGAGACGATCGTCTTCGACATCGGCCAGCCGCTCCGCATCGCCGGTCACTTCCCGGTTGAGGGCGTTCCGCTGCCGCTCCAGCGCAACGAAGGCTCCGCATGCGGCGATGAGCTCGGCGTCGGATCCAGCTGCAGCCGGCTTCGTGGACAGCACCGTCTCCGCCGGCGTAGCGGAGACCGCCGCGGCAGTTCGCTGGGCGCACATCAGACCGACCCTCCGACCAGGTCGCGGATCAGCGGACCGATGTCGCCCCAGGACACCACTATGTCGAAGTCCCCGTGCTCCCCTCGGCTGCACCACTTGTCGAACGCCATGGCGCGGGCCCGATGCCCGGCAAGCGTCGTCGCCGTCAGATCGTGCATCTTGTCTAGGATGTCCGCCTGCCGATCCGTAAGGCCGTCGATCACGCCATCGCGGCCCGGACCATGTTCAGGCCCGTCCGTTCTCACTGGAACGGTTGCCGCCCCCATGGCGACAAGTTGTGCCTGCAGAGCCATGAACTGGCTGCACAAGGCGACCAGCTTGGCGTCGTCGCCACCGTGCCCGGGCGCTGTCGGCAGCACCTCGACCGTCTGCGCATCCGGCTTGGCGATCGCGACGGCGGCAATGCCGGCCAGCGCGGTGAAGCCGCCTGCGCCGAGCAGGTCCCGGCGGGTTGTGCGGGCCATGCTCAAGCCCTCCCCGCCACGTCGCGCGCCAGGCTGACCGCCAGCGCAGCCACGTCATCGTCGGCCTGGCTGTGCAGCAGGAGCAGCGCCGCCTTCGCGCGCAGCACTTCCGGCGTCCTGGCCGGGAGGAACGTGGCGCGGTCGATCGCGTCGAAGAAGGCATCCACTAGCGGACGGGCGCTGTGCAGCGCGATCAGCCCGGCTGGCTCGTCCAGGTCGAGCAGGCCGAACCCGTCGACTGCCAGCGCTGCCTGCCGGTCGGCCGCACGGGCAGCGTCGCAGCAGTCGAGCAGTTCGGCATCGAGCTCGTTGGCCTTGCCAGCGCCGGCCTCGCTCGGGATGAGCAGCAGCAGGTCGCTGTAGGAGCCGAAGGAGCGGTCGCACATGGCGGCCTTGGCGGCGCTGGGTGTGGTAGGGGTGAAAGAAGCCTCAGACATAGGGTAGTGGCCTATGGTTGGGGTCAGGCACGGATGGGCTGGAACCCCGTTCGTGCCGACCTTGCCCGCATCTTGCGGACTCTCCCGGCAAACCGCCCGGGCGCGGAAAGCTCGTGTCGATCCAGGTCCCGCGCAGCGCGGCGACGGCGGATCGGACGGGCAATCTGGTTCGTCAGGTCTTCTGCTGATGGCGCTGGGCAGCAGCAGTCTCGATCACGTCGGCCTGCCGGTAGAGCTCGGCCGCTTCCTGCCGGCGGCCCTGCTCGTAGGCGGTGCGCGCCAGCAGGCGCAGCTCCGCGGCCTGGGTGCGAAGCGGCTTCGGCGGGCGAGGTGACCCGAACGGCATCTCAGTGCGCCAGCGCGGCGACAGCAGCCTCGGCAGCCGCCAGCGCCTTGTGCGCGGCCAGGAAGCGCGCCCGGCGGCGGTTCATCGTGCCGAAGGCGGCCGACAGGCGGCGGGCCACGGCGCGGTCGGAGAAGATGGCCCGGTCGTGCCGGTCCTTGCGGCGCATCCGGTTCGCCCCGCCCACGGCCGCCTTGGCATCGCCATAGGCCAGCCAGGCGTCCCCGATCTCCAGGCGGGCCAGCTCGAGCCGGCGTGTCGCCTGCTGCCGGACCAGCGCCTGCGGGTCGTGTTGGGCGAGGAACGCTGGGCCAAGGCAGGAGAGGGGGCGGATGAGCGGGATGCTGCGGAGGGGCTGGCAGGCGGACTTGGGGTTGGTGGTCTGGTAGGTCATGGCCTCTGCTCCGTTGCGGCGCCTTGTATCTTGTGATACTAAATGCACCATCACCGGGATGCAATACCGTTTGCATCATAAGGAGCGAAATGTATCTCACGGGAGCGCAGATCAGAGCCGGGCGCGCGTTGGTCCGATGGTCTGCTGATGAACTGGCAAAGCGAGCAAAGCTGGGCCGCATCACCGTCACGAGGGCAGAGGCAGTCGACGGGCGAACCACCCTGACAGAAGCCAATGTCGACGCGATCCGCCGGGCCCTTGAGGCGGGTGGAGTCGAGTTCACGAACGGTGGTCAGCCCGGCGTGAGGATGAAGGCGCAGCCATGACCTTCCCGGTCTTTCGCTACCAGATCAGGCCCACCGACGACGACAAGTTCAACGTCGCAACCTGGCTTAGCTTCGGGATCGGAAACGATGAGACGTCTCATACAGAGACGGTCGACAGCGAGGAACAGGCGCGAAGGCGAGCATACGAACAAGCCAGCGCAAGAGGGTTCGATCATCCAGAGCGCGTTCCTTAGCCTGACAGGCCGAGCCATGACCGACGATCCCGCCCTGGCCGAGCTAGCCTAATGGCGAAGCACCGCTGCCCCTGCTGTCGTTACTGGACGTTGGACGAACGATCAGGCGACCAGATCTGCCAGGTCTGCTTCTGGCACGACGACGGGCAGGATGACGCAGATGCAGACGAGGTCAGGGGCGGTCCAAATCGTCTCTTGTCGCTGACGCAGGCGAGGGCGAATTTCCTCGCTTACGGAGCGTGGGATACGGCTTGGGTTGGACGTGTCCGGCTCCCACGAGACGATGAGCGCAGGCAATGACCGTGCCGCTGGACGCCCGGCAGTCGCTGTTGCGGATCGCGCGGGCGAAGGTGGGGATACGGATCGCGAAATGACGAACGAGAAGAAGGGGACTGACAGTAAGCCGGTCCGCACCCTACGCCTCCGCGCCGGCGAGCTTGGCCCGCAGGAGATACGGGCCGTGCTGGCGGTACTAGGGTGGAAGCAGCGGGAGATACTCGCGCAGGCGAAGGCGGCACCTGGTGCTGACGGGTGGCTGGACCGGTCGGCGCCGAGGATGAAAGGGGCGGCCGGATGAACCTCGCCCTGCTCGCGAAGGTGTGGGCCCTTGCCGGCAGCGCCAACGCTGGCGAGGCAGCCGCGGCGCGCGAGCGAGCCCGCACCATGGTCGAGCGCGAGGGCAAGACGCTGGCGGACGTGCCTGGGCTGCTCCGCGGCCACGCCAAGCCGGCTGCAGCAGGCCAGGAAGCCCCGCAGCATAGCCCCGGCGGCTTCGCGTTCTACGACACCAACAACCCGGCTCACCTGGCCGCGTGGGCGGAGAGGGATCGGAAGCGACGCGAAGACCAAGCCCGACGCGATGCACCGGGGCGGGCCGAAGTCCTCGCCCGATATGGCGGCCTAGATGCCGCGCTGGCTTGGACAGAGCGGGAGCAGCTCCTGCGGGCATCGGTGGCAGCGTGGTCTGTGTTTGAGAAGGCACCCCGTGAGCGGTGGACCTTCAGCGTCGACGGACATCAGCTCGAAAGCTCATCAGAACCGTCGGCGCGGGTGCTGCACGCCCTGTCGACGGCTTACCCGCTGCCAAGCACCGTCACCGACGCTGCAGCCGAGTTCGCCGCCTGGGAAGACCGGGACCGAGATCTTGGTTTGGTGCTGGAAAGCGCCGGTGCCAGTCAGCTCGACCTTTCCGCCTACCTGCGGCGCGACATGGTCCGAACGCTGCTAGAAACCGGTCTGCGGTCCGTGTCGATCGCCGAGGTGCTGATCCGGCAGCGTCACGCCGTCGCGTCGGATATGTCGGAGCCCGAGATCGAGAAAGCGGTGCTGGCGGACCTGGAACACCTTGCCGCCCTGACCGCGCACCGGGATGTCCAGAATGGACAGGCAGCAGAAGCGGCGCCGCCTAGCTTCGAGTGGTCGACAGCCACCGCCCGCCGGCATCGGGTACGAGAATTGTTGTCCCATGTGGACACGGCCGGCCTGCCGGACCGGGAGATTGCCCGCCGCGTCGGCGTATCGCCGCAGACGGTGGGCAACCTGCGCCGGCAGATGCGGCAGCGTGACCTATTCACGTCGGCTGCGTAGCTTCCGGCTCTATCGCACAAATATGCACGATATGGCTTGCACCTCGCACTTGTATGTGCGATATACTGCCCATGCGCTCGACCGACCTTCTTCGCCGCCTTGGCCGTCGCGCTACCCGGCTCGGCGTCGAGCACACCGAGACGGCTGGCAAGGGCGGGCACTTGAAGGTGCGGCACGATGGGCGGGCGACAGTGGTTCCGATGCACCGGGGCGACCTGCCCACGGGCACCTTCCGCGCGATCCTGAAGCAGCTCGGCCTGACCGAGCGGGACCTGGAGGACTGACGATGCGGTATGAGTATCTTGTCCATCTGACCGAGGATGGAGATGGCCTTACCGTGACTGCTCCGGACGTGCCGGAACTGGTGACGTGTGGAGATACCCGCGAGGAAGCCCTGGAACGGGCGCAGGATGCCCTCGTAACCGCGCTGTCGTTCTACGTGGACGAGGGCAAGCCGCTGCCGTTGCCACGCGCATCCGCTGGTACCATCGTATCTGTGCCGCTGCTGGAGGCGACCAAGCTGGCGCTGCACGAGGCGATGCTGGTTGCCAAGATCAGCAACGTCGAGCTCGGCCGGCGCATGGGGTTGGGCGAGAACAGCATCCGCCGCTTGCGCGATCCGCTGCACCGCAGCCACGTCGGCCAAGTCGAGGCGGCACTGCGCGCACTCGGCCGCCGGGTGGTGCTGGAGGTAGCAGCAGCATGAACAGCATGGACCAGCCAGCCACCACGGATCGCCTCGAGCTGCTGATCCATCCCGATGATGCCGATCAGGCGTTCGTCACCGGCGTCCAGTTCGCCCGCAGCCTGGCCGGTGCCGAGGGCGGCGCCTTCATGGTGGCGTTGCACGAGCAGGTGGCGCTGGTGCAGTCGGCCATCGCAACCATTGGGTTCGCCCCAACGAAGGCCCGGCTGGCGGCCGAGGCGTTTGAGGCCGGCGCGCGCGTGGAGTGGAAGCGCATCGCCAGTCCGGAACGGCCGGCAACATGGGGGAACGCATGAACTACCTGGTGCAAGCATCCTGGGCGCACCGCAGCTATGGCTACGCGCCGAGCTACGGCTACCACCACTGATACGGCGGCGGATCCTGGATCGGGCACATGGTGGTGTCGTCCATCATCCACGGGCTGATCTACGGCGTGATCTTCCGGGTGCTGAGCCATCTGAGCCTAAGCGAGATGGTGCTGCTGGCGGTGCTGGTGATCGGCGGGCTCTACGTGTGGAACCGGGATCGAGGGTATCGGCGGTGGTAGGAGAGGGTTGATGCGTTACGGATGCTGGCCTAGCGCTGCGCTCAGCCAGCCTGCTGCGCGTCTCGGACTTCTTGCAGGATGGTCGAGCGGTAAGCTTCAGCAAGTACCTGGACCAGCTGCATAGGCCAGCCCGCTGCCTTCAGGTTGGCCGCAAGCTGTGCTGACTGCATGGCCGCGAGAAGGTCGACGGTTTGCTGATCGTATGAAAGAAACTGTCCGGCGTCTTGGACGGCAGCAGCCTGGACGCGCTCCATCTCTGCGGCTTGGTCCCGTTCAGTTACGCCCTGAGGTGGGTCAAGCGCTTCGGTCACTGCTTCGGCTCTCCAGACAAGCCGGACCCGCCGGCATCAACATAGGGATGGGCCTTCAACGACACATCACCAGCCGTAACATCCTGATCGGCGGACAAATCGGCGCCCATGGCTGCCAGCGAAGCCTTGGTTAGGGTAAAGATTCCACCCGGTGGTTGCGTTACGGTAGCGTCATGGACAATGAAACTCCTCCAGAACCGGTCGTGCAGCCGTGCACAGCGTGCGGACAACCCGTCTCGCGTCTAGCTGCAGCATGCCCTCACTGCGGACATCCGACCGAGCGCGTGGGTGTAGCAAAAGCGCAGCGTGCTCGTCGCTTGAAAGCTGGTCTGACGTTGCTGGCAGCCGTTGGTGGTTCGTATGTCGCTTATACGCAAATAAACGCCGCTTCAGACTATGCAAGTTCAGGCGGTTTCTACGGATGCAGCAATCCATATACAATCAAGACGATGAAGGATGCTTTTCAGGGTATTGGCCTGATAAAGATGATGAACATCACAATTCTTGATGTTCGGAAAACGGAGACCGTGTCTAACAACCCAGACAAGCTACTCTGTCATGCCGAAGTGAGTTTGAGTAATGCCACCAATCTGACACTTGAGTATTGGTGGACCAAAATGGATGGAAAGGCGTATCTCTACGTGAAGGAACTTGATCCTCAGCCTTAGGTGCTCACCAGAGGCACCCCTGGCCGCGGCACCACCTCCATGTAGTCTGGGGCATTGCCGGCGGCACTCGGTCGCATCGCCTGCATCGTCTGGTGATGGGTGGTATTTTCAGCGATGACCCGGCCGTCCAAGGTCGACGTCAGGTTCACGGTCAAACTGATGGGCTGCGCGTGCAGGCTGCCGCCCGGCGACGTGTAGCTCTGCTTCTGGATCGTCGCCGCATCCGGCGCCATGCTCAGGCCGCCCATCGTCGGGTGCCAGCCTTTCGGCGGTGTGAGCGTAAAGCCGTCAAGCAAGCCCAGCCCGCCGCCGATCGCGGCGCCGCCGGCGGTCCCGGCTCCAGGTATGACCGTCCCGGCGATCCCGCCTGCTATAGCTCCCACGGCTGCCTTCCGGAGCGGCGCCGGCAAGATGTCCAGCACCTTGCCCGCCACGCTCGCCACGCCGAGGAGGATCCGGACCAGCATGTCCACGTCGCGAGCGAACATCTTCACGTCGTCCGGATGCGCCTTCACGTAGTCGGTCATGCCCTGGAACGACTTCGTCAGGCGCCCTAGAACGTCGATCGACGGTCCCATGGCTGCGTCCGTGGTGACCGCTTCCAGTGCTTTCAGTCCTTCGGAGAATCCCTTGATCTGCGTGCCAGGTGACGTCGCCAGCAATGCGGCCAGCGGCGCGTCGCCGGCTGCTTGCTGGGCGCGGTTGCGGTCGACTTCCTTCTTGATGAGCGCCCGGTCCATCAGTCCGGCACCAGCCAAGCGGTCGACGGTCTGGCGAGGAAGAAGCTTCTGGATTTCCTCTGTGATCTGACCGGGATCCGAATACCCGGCTGCATTCAACGTCGGGAGTAGCGTGTCGATGAACCAGTCCTGCGTGTTGCTCTTCAGGCCTGCGCTGTTCACCAGCTTCCGGTTCTTGTCGCGCAGCCCGATCCGCTCCTGCTCCTTCTGGTACTCGCTGGCCCGCGTCTTCGGGACGGGCGCGAGCAACACCTGCTGCAACGACGTGAGGGCCGTTCCTGCTTTGGCGTTGCCCATTATCTTCATGTAGGCGGGCAGGACGGCGGTGGTGAAATCCATGTCCGCGGCTTCGGCGCCCAGTCCGAACTGCCGAACACCTGTCAGGTACTTCGGCACGTCGAGCTGGCCGCCCATGGCGACCGTTGTTCGGGTGATGCGGTTCACGAAGTCGAGCAGCTTCGGGACTGCGAGCGTGCCGTCCTTGTTCGTCAGCCCGGTGAGCTCGCCGGCCTGCACCGCCGCCTCGATCTGCGCGATAGCGTCGCCCTTGCCATACCTGGAAAGGACCTGGGCATCGAAACTGAGTAGCGGCGCGAGCTGGAGCGCCTTGCTTGAGCTGCCGAGCAATCCCGCAGTTTGCAGGATCACGTCCATGGCCTGGTTGAGGCCCAACCCCGGCACCCGGCGCATTGTCGCCATGGCTTGCGACTGCGCCTGCCCGATCTGGTCTTCAGTGAAGGCCCGGCCGCTGCTCCCGTCCGGCTGGCGGGTGTACATGGCGCGCATCTTCGCCGTGATGTCGTCGTAGTCGGCCCCCTCCTCATAGCTGTCCTTGACAGCCTCGTAGCCGACATAGCCCGCCAGCATTCGCTTGTAGGGAACAAGTGCCGGGATCTTCGGGAAGCGGAAGCCGCCTCCACCGCCTCCGGGAGCGGCGCCACCGGGCGCACCAGGACCAACCCCACCGCCGCCAGGGTTGCCGAATGGGATGGGGCCAGGACGCAACGGCGGCATACTGCTGCCACTACCTCCAGGCGAAGGCACCAGGCCACCCGACGCGGGAACGAGGCCACCACCAGAGCCGCCGTAAGGCACCAGCCCGGCGATCTGCGGCGCCGCCAGGGCAGCAGGGCTTCCCGTCGCGATGGCAACCGCCCTATCGGTGGGCGTCGAACCGCCACCGGGCGGCAGGAACAGCATGGGCGCCAGCGCCGCAGCGGCGGGTGATCCGCTAGGCGCCTGCCGCGGCGGCGGGCTGCCATCGGTCGCGCCGCCACTGGCAGCACCACCGACGTTCCTGATCTTGCCGGATGCCGCTGCCGCCGCCGCCACTGCCTTGGCGACCCGCTCCATGGTCTGTGCCAGCTTGTCGGCCGTGCGTTCGGCACCACGCAGCGACGACGTCATCTCGTTGAAGCCCATCTGCGCGCGCTGCTGGGCCTCTTGAACCTTGCCGAGTAGCCGGATGATCTGGTCGAGCGGCCCGGCGACCTTGGATGCGTCGGCGACCAGGTTTATGCCGATGGCGTAGGCTTCTACTGGCATGTCAGCATCTCGCCGCAATGATCCGGCACCAGCGCGAGGGCGGCGTTGCGGAAGATCGCGCTTCGCTCGGCCATGGCGGCGTTGCGGTAGATCAGGCAGAACGACACCGCCTGCTCGGCCGGATTGCCCTCCTGCGTCGCGGCGTTGAACACCACGCCCTCGATCATGGTCAGGCCGCGCAGGAAGGCCGCTTCGTCCACCGCGAAGCTCATGTGCGCGAACCGCTTGGCCTCGGCCTCAAGGGCGGCGACGAAGTCGGCCATCGTCTCCATCGGCGCTGTCAAGAATGCACCAGCGCCGGCGTCGTGGTCATGCCGGCCGCCTGCTGCACGTTGAGCACCGACCTGTTGAGAAAGCCGCTGGCCGTCGCGGCAGCGGATGCGGCGCCAGCGCTGGCTATCGCTGCCTGCAAGCTCGGTATATCCGCCACCAGGTCGCCCGGGTTCGCGGCGGCGGACAGCCCGGTCAGGTTGCTACCAGCCTGCGTCAGCGTGGTGGTCAAGTCCGCACCAGCCGACTGCAACCCGGTGATGGCGGACGCTGCGGCAGCCGGAGCAGCCGCGAAGTTCGTCCCTGCGCTGGCCAGGGTGCCGACCACCGTCAGCTTGTCCTCTACGCCCGCCAGCAGTCCGCCCGCACCGATCAGGTTCGCGACGGGTGTGATCTGTCCAACGATCGCCTGAGCCTGGCCGACGACCGCCCCTGCGTAGGCCGACGCCTGCGCCACCGTGTTGCTGACCGTGGTCAATGCGGACGCGATGTCGGGGCCGACGAGCGCAGACAGGGCGCTTGGGGTGGTGCTGCTCGCTGCAGCAGTCGTCGGCTGGACCTCGACCGTCACCTGGAACGGGATGACGTTGCCTTGTTGCTGGTAGGTATATGACGCCGGCCGGATGACGACCATCAGCGAAACGCCGGCGAAACCCAGCCGCAACGGCTTCCCAGCGTCGCGTAGTGCGGTCAGCTGTTGAGCGCGAGCCAGTGCGCCAGGGCCGGTGAACATGCCCTCCAGCGTGATCGGCGCGGGGTCGGGGCCCATCGCCTGGATGACGCGGGCGCCACCGATAAGCTTGTGAACGGCAAGCGCCTGATCGCCACCGACGGCCAGCCGGCTTGGAACCTCGACACCTTGCAGGAGCAGCCCGCCGAGGGTGACGGGTGCCGTGCCGGTGTTGCCAAGGCTCCCGATCGCGGTTTCGAGGTTTAGGAGGCCGCTCACGCCGCGCGCCTTTCGGACCGGCGCAGGCCGGTGGCGATGGTCTCGGTCACGCCGCAACACCTTCCGGCTGCGGCTGCGGTTGCCGCTTCTGGGTGGAGGCGCTGATCCACGCCGCGAGCTCGGGCTCGCTCACGAACGACTTGCCGCCGATCGTGGTCAAGTTCGGGCCGCGGCCATCACGGATGAGCTTGTTGAGCGTGACGAGGGACACGCGCGCCCGATTGGCTGCTTCCTGCCTGGTGAATAGGGGTGGTGCAGTCATGGCGTTCCCAATGCTTGGGGCGGGGCGCGATCCCTGCGCTTCTTACATGAAGAACCTATGTCATAGATCATCCTAAAGAAAGCGATAAGCACCGGGAACAAGTAAGTATTACTCTCTATATTTACGTTTCACCCCTTGGACGCTTTCCCTCTGGTGACAGAAGGTGATGCCCCTCCTTCCGTCGGCAGCTGCGTCAATTGCAGGAGATACAGGCCCTTTCCTCTACAAAAACGTTTCGCTTGCCACAGCCTGTCACATTGCCTATAAATGCTATGTGGTAAGTTTCGCGGGCAGCCCCGCTGGTCAGACCGGAGCAATGCTCTAGGTCTGCGGTAGCCATACAGCGGCAAGAACTCGTCTGCTTCCGATGCATAGTCTTCAGCATCCTGCCCGGCATGTATTGTCTAAATGAACGGATGCTTGACCGAGCGCCGCTCGATGTGGTGTAAAAGCGTAGTGACCGTTTCTTTATAAACGGCCCTTCCGCTGGGTCCGAGACCCACGGACTGCGGATGCCATTCCGAGAGCCACCGGGGAGCAAAAGCTCTGCCGGTGCGGCAGCCATACAGCCTTTAGACCAGAAAAGCAGCAGTCCAGGACGCCTGCAGAGCCCGGGCGCGAACTGCTGTCTACCACCTCCAGCAAGCCATCGTGCCGCCGTCTCTGCATCAGCTCGGACGGCTTTTGCTGTGGGTTCCTCCCCTCTTGAGCAATGGAGAAACCAGTGTCGGAGAAGATCGCCCTCGTTCAACTTGCGGGCAGGCTGCGGCCAATCATGGGCGACAAGTGCCCGAACTACCACAAGTTGTATTTCCTTGGACTATCCGGCCGTATTACTTTGCGGCGCGATGAAGGAGCCCGCGGTTACTACGTTCTTGCGTCGGAACTGCCGGCGATCGAGGCGGCTGTTCTTGAGGCTGGCCGCTCCAGGCGTCCTGCACAAGCGGCGTAGGGCTTTCGCCAACCCCGAAACTAAACTGCCGAGTCTCGCGCGAACGAGGACCCGGCAGGAGTAGTGTATTCAGCGACCAGCAACATCGCTGCATCTAAGCTATTCCCGCCGATTTTCCAAGTCCCGTCCGCAAGCTCGGCTCCCCCCATCATCCCGGAGCTGAAATTGTGAATATGTCTGAAGAACTCGCCATCCGGCGAGCGCTGGCGGCTGTTCCCGCCTGTACCCACGCCGACGTGATCCTGGTCGTGCTCGACCGCATCGGCGGCCACCGCGCGCTGCTCCAGGCCATCGCCGAGGCGCAGAACTCCCGAGCTGCCCGACAGGCTCGCCGCCGGCACCGCGCCAGCGCGCTGCGGGAGCTGCGGGCATGAGCGCCGCCATGCCACCGGTGCTGGCGGGCAAGCTGGATCCTCGCAATGTCGCGTGCGCCATCGCGCTGTGCGAAGCACACGGCAGCAGCCACCACATCCCCTTGTTCAAGTCGGCGGGTGTCGGCCGGATCGCCATGACGTGCCTGACTGATCGGCTTTCACGCCCGAACCTGTACGCGCTCAACCGAGCGAAGCAGCCGGCTTTGATCCTGATCGGAGACGACGACGACAGCGTCACCGGACCGATGGGTTGGGCCGCCACTGCGCAGGTGATGCAGTGGGCGCGGGCAGTCTTCGTCCATGCCTCCGGCGGCGACCAGCGCAGCTACATGCTGGGCGTGACGATGGCCGAGGATGTCGGCCGGCTGCTGCTGGTCGAGACTTCGTCCGACGCCGCAGAGGCGTGGGTTGCAGCGCTCCAGCACGCCGACGTTCCGACCGTCCTGCTCCTGCCAACGGGCGATGGCATCTACCCGGTCGAGCCCGAGCCCGAGCAGGAGCGGGCAGCGTGAGGCGCCCGCTGCCTGCCGCCACCGTGCGGCGGTTCGCGCTGGCGGAGGAGTGCCTACGGGCAACCCGCCTCGGCCATACCCCGATCGACACCATGCAGGCCCTGGCCGACGGCGGGTTCTTCGTTGAGCTCCGGCCGGCCGAGTTCCGCCGCTTCGCGCTGGCAGTCGCCTCGATCAGGTGGCAGCAGAGCCAGGCAGGGGGAACCCGGCATGGCTGACCTGTCCAACAGCGAGCGGACCCGGCTTGCCTCCATCTGCGGCATGTTGACCAGTTCGCATGTTGGCGAACGCGCCGCCGCCGCACTCAAGGCCAGCGAGTTCCTTCAGTCGCGCGGCCTGACCTGGCGCGAGGCGCTAGAACAGGCGGAAGCCCGGATCGTCTACCTGCCGATGCCGGCCCATCCGCAACCGGAACCACCTCCATCATCCAAGCTGCACGAGACGATCGCGCAGCTGCTCCAGTGTCCCGATCAGCTGACGAAATGGGAGCATGGCTTCCTCGTCAGCCTGCGCACGCGGCGGCGCATCACCCCTAAGCAAGCGGCCATTCTTGCGCGGCTGGTCGACCGCATGAACGCGGAGGCCAAGCGATGAGTGCTGCAGCGCAGATGGCGGACAATGCCATCACCCTCACGTCGATTGCCACTACGCCGATCTGGGTAGCCTGGCAGCTCCAGGACCGCGGCGACAGCAAGCCGCCCACCAAGGTGCCGCACAACCCGGCCGGCGGCTTGGCGCATGCCGACAAGCCGGCAACGTGGGGGACCCGGCTGCAGGCCGAAGCTCGAGCCGCAAGCCTGCCGAAGCCGTATAAGCTGGGCGGGATCGGGATCGAGTTCTGCGAACTCGGGGACGGCCGCAGCCTCGGCGGGATCGACCTGGACGCTTGCCGGGATCCAGCAACCGGCAAGGTCGAGCAGTGGGCCGCCACCGTGGTCGAGATGTTCGCCTCCTACACCGAGGTGTCGCCCAGCCGCACCGGCCTCAAGGTGTTCTTCGTGTTCGCCACCGCCGACATGCCGAAGCTGTCGGTCGCGATGGGGTCCAAGTTCGGGCGCCAGTTCAAGCGCGGTGGAGGCGAACACCCGCCGGCGGTCGAGCTCCACCTGGGCAACCGCTACTTCGCCGTCACCGGCGAGGGTGTCGCCGGCGGCACGGACGAGTTCCGGCAGGTCGACACCGACACGCTGCTGCACCTCATCACCGAGCACGGTCCGGCCTTCGCCATCGACGGCGAGGCGCCGGAGGAAGCGCCCGAGCCGCCGAAGAAGGGGCGGAAGGCCCCGACCGACCGATCCCGCAGCGCGCTGGCGATGCGCAAGGGCAAGGCGCTGCGCAGGGATGGAGCCGATTTTGAGGGGATGGTTGCGGGCCTGCTGCTGGACCCGCAGACGGCTGACTGGACCCGGGAGAAGGGTCAGGCCGCCAACCAGCGCGAGCTGCGGCGGATCTGGGACAAGAGCGAGCCGAAGGGCAAGCTGATCCGCCTAGTGGTGGGCGAGCTCCACCTTGCCGCGGATGCAGCCGAGCAGGCGCTGATCGAGGCTGGGCTACCGATCTTCCAGCGGGGCGACGTCGGCTTGGTGCAGCCGGTGAGCCGGGAAGTGCCCGCGTCGCACGGCCGGATGACGGTGGCGGCCGGGCTGATCGACCTGAACGTGCACAGCGCCACCGACCACCTGTGCGCCGTCGCCGAGTGGGAGAAGTACGACGGCCGGTCGGAGGAGTGGGTCCGGACAAACCCGCCGGCACCGGTCGTGCAGATCCTTCTGCACCGGCATGGGCGGTTCAACCTGCCGTCCGTCGTCGGCGTCATCACCACGCCCACCATGCGGCGGGACGGTAGCCTGGTGACGGCACCGGGTTATGACCCGCCCACCCGGCTCTATCACGTAGCCGAGCCCGGCCTGCGACTCCATTCCGCTGTCCACAGCCCGACGCGGAAGGATGCGGAGGGCGCCTTGCGGCTGCTGTCGGACCTGCTGGCCGAGTTCCCGTTCGTGAGAACGAAGACGCCGGACGGCCCGGTCCTTGAGGTCAGCAAGGCGGTAGCGCTGTCTGCCATCATCACGCCCGTCGTCCGAGGCGCCATGTCCGTCGCACCGCTGCATGGGTTCAACGCCCACGCTCCCGACTCGGGCAAGTCCTACCTGAGCGACGTGGTGAGCACGATTTCCACCGGCCGGCCGTGCCCGGTCATCGCTGCCGCAGCGGACGAGGCCGAGACGGAGAAGCGCATCGCCGGTCTGCTGCTGGCCGGCTACCCGATCGTCAGCCTGGACAACGTCAACGGCGAGCTGGGCGGCGACCTGCTGTGCCAGGCGGTCGAGCGGCCGCTGATCCGGATCCGTCGGCTGGGCGTGTCGGATATCACCGAGATCGAGAGCTGCGTGTCCATGTATGCCACCGGCAACGGCCTCCGCGTCCGGGGCGATATGGTGCGGCGCAGCTTGATCGCGGAGCTCGACCCGGAGATGGAGCGCCCGGAAACCCGAGTCTTCGCCGGGGATCCTGTCGCCACCATCCTGGCCGATCGCAGCCGCTACGTGTCGGCGTGCCTCATCATCGTACGGGCGTACCTGCTGGCGGGCCGGCCGGGGCTGCTGCCATCGATCGCCAGCTTCAGCCACTGGTCCGACATGGTGCGCAGCGCGCTGGTTTGGCTGGGGTGCGCCGATCCCGCCCTCAGCATGGAAGCCGCCCGGGAAGATGACCCGGAGCTGACCGAGCTGCGCGAGGTCATGGAGGCGTGGCACGAGGCGATCGGACCCGAGCCGAAGACGATCCGTGCCGCAGCCGAAGTTGCTGGCCGGACCGTCGTGAGAGCGGACGAGAACGGGGACCACCACCGCAGCTATACCCCGGCCGAACTGCAGTGGCCCGCTCTGCATGACGTGTTCACTCGGATTGCGGGTGGCCGGGGCGGCTTTGACACGCACCGGCTGGGAAAGTGGATGTTGGGGAAAGGCGGCCGGATTGTCGGGGGAAGGCGGTTCCAAAAGGACGGCGCAACCCATGGCGCCGCCCGGTGGAAGCTTGCCCAAGCCCCCGCGCAGGCGCTGAGGTGACCGCCTCGGGGTGGGTTGGG
>CAXUEL010000016.1:0-33658 GCA_964249915.1 uncultured Acetobacteraceae bacterium | reverse complement strand
ACGAGAGCTGCGGCCAGTGCACGCCGTGCCGCGAGGGCACCGGCTGGATGATGCGGGTGATGTATCGCATGGTCGAGGGCAGGGCCGAGATGGAGGAGATCGACATGCTCGACCAGGTCACGCGCCAGGTCGAGGGCCACACCATCTGCGCCCTGGGCGACGCGGCCGCCTGGCCGATCCAGGGGCTGATCCGGCACTTCCGTCCGGTGATCGAGGAGCGAATCACAGCCTACAAGGCGGCGCATGGCGCGAAGCCCGCGGTGGTCACGCCGGACAACCTGCCGATGGCGGCGGAGTAGGGATCATGGCCAAGGTCACCGTCGACGGCATCTCGGTCGAAGTCCCGAACGGCTCGTCCGTGCTGCAGGCCTGCGAGGCCGCCGGCAAGGAGATCCCGCGCTTCTGCTACCACGAGCGGTTGAGCATCGCCGGCAACTGCCGCATGTGCATGGTCGAGATCGAGAAGGCGCCGAAGCCGGTCGCCTCCTGCGGCTATCCGGTCATGGACGGCATGGTGGTCAGGACCGACACCGAGGTGGTGCGCCGTGCCCGCCGCGCGGTGATGGAGTTCCTGCTCATCAACCACCCGCTGGACTGCCCGATCTGCGACCAGGGCGGCCAGTGCGACCTGCAGGACCAGGCCTTCTCCTACGGCTCCGACCATTCGCGCTATGCCGAAAGCAAGCGTGCGGTGCAGGACAAGTACCTGGGTCCGCTGGTCAAGACGGTGATGACGCGCTGCATCATGTGCACGCGCTGCGTCCGCTTCGCCTCCGAGGTGGCCGGCGTGCCGGAGCTCGGCGCCACCTCGCGTGGCGAGAACATGGAGATCACCACCTATGTCGAGAAGGCGCTGACCACCGAGCTGTCCGGCAACCTGATCGACATCTGCCCGGTGGGCGCGCTTACCTCCCGCCCCAACGCCTTCACCGCGCGGCCATGGGAGCTGAACCGCACCGACTCGATCGACGTGCTCGACGCCACCGGCACCAACATCCGCGCCGGCGCACGCGGTGCCGAGGTCCTCAACATACAGCCGCGCACCAACGACGAGGTGAACGAGGAGTGGATGGCCGACAAGGGCCGGTTCTCGTTCGACGGCCTCAGGCGCCGCCGCCTCGACCGGCCCTGGCTGCGCGTGCACGGCAAGCTGCAGCCGGTGAGCTGGCAGGACGCGTTCGTGGCGATCGCACGACGCCTCGACGGCGTGCGCGGCGAGCGGATCGGCGCCATCGCCGGCGACCTGTGCGACGCCGAGAGCATGGTGGCGCTCAAGGACCTGATGACGGCGCTCGGCTCCGGCAACGTCGACTGCCGGCAGGACGGCGCGCAGTACGACGCCAGCCGCCGCGAGTTCTACACCTTCAATACCGGCATCGCCGGCATCGAGGAGGCGGACGCGCTGCTGCTGGTCGGCTGCAACCCGCGCCAGGAGTCGCCGGTGATCAACGCCCGGATCCGCAAGCGCTGGCTCGCCGGCAGCTTTCCGGTCGGCGTGATCGCGGCATCCGGCCCGGACCTGACCTACGAGGTCGAGCCGCTCGGCGACCGCCCGGCGGCGCTGACCGGCCTGATCGAGGGCGGCGTGGCCTTCGCAGACGTGCTCAAGGCGGCCAAGCGGCCGATGATCGTGGTCGGCCACGGCGCGATCGCCCGCGAGGACGGCGCCGCGGTGCTGGCGGCCGCCTGGGCGCTGGCCAAGGCGGTCGGCGCGCTCACGCCCGAGTGGCACGGCTTCAACGTGCTGCACCATGCCGCCTCCCGGGTCGCGGCGCTCGATCTCGGCTTCGTGCCGCGCCCGGGCGCCCGCTCGGTCGCCGGCATGATGAGCGGCGGGGTCGACGTGCTGTGGCTGCTGGGCGCCGACGAGATCGGTGCCGGCCGAATCGGCCCGGACACCTTCGTGATCTACCAGGGCCATCACGGCGACGCCGGCGCCGCACGCGCCGACGTGATCCTGCCGGGTGCCGCTTACCTGGAGAAGCCCGGCACCTACGTGAACACCGAGGGCCGGGTGCAGATCGGGTTCGGGGCGGTGTTCCCGCCCGGCGAGGCCCGCGAGGACTGGCGCATCCTGCGCGCCTTCTCCGACGTGGTCGGCCACACCCTGCCTTACGACGACCTGCCCGCGATCCGTGCCCGCCTGGCCGAGGTGAACCCGGTGTTCGCGCGACAAGGGCTGCCGCGGTTCGGCGCCACCGACCTGTCCGGCCCGTCCGGCGACCCGGCCGCCCTGGGCAACGCCGCCTTCAACGCCGTGATCCACGACTACTACCAGACCAACCCGATCAGCCGCGCCAGCCCGACCATGGCGGAGTGCTCGCGCATCTATGCCAGGCCGGTCGTGCAGGCGGCGGAGTAGCGGCCCGTGCAGCACTTCTTCCTGCACACCGCCTTCGGCCTGCTGCTGCTGACGGTGGGGGAGTGCCTCGCCATCCTGGTGCCGCTGCTGATGGCGGTGGCCTACCTGGTCTACGGCGAGCGCAAGATCCTGGGCGCCATGCAGCTGCGCAAGGGCCCGAACGTGGTCGGCCCGTTCGGCCTGATGCAGACCTTCGCCGACGCGATCAAGATGCTGACCAAGGAAACTGTGATCCCGTCCGGCGCCAACCGGGCGCTCTACCTGCTGGCACCGTTCCTCACCTTCGTGCTGGCGATGATCGCCTGGGCGGTGATCCCGACCAACAACGGCTGGGCGATCGCCAACATCAACGTCGGCGTGCTGTACCTGTTCGCGGTGTCGTCGCTGGGCGTGTACGGCATCCTGATCGCCGGCTGGGCGTCGAACTCCAAGTATGCCTTCATGGGCGGCCTGCGCTCGGCAGCGCAGATGGTCTCCTACGAGGTGTCGCTCGGCCTGGTGATCGTCTCGATCCTGCTGATCGTGGGCTCGCTGAACCTGAACGACATCATCCTGGCGCAGCGCCATGTCTGGTTCTGCCTGCCGATGCTGCCGATGTTCGTGATCTTCTTCATCTCCGCCCTGGCGGAGACCAACCGGGCCCCGTTCGACCTGCCGGAAGGCGAGAGCGAGCTGGTGGCCGGGTTCTTCGTCGAGTACAGCTCGCTCGCGTTCGGGCTGTTCTTTCTCGGCGAGTACATGAACATGATCCTGATGTCGGCGATGACCAGCATCCTGTTCCTCGGCGGCTGGCTGGCGCCGTTCAACGTCGCCCCGTTCACCTGGCTGCCCGGCCCGATCTGGCTGATCCTGAAGATCATGTTCGTGCTGTTCATGTTCGTCTGGGTGCGCGCAACCTTCCCGCGCTACCGCTACGACCAGCTGATGCGTCTCGGCTGGAAGGTCTTCCTGCCGTTCTCGCTGGTCTGGATGGTCCTGACCGCGGGCTTCCTCATGGCGACCGGGTTGCTGCCCGGCCTGCCGCACCATGGTATCAGTTGATGGCCCTGCTCGACCGGACCGCGCGTTCCTTCCTCCTGACCGAGCTGATCGGCGGCCTCGGCGTCACGTTGCGCGCCATGTTCATGCCGAAAGCCACCATCAACTACCCGCACGAGAAGGCGCATTACAGCCCGCGCTTCAAGGGCGAGCACGCCCTGCGCCGCTATCCCAACGGCGAGGAGCGGTGCATCGCCTGCAAGCTGTGCGAGGCGGTATGCCCGGCATCCGCCATCACCATCGAGGCGGAGCCGCGCGAGGACGGGTCCAGGCGCACCACGCGCTACGACATCGACATGACCAAGTGCATCTATTGCGGCCTGTGCGAGGAATCCTGCCCGGTCGACGCGATCGTCGAGGGTCCGAACTACGAGTTCGCCACCGAGACGCGCGAGGAGCTGATGTACAACAAGGACAAGCTGCTCGCGAACGGCGACCGCTGGGAGGCCGTGCTTGCCCGGCGCCTCGAGCAGGACGCGCCGTACCGCTGACCGGAGGAGGCCAGATGATAACCCAGATCGCCTTCGGCCTGTTCGCCACCGTGCTGGTGCTGTCCGGCGTCATGGTGGTGAGCGCGCGCAACCCGGTGCATTCGGTGCTGTTCCTGATCCTCGCCTTCTTCAACGCCGCCGGGCTGTTCCTGATCGCCGGCGCCGAGTTCCTGGCGATGATCCTGGTGATCGTCTACGTCGGCGCGGTCGCGGTGCTGTTCCTGTTCGTGGTCATGATGCTGGACGTCAACTTCGACCAGATGCGTGAAGGCCTGCAACGCTACGCCCCCATAGGCGCCGCGGTCGGCATCGCGTTGCTGGCCGAGCTGATCTTCACCGTTGGCGGGTTCCACCTGATCCCCGTCGTGACTCCCCCCGCGACCGCGCCGGGCGCGCCAGTGCTCAGCAACACCGCGGCCCTCGGCCAGCTGATCTATACCCACTACGTTCTGCTGTTCCAGCTCTGCGGCCTGGTGCTGCTGGTGGCGATGATCGGCGCCATCGTGCTCACCCTGCGCGAGCGTCCGTCGGCACGCCGCCAGGACGTCAGCCTGCAGCACCTGCGCACCCCGGCCGACACCATGCAGCTGATGACGCTCGGCCTCGGTGCCAGCGTGGACGAGCTTGGCGGCTTCATCCGCCCGCATGACGGCTACGGCGCGGTGGCGGCGCACGGCACCGGCCGCGCGCCGGAGCAGCACCAGGCCGACCACCACCACGGAGCCTGAACGATGGGATCTGGACTGCAGGCGGTCGGGCTCGGCCCCTTTCTCACCGTGGGCGCCTTCCTGCTGATGCTGGGCGTGTTCGGGATCTTCCTGAACCGGAAGAACGTGATCATCCTGATGATGTCGATCGAGCTGATCCTGCTCGCCGGCAACCTCAACCTGGTCGCCTTCTCCGCCGCCCATGGCGAGCTGTCCGGCCAGGTGTTCACCCTGTTCTCTCTCACCGTGGCCGCCGCCGAGGCCGCGATCGGCCTCGCCATCGTCACCGTGTATTTCCGCAACCGTGGCTCGATCCAGGTCGAGGACGTGACACTGATGAAGGGCTGAGATGCCGTCCGTCGCTCCCTTATTCGCCCCGTTGTTCGCGACCGCGGTGTTCGCGCCGCTGCTCGGCGCCATCGTCACCGGCCTGTTCGGCCGCGTGATCGGCACCCGCCCGGCGTTGCTGGTCAGCGTCCTGCTGATGGCGCTGGCCTCGGTCTGCGGAGTCGCCGCCCTGTGGATCGGCATCGCGTCGGGCTCGCAGGTGATCGCCGTGCCGGTCTCGTCCTGGATCCAGGCCGGCGGCTTCCATGCCCCCTGGCAGCTTCGCTTCGACGCGCTGTCCGGCTCGATGGTGGCGATGGTCACCGTGGTGTCCACCCTGATCCACGTCTACAGCGTCGGCTACATGAACCACGAGACCATGCCGGTCCCGCGCTTCTTCGCCTACCTGTCGCTGTTCAGCTTCGCCATGCTGATGCTGGTCAGCTCCGACAACCTGATCCAGCTGTTCTTCGGCTGGGAAGGCGTCGGCCTCTGCTCCTACCTGCTGATCGGCTACTGGTACGACCGTCCCAGCGCCACCCGCGCCGCCAACAAGGCGTTTGTGGTCAACCGGATCGCCGACCTGTTCTTCATGGTCGGCATCGCCCTGCTGTTCCTGCAGTTCGGCACCGTCGCCTACGACAACATTTTCGCCCTGGTGCCGGCGCACGCGGATGCGACCTACCGCCTGTTCGGCAGCCCCATGCGCGCCTACGAGGTGATCGGCGTGCTGTTGTTCATCGGTGCGATGGGCAAGTCGGCGCAGATCTTCCTGCACACCTGGCTGCCGGATGCGATGGAAGGCCCGACCCCGGTCTCCGCGCTGATCCACGCCGCCACCATGGTCACCGCCGGCGTGTTCCTGCTGGCCCGCATGTCGCCGCTGATGGAGTTCGCACCCGTCGCCAAGGCGATCGTGGTGCTGGTCGGCGCCTCGACCTGCTTCTTCGCCGCCACCGTCGGCCTGGTGCAGCCCGACATCAAGCGCACCATCGCCTATTCCACCTGTTCCCAGCTCGGCTACATGTTCATCGCCGCCGGGTGCGGGCTGTACCAGGCCTCGATGTTCCACCTGATGACGCACGCCTTCTTCAAGGCGCTGCTGTTCCTGTCCGCAGGCTCGGTAATCCACGCGCTCGCCGGCGAGCAGGACATGTTCCGGATGGGCGGCCTGTGGCGCAAGGTCCCGGTCACCTACGTCGCCATGTGGTGCGGCTCGCTTGCCCTAGCCGGCATCCCGCCGTTCTCCGGCTGGTGGTCCAAGGACGCCATCATCGACGGCGCCTGGGTCGCCGGCGGCATCGGCACCTACGGCTGGGTGCTCGGCGTCGCCACCGCCTTCATCACCGCGCTCTACAGCGGACGCCTGCTGTTCCTGGTGTTCCACGGCAGCCCGCGCGACGCCCATCTGGCGGCGCACGCGCATGAGAGCCCGCCGGCGATCACCATCCCGCTGGTGCTGCTGTCGCTCGGCGCGGTGTTCGCGGGCTGGCTGCTTTATCCCGCCTTCATCGGCAGGGGACAGGCCGGGTTCTGGAACGGCGCGATCTTCTCCGGCCAGGACAACCACGTGCTGTCGCGCCTGGACCAGCTGCCGTTCCTGCTCACCCTGGTGCCGACCCTGGCCGCGTTGGCTGGCGCCGCCACCGCCTGGTTCTGCTACATGGCCAGGCCGGCGCTCCCGGCCCAACTCGCCACCCGGTTCCGGCCGCTCTACCTGTTCCTGCTCAACAAATGGTATTTCGACGAGCTGTACGACGCGATCTTCGTCCGCCCCTATGCGGTGCTGGCCCGCCTGCTCTGGCACGGCGCCGACGAGGGCGTCATCGACGGCAGCTCCGCCGGCCTCGCCCGTCTCACCGCCGGCGGCTCGGTGCAGCTGGTGCGGATCCAGACCGGCTCGATCGCGGTCTACGCCTTCACCATGCTGATCGGCCTGCTCACGCTGACCTCCGTGTTCCTGGTCTTCCGGTGAGCGGCGCGATGGAAGGCCCGATGCTCAACTGGACCCTCGCCCTGCCGGAGATCGTGCTGTCCGTCTGCGGCCTCGCCATCCTCGTGTTCGGCGTGCTGCAGAAGAAGGGCTCGCCCGCCCTCGTCTGCACCGTGCTGACCCTGGCCGCGTTCCTGCTGACCGCGGTGCTGGTGCTCGTGGCACCGTCGGGAACTGGCTACCGCGACACCTTCGTCAACGACGGCTTCGCCCGGTTCATGAAGATCCTGAGCCTGCTGGGTGCTGCCTTCGCCCTGCTGCTGTCGCTCGACTACAACGTGCGCCAGAAGGTGGACCGGTTCGAGTTCCCGGTGCTGGTGCTGTTCTCCACCGTCGGCACACTGGTCATGGCCTCGTCCGGCAACCTGATGACGCTGTATGTCGGGCTCGAGCTGCAATCGCTGGCCATCTACATCCTGTGCGCCTTCGCCCGCGACGAGCTGACGTCCGCCGAGGCCGGCCTGAAGTACTTCGTGCTGGGCTCGCTCGCCTCGGGACTGCTGCTCTACGGCATCTCCCTGGTCTACGGCTTCGCCGGCACCATGGAATACGGCGGTCTCCGCACCGCGCTGATCGGCACCGGCGCGGTGCCGGCCGGGCTGGTGATCGGCATCGTGTTCGTGTTCGTGGGCCTCGCCTTCAAGCTGTCCGCGGCCCCCTTCCACATGTGGACCCCGGACGTCTACCAGGGCGCGCCCACCTCGGTGACCGCCTTCATGGCCGGTGCGCCCAAGGTGGCCGCGTTCGCGCTGCTGCTCCGGGTGATGGCCGGCCCATTCGGCCACCTCACCACCCAGTGGCAGCTCCTGGTCGAGCTGGTCGCGATCTGCACCATGGTGCTGGGCGCGCTGGCGGCGATCCCGCAGACCAACATCAAGCGGCTGATGGCTTACTCCTCCATCGGCCACATGGGCTACGCTCTGATCGGCGTCGCCGTCGGCACGCCCGAAGGCGTGCGCGGCACCCTGGTCTACCTCACGACCTACCTGTTCATGACCGTGGGCGTGTTCTCCTGCATCATCGCCATGCGCCGGCAGGGCCGGCCGCTGGACCGCATCGCCGACCTCGCCGGCCTGTCCCGCACCAACCCGATGCTGGCGCTGGCGATGGCGGTGTTCATGTTCAGCATGGCCGGCGTGCCGCCGCTGTCCGGCTTCTTCGGCAAGCTGCTGGTGTTCGCCGCCGCCGTGCAGTCCGGCCTGTGGACCCTGGCCGTGGTCGGCATCGTGTCCAGCATGGTCGGGCTGTACTACTACTGGCGGGTGGTGAAGGTGATGTATCTCGACGCGCCCGAGCCGTCGTTCGACCGCGGCACGCGCACCTTGTCGACCGTCACCGCCGCGATGGGCCTGGTCACCGCCCTGTTCCTGCTGGTGCTGGGACCCGTGGTCAGTGCCGCCCAGGCCGCCTCCGCCGTGCTGTTCAGGTGAAGCGGCCGGCCTGATGCCGACGGATCGACGCACCAACTGGCGCCTGGAAACCTTCGACAGCCTGCCCTCCACCTCGGACCTGTGCATCGCCCGGGCCGAGGCAGGCGAGGCCGCCGGCCTTGCGATGCTGGCCCGCTCGCAGACCCGGGGCCGCGGCAGCCGTGGCCGCTCCTGGAGCGGACAGCCGGGCAACCTCGCCCTGTCGGTGCTGCTCCGGCCCCGCTCCGACTCCTTTCAGATGGGCCTGTGGCCGTTCCTGGCCGGCCTGGCGCTGCACCAGGCCCTCGGCGCGGACGCTCGCCTGCGCCTGAAATGGCCGAACGACATCCTGCTCGACGCCGCCAAGCTGGCCGGCATCCTGATCGAACGCGGCACCGGTGCGGGCGACGGCTGGCTGGTGATCGGCTTCGGCGCCAACCTCGCCTTCGCTCCCGCGGTGCCCGGTCGCGACACCGCCTGCCTCGCCTCGCTTGGCCCGCCACCCGACCCGGAACCGGTCGCCCGCGCCCTGCTCGACGCCCTCGACGATTGGCAGGCCGCCTGGCACCGCGACGGCTTCGCGGCGATCCGCACCGCCTGGCTGGCGCGCGCCCACCCGCTCGGCACCGTGCTGGCGGCGCAGCTGGGCGGGACGCGCCGGTCCGGCCGGTTCGCCGGCCTCGCACCGGACGGCGCGCTGCTGCTGTCTGTCGACGGACGGCAGGAGCGGATCGACACCGGCGAAATCCTGCTGGGCGCCGATGCGGAACGGCCGGCCGCTTGTCGCTGAGGCCGGCCGTTCCGATATCCATGGCGTTCAACGAGCTGGATATCCGACCTCGCCGCCCACCGGGGCGTGGGATGGGCGGGCGAGCCGGCACCACCGCCGACCGACATCATGACCGTTCGCGGGATCGATCCGGAGCCGACGCTCGGGGATCTCCCACCATTCGCGGGGCTTGGTCCCCTTTTTCAAGCAACTGACAACACGAGAACGAAGGCGACTGATGAGTGATGTGAACCGGGGTCTGGCGTTCCTGCCTTTGGGCGGGACGGGCGAGATCGGCATGAACCTCAACCTGTACCGCTGCGACGAGGACTGGCTCGCGGTGGATTGCGGCATCGGCTTCGGCGGCAACGACACGCCCGAGGCCGAGATCCTGATGCCCGATCCGGCCTTCATCGTCGACCGGCGCTCCGCCCTGCTCGGGCTGGTGATCACCCACGCCCACGAGGACCACCTGGGCGCGGTCGCGCATCTCTGGCCGCAGCTGCGCTGCCCGGTCTACGCCACCCCGTTCGCCGCCGCGGTGCTCCGTCGCAAGCTTGGCGAGGCGCAGCTGCAGAACCAGGTGCCGCTGCACGTGATCCCGATGGGCGGCAGCTTCGAGCTCGGGCCGTTCCGGCTCCAGTTCCTGCCCATGACCCATTCGGTGCCGGAAGCGCAGGCGCTGGTGCTGCGCACCCCCCACGGCACCGTGCTGCACAGCGGCGACTGGAAGCTCGACCCCAACCCGCTGGTCGGCCCGCCGACCGACCTGGAGGCGTTCGCCGCCCTTGGGCGCGAAGGCGTACTGGCCATGGTGTGCGACAGCACCAACGCCATGGTGGAGGGCGAGTCCGGCTCGGAAGCCGACGTCCGGCGCAGCATGGCGGCCCTGGTCCGCAGCATACGCGGACGCGTCGCGGTCACCTGCTTCGCCAGCAACGTCGCGCGCGTCGAGAGCATAGCGCTCGCCGCAGAGGCCGCCGGCCGCTCCGTGGTGGTGGTCGGTCGCTCCCTGCGCAACCTCGACGTGGCCGCGCGCGAGTGCGGCTACCTGCGCGACGTGCCGCCGTTCCTGTCCGAGCAGGACGCCGACGACGTCCCCGACGACCACCTGCTGATGATCGTCACCGGCAGCCAGGGCGAGCCCCGCTCCGCGCTGTCGCGGATCGCTGCCGACACACACCAGAACATCTCGCTCGGCGAGGGCGACACGGTGGTCTATTCCTCGCGCATGATCCCGGGCAACGAGCGCGCGGTGATGGCGGTGCAGGACAGCCTGGTGCGCCGCGGCGTGCGCGTGCTGACCGACCGCGACCACAGCGTGCACGTGTCGGGCCACGCCTCGCGCGACGAGATCCGGCGCCTGTACGGACTGGTCAAGCCGAAATACGCCGTGCCCACGCATGGCGAGTGGCGCCACCTGACCGCGCACGCCGAGCTCGCCCGCGAGGAGGGCATCGCGCCGGTCCTGCTCGAGGACGGCGATGTGCTGAACCTGTCCCCGGGTCGCGTCGAGGTGGTCGACACCGCGCCCACCGGACGGCTGGCGCTGGACGGCAACCGCATCCTGCCGATGAACGGCGGCGTGCTGTCGGCGCGCCGCAAGATGCTGTTCAACGGCATGGTGCTGGCGAGCCTGGTGGTCGACTCCGGCGGCCGCCTGGTGGGACAGCCCAAGCTCAGCGCGCCCGGCCTGTTCGATCCAGACGATGCCGAGGCCTCGCGCATCACCGGCGCGTTCGCCGCCAGCCTGGCGGAGATTCCGCCCGGCGTGCGCCAGGACGAGGACGGGTTCCGCGACGCCGCCAAGACCGCCCTGCGCCGCGCGCTCGGCCGCAAGCTGCAGAAGCGTCCGCTGGTCGATGTCCACCTGATGCGTGTCTGAGCCGGCGTCCCTGCGCACGTCCTGGGCGTCTGGTGGCGGCCGCTGCACAGTTGTTGTGCAGCGTCGCCGTTTGCCTCATTTTTTAGTACGGTATGACCGCAATCTTCTATGGACCCGGCATCCGGATCCGCCGATCATCTCCGCCGGGGAGGGTGTTGACCCCTGAGCCTGGCGTGTGACTGGCGTTTTCTCCCTAAACTCGGCCCACACGCTGGAACCAAGCGTCGTGGGCCCTTTTAGGAGGTCATTGCTGACCTGTCATCATGCAAAGCGCAACGGTTGCAACCTATTACTTGTGCACTGCATCATGATGCTTGGGCATATTGCATCGCACAACGCGGCTGCGACGCGGTTTCGCTGCACCACGGATTGATCTAGGGTCCCGACCCCGGCGGCAGCCTGTCCTGCCGCCCTTGTCGAAGAGCCTGCATCCCGATGCGCCTGTCCCGCTTCTTCCTGCCGACCCTGAAGGAGAACCCGGCCGAGGCGCAGATCGTCTCGCACCGATTGATGCTGCGTGCCGGCCTGGTGCGCCAGACCGCGTCCGGCATCTACGCCTGGCTGCCGACGGGCCTGCGCGTCCTGCGCAACATCGCGCAGGTCGTGCGCGAGGAGCAGGATGCGATCGGCGCCCAGGAGGTGCTGATGCCGACACTGCAGCCGGCCGAGCTGTGGCGCCGCAGCGGCCGCTACGACGCCTACGGCCCGGAGATGCTGCGCCTGCGCGACCGCCACGAGCGCGACCTCCTCTACGGGCCGACCAACGAGGAGATGATCACCGACCTGTTCGGCCAGTCGGTGAAGTCCTACCGCGAGCTGCCGCAGTCGCTCTACCAGATCCAGTGGAAGTTCCGCGACGAGGTGCGTCCGCGCTTCGGCGTCATGCGCGGCCGCGAGTTCCTGATGAAGGACGCCTACAGCTTCGACATCGACCACGCGGCCGCCGTGGCCAGCTACCACCGCATGATGCTGGCCTACCTGCGCACCTTCCAGCGCCTGGGCGTCAAGGCGATCCCGATGGTCGCCGACACCGGCCCGATCGGCGGCGAGCTCAGCCACGAGTTCATCATCCTCGCCCCCACCGGGGAGAGCGGCGTGTTCTACGACGGCGCGTTCGACACCCGCGATTGGCTCGCCGAGCCGGTCGACCTCGACGATCCCGCCTCGCTGGAGGCGTTCTTCGTCCGCACCACCGCGTTCTACGCCGCCACCGACGAGAAGCACGACGAGGCCGCCTGGAAGGACGTCGCGCCGGAGCGTCGCCGCGAGGGACGCGGCATCGAGGTGGGCCACATCTTCCACTTCGGCACCAAGTACACCGAGTCGATGGGCATCTCCGTCAGCGGCTCGGACGGACAACCGGTGTTCCCGCAGATGGGCAGCTACGGCATCGGCATCTCCCGCCTGGTCGGCGCCATCATCGAGGCCGGCCACGACGAGGCCGGCATCGTCTGGCCCGACGCGGTGGCGCCGTTCGCCGCCGCGATCCTCAACCTCAAGCCCGGCGACGCCGCCTGCGACGCCCTGTGCGAGCGCCTCCACGCCGCCGCCCCCGACCGCCTGCTGCTGGACGACCGTGCCGAGCGCGCCGGCGTCAAGTTCAACGACGCCGACCTGCTTGGCCACCCCTGGCAGTTCGTGGTCGGCCCGCGCGGCGCCGCTTCCGGCCGCGTCGAGCTGAAGCGGCGCTCCACCGGCGAACGCAGCGAGATCGCGGCGGGCGACGCGCTGTCCAAGATCGCAGCGTTGCGCTGACGGGTTCGGGGACCAGCATCATGTTCGGGCCGTTCGAGCGGGCCATCGCCGGCCGCTACCTCCGCGCGCGCAAGGGCGAGCGCTTCGTGTCCGTGATCGCGATCTTCTCCCTGGTCGGCATCGCGCTGGGCGTCGCCACGCTGATCATCGTCATGTCGGTGATGAACGGCTTCAAGGCCGACCTGTTGTCGCGCATCCTGGGCCTGAACGGCGACCTCAGCATCTACGGCGCCGGCGCCCCGATCGGCGACTACGACGCCATCGCCGCGCGCGTGCGCCAGCTGCCGCATGTCACGTCCGCGGCACCGATCATCGAGGGGCCGGTGCTGCTGAACGCCGGCTCCTACAGCGCCGCCGGCCTGGTGCACGGCATGAGCGGCGCCGACCTGAAGGCGCTGCACGCCATCAGCGACTCCATCCAGGCAGGCTCCCTCGACGCCTTCGCCGGCGACGACGCGGTGGTGATCGGCGCCACGCTCGCGACCCGCGCCAACCTCGCCGTCGGCTCCCGCCTGACCCTGATCTCGCCGAACGGTGCCGCCACCGCGTTCGGCACCGTGCCGCGCGTGCGCGCCTACCGCGTGGTCGCGGTGTTCGATGCCGGCGTCAACGACTACAACGCCAGCTACGTGTTCCTGCCGATGCGGGCGGCACAGATCTACTTCCAGATGCCGGACACGGTGTCGCTGATCCAGGTGATGACGCGAGCGCCCGAGGACGTGTCCGCCCTCACGCCGCAGATCCGCCAGGCGCTCGCCGGCGACCCGCTGCACGTGCTGGACTGGACGCAGAGCAACAACGCGTTCTTCGGCGCGGTCCAGGTCGAGCAGAACGTGATGTTCCTGATCCTGACGCTGATCATCCTGGTCGCCGCCTTCAACGTGATCTCGTCCCTGATCATGATGGTCAAGGACAAGACGCGCGACATCGCGGTGATGCGCACGCTCGGTGCCGGGCGCGGTGCCATCATGCGCATCTTCCTGATGTGCGGCGCTTCCGTCGGCGTCACCGGAACGATCGTCGGCACGCTGATCGGCATCGTGTTCTGCTCCAACATCGAGCGCATCAAGAACCTCGTGCAATCCATCACCGGCGCCACCCTGTTCAATCCGGAGGTGTATTATTTGGAACACTTGCCGGCGAAGCTCGAATGGGGCCAGGTGACGGAGGTGATCGTGATGGCCCTGGCCCTTTCGCTGCTGGCCACGCTGTATCCGAGCTGGCGCGCCGCGCGCACCGACCCGGTGGAGGCGCTGCGCCATGAATGATGTCGGCGTCGTGCAGATGGACGCCGTGCAGGCCGTCCCCCTGATGCTGCGCGGCCTGCGACACGGCTACCGCAGCGGCGACGACACCCTGCAGCTGCTGCGCGGCGCCGACCTGACCCTCCGGCCCGGCGAGATCGTGGCGCTGGTGGCCCCGAGCGGCACCGGCAAGTCCACCCTGCTGCACCTGGCCGGCCTGCTGGAGCGCCCGCAGGAGGGGGAGGTGCTGGTCGACGGCCGCGATGCCGGCCGGCTGCCGGACAAGGAGCGGACGGCGATCCGCCGCCATTCGATCGGCTTCGTCTACCAGTTCCACCACCTGCTGGCCGAGTTCACCGCGCGCGAGAACGTCGTGCTGCCGCAGATGATCGGCGGCACCCTGCGACGCGACGCGAAGGCTCGCGCCGACGCCCTGCTCGGCCTGTTCGGCCTGTCCGGCCGGCTCGACCACCTGCCGGGCCGCCTGTCCGGCGGCGAGCAGCAGCGCGTGGCGATCGCCCGCGCGCTCGCCAACCGTCCCCGCGTGCTGCTGGCCGACGAGCCCACCGGCAACCTCGACGTCGCCACCGCGCAAGGCGTGTTCGACGAGCTGCTCCGCGTGGTGCGCGACCAGGGCCTGGCCGCGATGATCGCCACCCACAACGTCGAGCTGGCCGCCCGCATGGACCGCATCGTCACCCTGCGCGAGGGTTTGATCGTTCCGTTCGCGTGACGCGCCGAACCCGCCCCCCATCCTCCGGTTGTGGTGTCCGGGCCAGCTAGACGGGGCAGGGGAACGAGATGACGGACGCGACCAGGACGACCCGACGCAAGGCACCCCCGGCGCCCGACCCGGCGGAGATGTCGCTCGACCCGCGCGAGGCCGCCCGGGCCGCCCACCTGCACTACGTCGACGACAGCAGGCCCGGCTACACCCGCCGCCTCGGCCCGGGCGGCCCGGTCTACCTCGACCCCAAGGGCGCCGTCGTCACCGACGACGAGACCATCGCCCGCCTGAAGAAGCTGGCCATCCCGCCCGCCTACACCGACGTGTGGATCTGCGCCGACCCGCGCGGCCACCTCCAGGCGATCGGCCGCGACGCCCGCGGCCGCAGGCAGTACCGCTACCATCCCGAATGGCGCGAGATCCGCGACCAGGCCAAGTACGGCAAGATGCTGGTGTTCGGCGAGAAGCTGCCCGCCCTGCGCGCCCAGGTGCAGCACGACCTCGGCCTGCCCGGCCTGCCGCGTGCCAAGGTCGTGGCCACCGTGGTGGCGCTGCTCGAGAAGACCATGATGCGCGTCGGCAACGAGGAATACGCCAAGACCAACAAGAGCTTCGGCCTCACGACCTTGCGCAACCGCCACGCCAAGGTGAAGGGTGCCGCCCTGGTGCTGGACTTCCGTGCCAAGCACGGCATCCAGCAGCACATCGAGCTCAAGGACCGGCGCCTGGCCGGCATCGTGTCCCGCCTGCAGGACCTGCGCGGCCAGGAGCTGTTCCAGTACGTCGACGAGGACGGCGTGCAGCACGACATCTCGTCCCACGACGTGAACGAGTACCTGCACGAGGTCACCGGCGAGGAGATCACCGCCAAGGACTTCCGCACCTGGGCCGCGACCAACTTGGCTGCCCTGGCGCTGCAGGAGTTCGAGCAGTTCGACAACCAGGCGGCGGCCAAGAAGAACGTGCTGCGCGCGATCGAGAAGGTGTCCAAGCTGCTCGGCAACACGCCGGCGATCTGCCGCAAGTGCTACATCCACCCGCGCATCTTCGACGGCTACCTGGACGGCTCGCTCGCCGAGGCGCTGAAGGACCGCGCCGAGGCCGCCCTGTCCCCCGAGGGCCGCGCCCACACCGACCTATCCGCCGAGGAGGTCGCCGTGGTCGCCTTCCTCAGCCGCACCCTCGACCACGTCGCCGAGCAGGGTGGCGTGTCCACCGCCAAGGCCGCCTGATTCCGCGCCGACATCGAGGACGCCGCCGAACCCTGGCCGCACCGGGGCGTCTGCCTTCCGGGATCCGCGCAACGCGGATCCCCGAGGGATATACGCCATGGCCGAATACAGCGACCGCATCGACGTAGCTGCGCCTGCCGACGCAGTCTTCGCCTTCATCTCCGACATCGGCAACCTGCCCAAGTACCTGCCGACCGTGCAGGGCGCCCACGCCCACGGCGCCGACCGGAGGTCGACGGCACCGCCAACGGCCACCAGTATGCCTCGACCGGCTGGTTCAAGTCCGATCCCGCCACCAGGCTGATGAGCTGGGGCTCGGACGGCGAGAACGAGTATGCCGGCAAGATGACCGTGCAGGGCGACGAGCACACGTCGCAGGTCGAGTGCACGCTCCGCTTCTCGCCCAAGCCCGAGATCAAGGACGCCATGGACAAGCACCAGGGCGGTCCCGGTGCCGCCATGACCGACGGGCTGCGCGCCTCGCTCGGCAGCATCAAGCAGCTCTGCGAGGCCACCGGCGGCAAGATTCCCAGCTCGGCCGAATAGCGCCGCTTCCCCCGATCCCGGCCCGGACGACACCCCGGGCCGCGACTCGGAGCCACCGGCTGCGACCGCCTGCGTGGGGTGCTATCCTCCGTTCATGCCGCACGCCGACTTCGTCCACCTCCGAGTCCACTCCGCCTATTCCCTGAGCCAGGGCGCCATCCGCGTCGCCGAGATCGCCTCCCTGGCCCAGTCCGCCGGGATGCCGGCGGTGGCGATCGCCGACACCGGCAACCTGTTCGGCGCCCTGGAATTCTCCCAGTACTGCACCGCCAAGGGCGTGCAGCCGATCGTCGGCTGCCAGGTCTCCCTCGGCGGCGCCGGCAGCCGCGGCGTCGCCACCGCCGAGCCGCTGGTGCTGCTGGCCCAGACTCCCGCCGGCCTCGCCAACCTCCAGCACCTGTCCACCATCGGCTTCCTGCGCAGCGATCCCGCCGACCCCTGCGTCACCCTCGACACCCTGTGCGCCCATGCCGACGGCCTGATCCTGCTGACCGGCGGCACCCGCGGCCCGCTGGCCCGCCTGCTGGCGGAAGGCCAGCTCGACGAGGCTCGCCGCCTGCTCGCCACCCTGTCGGAGGCCTTTCCCGGCCGTACCGCCGTCGAGATCCAGCGCCACGGCCTGGCGATGGAGCGGGCGGTCGAGCCCGGCCTGATCGCGCTGGCCGACGAGTTCGACCTGCCTCTGGTCGCCACCAACGAGTGCTTCTTCCCCAGCCCCGGGATGCACGAGGCGCACGACGCGCTGCTGTGCATCGCGCAAGGGCGCACCATGGCCGAGCGCGACCGCTGGCGCGTCACGCCGGAGCAATGGTTCAAGCCACCCGCCGCGATGCGCAGGCTGTTCGCCGACCTGCCCGAGGCCTGCGACAACACCCTCGCCATAGCCCGCCGTTGCGCCGTAATGGCGGAAACGCGCAAGCCCCTGCTGCCGATGTGTCCCAAGGTCCGCGAGGGCAGCACCGAGGACCAGACGCTGCGCGCCATGGCCGAGGAAGGCCTGGAACGCCGCCTGCAGACCATGCGCGCCGATCCGGACACCTCTGCCCGCTACCGCGAGCGCCTTGCCTTCGAGCTCGACGTGATCGCCCGCATGGGCTTCCCCGGCTACTTCATGATCGTCGCCGACTTCATCCAGTGGGCCAAGGCGCACGACATTCCCGTCGGCCCCGGACGTGGTTCGGGTGCCGGCTCGCTCGCCGCCTGGGCGCTTACCATCACCGACATCGACCCGATCCCGTTCAACCTCTTGTTCGAGCGGTTCCTCAACCCCGAGCGCGTCTCGATGCCCGACTTCGACATCGACTTCTGCCAGGACCGGCGCGACGAGGTGATCAGCTACGTGCGCGACGAGTACGGCCACGACCGCGTCGCCCAGATCATCACCTTCGGCAAGCTGCAGGCCCGCGCCGCGGTGCGCGACGTCGGCCGCGTGCTCGGCCTGCCGTTCTTCGTGGTCAACAAGGTCTGCGAGCTGATCCCCAACAACCCGGCCAAGCCGGTGACGCTGAAGCAGGCGATCGACGGCGAGCCCCGCCTGCAGGAGATGCGGTCGGGCGACGAGGCCGTGCGTCGCCTGATGGAGATCGCGCTCCAGCTCGAGGGCCTGTACCGCCACGCCAGCACCCACGCCGCCGGCGTGGTGATCGGCGACCGCCCGCTGGACCAGCTGGTGCCGCTGTACCGCGACCCCAAGAGCGACATGCTGGTGTCGCAATACAACATGAAGTTCGTCGAGCAGGCCGGCCTGGTGAAGTTCGACTTCCTCGGCCTGACCACGCTGACTATCCTGCAGCGCGGCGTGCAGATGCTGGCCCGCCTCGGCGTCACGGTCGACCTGCTGCAGCTCCGCCTCGACGACTCCCGCACCTACGAGATGCTGGCCCGCGGCGACACCGCCGGCGTATTCCAGTTCGAAGGCGCCGGCATGCGCGACGTGCTGCGCCAGATGCGCCCGACCCGCCTGGAGGACCTGATCGCCGCGGTGGCGCTGTACCGCCCCGGCCCGATGGCCAACATCCCCGACTACTGCCGCCGCAAGCACGGCGAGGCGTGGGACGCGCCGCACGAGGAGCTGCGCGAGATCCTGGCGGAGACCTACGGCATCATGGTCTACCAGGAGCAGGTGATGCAGATCGCCCAGAAGATGGGCGGCTACAGCCTGGGTGCCGCCGACCTGCTGCGTCGCGCCATGGGCAAGAAGATACGCGCCGAGATGGACACCCAGCGCGCCGTCTTCACCGAGGGAGCGGTCAAGCGCGGCATCGACCGCGCCAAGGCGGTCGAGGTGTTCGAGCTGATGGCGCGTTTCGCCGACTACGGCTTCAACAAGTCGCATGCCGCCGCCTATGCGCTGGTCTCGTACCAGACAGCCTGGATGAAGGCGAACCACCCGGTCGCCTTTCTCGCCGCCTGCATGTCGCTGGCGCGCGAGAAGACCGACAAGCTCGCCGCCCTGCGGCAGGAAGCCGGCCGCCTCGGCGTCAGGGTGCTGCCCCCCGACATCAACCGGTCCGGCGCCGACTTCCTGGTGGAGGTCGCCGATGACGGCACGGAGGCGATCCGCTACGCGCTGGCCGCGGTGAAGAAGGTGGGCCTCGCCGCCATGCAGGCGGTGGAAGCCGCGCGTGGGCTCAAACCGTTCGCCGACCTCGCCGACTTCGCCCAGCGCGTCGAGCCGAAGCAGCTCAACAAGATGCAGCTGG
The DNA here is from genome assembly GCA_964249915.1 of uncultured Acetobacteraceae bacterium. Taxonomy (GTDB): domain Bacteria; phylum Pseudomonadota; class Alphaproteobacteria; order Acetobacterales; family Acetobacteraceae; genus Lichenicola. Next base: position 14,471 of record CAXUEL010000016.1, on the reverse strand, counting down.
AGAACCTGGCCAAGGCCGGCGCCTTCGACGGCATCGAGCCCAACCGCGCCCGCGTGTTCGCCGTCGCCGAGACGCTGCTGCGACGCGCCCAGGCCCAGGCCGAGGAGATCGCCAGCGGCCAGATCGGCCTGTTCGGCGGCGTCGCGGCGCGCCCGGAAACCCTGCGCCTGCCCGACATCCCCGACTGGCCCGGCCTAGAGCGCCTCGGCCTGGAGGCCGACGCGATCGGCTTCCACCTGACCGGCCACCCGCTCGACTCCTACGCCCCGCTGCTGCGCCGCCTGGGCGCCGTGCAGGCCAACCGGCTGGAAACCGCAGCCCAGGCCGGGCAGGGGCGTGTGCGCATCGCCGGCTGCATCATCGACCGCAAGGAGCGCCCCACACGCACCGGCACCAAGATGGCCTGGGTGCGCTTGTCGGACTCCACCGGCTCCTGCGAGGTGACCTTCTTCAGCGAGGCGCTGGGGCGGGCCCGCGACGTGCTGGTCGCCGGCCAGGCGGTGCTGGTCACTGCCGAGCTGCGCATGGAGGGCGAGATGCTGCGCGTCACCGCGCAGGACGCGGTGTCCCTGGACAAGGCCGCCGCCGAGGACCGCGGCGAGATACGCATCTGGATCGACCGTCCCGCCGCGATCGACACCATCCGCGGCCTGCTCGGACGCGAAAAGGGCGGCCGCGGCCGCGTGGTCCTGCTGCCCTGCCTGGACGACACCCAGGACGTCGAGGTGACCCTTCCCGAGCCGTACATGGTCACGCCGCGGCTGACCCAGGCGCTGAAGGGCGTGCCGGGCGTGACGCGTGTGGCCGAGCAGTAGCGGCCGGCGATCGTCACCCCTCCGCCAGCCGGCGGAAGAAGCCGCGCACGTGGGTGCGCAGCACCGAGTCGAGCCCTTCGCGCAGCCACGGCTCGTCCAGGTCCACCTCGTCCCGTTCGAGCACCGACCGGATCGGCGCCTCGACGTCCGGCGTGTGGTGAAGCCGTCCCTGCGCGACCGCCTCCACATATTCAGGCTGGAGATAAAGCTGCCCCGGCCTGTCCATCTCCTCCCACCTGGTGACCAGGATGCAGAGAAGCGCGATCGCCGAGCCGGTCCTCAGCAGCTCCATGTCGCACTAATAGGCCTTGGGATCAGCCTCCGCGTCGACGAAGCGCAAGCAGTCGAGCCGTCCTTCCGCATCAAGGCTGTGCATGAAGCGACCTTCACCGGCCAGCATAACGTAAAGCATGACGATCTCGCGGATCGCGTCGTTGGCCTCGTCGAAGTTGTCGTTGTTGATGATCACCGGCGCGGTCATGACGTGACCTCCCCATATGACCGGTTACGGACCAGGTGGCGGCGAAGCGCCCGGTTGGCCGGCTCGGCGACCAGATGCGCGATCAGGCCCGCCAGCCCCGCCGACGACGACAGGAACACCAGCAGCCAGACCGGCTTGATCCCCGGCATGATCTCCGCCGGCGGCAGCAGCACCCGCATCGCCGCCAGCACCGGCAGGTGGAACAGGTAGAGCTCGTAGCTGTGCCGGCCGAGCCAGCCGAACCCGGCACCGACCCCTCCCGGCCGGGAGGGCGGACCGGCCGCGCTCGCGAGCAGCAGGGCGCCGGTGCCGAGCGCCATCGCCGTCACTCCCCAGACCCCGGTGTCGAGGATCGAGCGGACAAGATGCAGCGCCGCCATCAACGGGATCGCCAGCAGCAGCCAACGCGCTTGCCGCCACGACAACGACAGCCGCCGCGACAGCAGGGCAGTGCAGCAGCCGATGGCGATGCCGTCGAAGCAGGCGAGGTAGGCATACAGGAACCCGGCCTCGTCCTGGTGCGTCGCGCGCCACACCGGCCCCGCCGCGATCACCAGCAGCCAGAACCCGACCAGCAGGGCAGGGCGGCGCAGCACCCGGCACAGCAGCGGGAAGGCCAGGTAGAACACCTCCTCCACCGACAGCGACCACAGCACGCACAGGCAGTAGTTGAACCACCCGGCGCGTTCGGTCAGCACGTTCATCCGGAAGCTCAGCGCCGCCAGGTTCGCCTGCCCGAACGACACCGGCGGCCCCGCCTCGGACCGGTTGGCGAAGATCGGCAGCCCGGTCAGGCCGAGCGCGTCCACCAGCGCCAGCAGGAGCAGCAGGCACGGCCCGATCCGGGCGATCCGCAGCCGGTAGAACGCGTCCGGCCGTATCTCCCGCAGCCTGCCCCAGCGGCGCAGGGCGTTCGACGTGATCAGGAACCCCGACACCGCGAAGAACATCGTCACGCCGTAGTTGCCGTTGCGGCATACCGCTCGTACCAGCCACGGCGACACCGCCTGTCCCAGCGTCGAATGCGGCAGGTCGTACGCGATGTTGAAGTGGTGCAGCAGCACCAGCAGGATCGCCGCCGAGCGCAGCAGGTCCACGCCATCGTCCCGCACGCCGACGCTCATCCCGGGCGTTCCCTGCCAGCACATCCTGCTTGCACAATTTCCCGGTACCGCCCATATCCCGCGCGCCGGCGGCAACACCGGTAATTCGCACGCGGGGCTCGATCTCTGGTGTCCGGTTCTCCGGACGCAGCGCCCGCGGAGGCTCAACCAGCAGACACGAGGGAGCACGCCGATGGCGATGCCCGATTTCACCCTGCGCCAGCTTCTCGAAGCCGGCGTCCATTTCGGCCACCACACCCGGCGCTGGAACCCGCGCATGGCGCCATACCTGTTCGGCATCCGCAACCAGGTCCACATCATCGACCTGCAGCAGACCGTGCCGATGCTCGACCGCGCGCTGAAGGCGGTACGCGACACCGTCGCCGGCGGCGGACGCGTGCTGTTCGTCGGCACCAAGCGCGCAGCCGCCGAGCACGTCGCCGAGGCCGCCGCGCGCTGCGGCCAGTATTACGTCAACCACCGCTGGCTCGGCGGCATGCTGACCAACTGGAAGACCATCACCGGCTCGATCAAGCGCCTGCGCCAGATCGACGAGATGCTCGCCGGCGACACGCAAGGGTTGACCAAGAAGGAGATCCTGGAGATCACCCGCGACCGCGAGAAGCTGGAGCGGTCTCTGGGCGGCATCAAGGAGATGGGCGGCCTGCCCGACATCCTGTTCATCATCGACACCAACAAGGAGAAGCTGGCGGTCGAGGAAGCGGCGAAGCTCGGCATCCCGGTGATCGCCGTGCTCGACAGCAACTCCGACCCGGTCGGCGTCACCTTCCCGATCCCGGGCAACGACGACGCGATCCGCGCCATCACCCTGTACTGCGACCTGATCTCGTCCGCGGTGCTGGACGGCATCTCCGCCGAGCTCGGCGCCTCCGGCCAGGACTACGGCGCTGCCGAGGAGCTCCCCGTGGAGCTGGTGCCCGAGCTGTCGGCCTCCGAGCCGGCGCCGGCCTCCGCCGCGGAGTAGACCCGGCATGCCGTCGCAGGGCAGGAAACCCGCGACGGCATCCACACCACCTGGATGAACGACACGGCGCCCCGTCCCCGCCCGGATGGGCGCCGGCACGGCTGATGGAGCGAACGAGATGGCGGAAGTCACGGCTGCCCTGGTGAAGGACCTGCGCGAGAAGACCGGCGCCGGCATGATGGACTGCAAGAAGGCGCTGGGCGAGACCGGCGGCGACGTCGAGCAGGCGATCGACTGGCTGCGCAAGAAGGGCCTCGCCGCCGCCGCCAAGAAGTCCGGCCGCGTCGCCGCCGAGGGTCTGGTCGCCGTTGCCTCCGCACCGCGCGTCGCCGCCATGGTCGAGGTCAACGCCGAGACCGATTTCGTCGCCCGCAACGAGAGCTTCCAGGGCTTCTGCGAGACCGTCGCCCGCCTGGCGCTCACCGTCGGCGAGGACATCGAGGCCCTCAAGGCCGCCGACTACCCCGGCGCCGACCGCACCGTCGCCGAGCAGCTCACCCACCTGATCGCCACGGTCGGCGAGAACATGACCCTGCGCCGCGCCCGCGTGCTGCGCGTCCCGTCCGGCGTGGTCGCGACCTACGTCCACTCCGCCCTACGACCCGGCATCGGCAAGATCGGCGTGCTCGCCGCGATCGAGGCGCCGTCCGAGAGCGACGCGCTGGAACTGCTCGGCCGCCAGGTCGGCATGCACGTCGCCGCCACCCGCCCGGCCGCGCTGGACGTCGACGCGGTCGATCCGGCGGCGTTGGAGCGCGAGCGCGCGGTGCTGGCCGAGCAGGCGCGCGCGTCCGGCAAGCCGGACAACATCATCGAGAAGATGGTCGACGGCCGGGTGCGCAAGTACTACGAGGAGGTGGTGCTGCTGGAGCAGGTCTGGGTGCATGACGGCGAGAGCCGGGTGAAGGCGGTGGTCAGCAAGGCCGGCGGCAAGCTGGTCGGCTTCGACCGCTACCAGCTCGGCGAGGGCATCGAGAAGGAGGCCACCGACTTCGCCGCCGAGGTCGCCGCCGTGTCCGGCGTTCCCCGCCCCGCCGCCGAGGCTTCGGTCACCGACACGCCCGGAGCCTGACCCGACCGGAGCCTCCGATGGAATGGGAGGCTCCGGCGATCGTGCTGTCCGCCGCGTCCTATGGCGAGGGCGGCGCGGTCGCGCACGTGCTGACCGAGCATCACGGTGCCCATCGCGGCCTGGTCCGCGGCGGCAGCGCGCGCGCCAACATCGCCACCTGGCAGGCCGGCAACCTGCTTTCGGCGCACTGGTTCGCGCGCCTGCCCGAGCAGCTCGGCACGCTCAAGGCCGAGCTGGTGCATCCGTCGGCCGCCCGGCTGATGCAGTCCCCGCTGCCGCTCGCCCTATTGAGTGCCGCCTGCGCCGTCGCCGACGGCGCCCTGCCGGAGCGCGAGCCACACCCGCAGGTGTTTAATGACTTGGTCCGGCTGCTGACCCTGCTCAGCCTCGATCCCGCCGGAGGGGCCAGGGCCGGCCCGGCGGCGCTGCTGCGCTGGGAGGCGCTGCTGCTGACCGACCTCGGTTACGGGCTCGACCTGTCCTGCTGCGCCGTGACCGGCTGCACCGACGACCTCGCCTTCGTGTCGCCGCGCACCGGGCGCGCGGTCTCGGTCGACGCCGCCGGCGCCTGGCGCGACCGCCTGCTCCGCCTGCCGCCCCTGTTCCGCGACCCTGCCGACCACGGCACCCCGGAGGACTGGCATGACGGGCTTCGCCTGACCGGCCACTTCCTCGCCCGCGACCTGTTCGGCCAGCGCCACCGCCCGGTGCCCGCGGCCCGCGAGCGCCTGGCGGACAGCGTGGCCGCCCTGGCGCATCCGCCTGCCTGAGTTTAGCCGTCCAGGGCCCTCAACGCGTCCCCACCGGCCGCATGCAGTCCCCGGTAGCGCTCGATCCGACGTGCATACGCTTCCGCCAGCCCGGGGTCCGGACCGATCGTCTCCTCCCGTTCCGGCGGCGTGCACACCTTATTCGGCGCCTCGCCGGTCACCGCCATCCGCGCCAGCCGCGCCGCCCCGAAGGCGCCGCCATGCTCGCCTGCCGCCAGCCGGCGCAGCGGGATGTTGAGCGCCGACGCGATGATCGCGATCCAGGTTCGCGAGCGCGACCCGCCGCCGATCACGTCCGCCCCTTCGACCACCGTGCCCGACGCCGCCAGCGCGTCCAGGCAGTCCCGCATGGAGAACGCCACCCCTTCCAGCACCGCCTGCGTCAGCGCCGCGCGGTCGGTGTCGTAGGACAGCCCGGCGAACGCGCCGCGCAGGACGCCGTCGTTGTGCGGCGTCCGCTCGCCGCCGAGATACGGCAGGAACAGCGCCTCCGCCGGCCGTCGCGGCGTGGCGACCTCGCCCAGCAGCTCCGCCTCGCCGCGCCCGGTGATGCCGGCCCACCACGACAGCGACGCGGCCGCGGACAACGTCACCCCCATCTGGTGCCAGGTCGACGGGATGGCATGGCAGAACGCGTGCACCGCCGCCGCCGGATACGGCCGGAACCGGTCGGTGGTGGCGAACAGCACCCCCGAGGTGCCCAGCGACACGAACGCGTCGCCCGGCCGGATCGCCGACAGCCCGACCGCGCCGGCCGCGTTGTCGCCCGCACCCCCGGCCACCACCGGCGCCCGGTCCATGCCCCAGGCCCGCGCCCACTCCGGACGCAGCACCCCCGCCGGTTCGCTGCCCTCGACCAGGCGCGGCATCGCCCCGCGGTCGAGCCCGGTCGCCGCCAGGGCCGCGTCCGACCAGCTCCGCACGCCCACGTCGAGCCACAGCGTGCCGGACGCGTCCGACATCTCCTCGACCATCTCCCCGGTCAGCCGGTAGCGGATCCACGCCTTGGGCAGCAGCACGGTGCGCGTCGCCGCGAACACCGCCGGCTCGTGCTCCCTCACCCAGAGCAGCTTGGGCGCGGTGAAGCCCGGCATGGCGATGTTGCCGGTCACCTGCCGCGACTCCGGGAACGCCCGCTCGAACGCCGCGCACTCCGCGGTCGAGCGCACGTCGTTCCACAGGATCGCCGGACGCAGCACCGCGCCCGCGGCATCGAGCAGCACCGCCCCGTGCATCTGCCCCGACAGCCCGATCCCCGACACCGCCGCGAGGTCCGCGCCATGCTCGCGCTGGAGCGTCGCCACCGCGTCCAGCGTCGCCCGCCACCAGGCCTCCGGGTCCTGCTCGCTGTGCCCCGGCGCCGGCCTGTCGACCGACAGCCCGACCGACGCGCTGCCGACCACACGCTGCTCGCCGTCGACCAGCAGCGCCTTGACCGCCGAGGTGCCGTAGTCGAGCCCCAGGAACATCAGGAACCCATGGCCATCAGGAACCAGCGGTTCATCAGGCGACCAGCTGGTGCCGGGCCAGCCTGGGCAGCGCCAGGCCGCTGCCGTCGAACAGGTGGCAGGCGGCGCCGTCCGCCGACACCCGGATCTGCTGGTGCGCCTCGACCGCCGACGTGCCCTCCACCTGCACGATCAGGTCGTCGCGTCCTTCCGCCCCGACATGCAGCAAGGTCAGGCCGCCGAGCCGCTCGACCAGCCGCACCTCGCCGGCGATCGGCCCGCTGGGATCGATCCGCATCGCTTCCGGCCGTATGCCGAGCCGCACCGGCGCGCCTGGCTGCAGCACGCCCGCGGCCACCTCCACCACCAGCTGCGACCCGGACGGCAGCCGCACCTCGACACCGTCGCTGTAGGCGCCCGTCACCGTGGCGTCGAGGATGTTCATTCGTGGGCTGCCGATGAAGCCGGCGACGAAGATGTTGGCCGGGTTGTGGTACAGGTCCAGCGGCGAGCCGACCTGCTCCACCCTGCCTGCCTGCAGCACCACGATCTTGTCGGCCATGGTCATCGCCTCGACCTGGTCGTGGGTGACGTAGATCATGGTCGTCGCCAGCTCCTCGTGCAGGCGCGCGATCTCGATTCGGGTCTGGCCGCGCAGCGCCGCGTCGAGGTTGGACAGCGGCTCGTCGAACAGGAACACCTTGGGCGCGCGCACGATCGCCCGTCCGATCGCCACCCGCTGCCGCTGCCCGCCGGACAGGTCCTTCGGCTTGCGGTCGAGATACGGCCCGAGCTGCAGGATCCGCGCCGCCTCCTTGACCTTGGTGTCGCGCTCCGCCTTGGGCACCTTCGCCAGCCTGAGCGCGAAGCCCATGTTGTCGGCCACCGTCATGTGCGGATACAGCGCGTACGACTGGAACACCATCGCCAGGCCGCGGTCGGCCGGACCGACCTCGTTGACCCGCTTGCCGTCGATGCTCAGCTCACCGCCGGTGATCTGCTCCAGCCCCGCGATCATGCGCAGCAGGGTGGACTTGCCGCACCCCGACGGGCCCACGAACACCACGAACTCGCGGTCGTCGATGTCGAGGTCGATGCCCTTGATGACCTCGACCGGCCCGTAGGCCTTGCGGACGTTGCGAAGCGACAGGGTGGCCATGATGGGCTCTCCTACTTGACCGCGCCGAAGGTGAGGCCCTGCACCAGCTGCTTCTGGCTGAACCAGCCGAAGATCAGGATCGGCGCCACCGCCATGGTCGACGCGGCCGACAGCTTGGCGAAGAACAACCCTTCCGGCGACGAGAACGAGGCGATGAAGGCGGTGAGCGGGGCCGCATGCGACGAGGTGAGGTTGAGGCTCCAGAACGCCTCGTTCCAGCACAGGATCAGCGACAGCAGCCCGGTGGAGGCGACCCCGGGCAGGGTCAGCGGCATCAGCAGGTGCCACACCTCGCCCCAGGTGCTGGCGCCGTCCATGCGTCCGGCCTCCAGGATCTCGTGCGGCACCTCCTTGTAGAAGGTGAACAGCATCCAGACCACGATCGGCAGGTTCATCAGCGCATAGATGCCGATCAGTCCGGAGCGGGTGTCCAGCAGCCCGGTGGTGCGGAACAGCAGGTAGATCGGCACCAGCACGCCCACCGGCGGCAGCATCTTGGTCGACAGCATCCACAGCAAGGTGCCGCGCGTGCGCGGCGTCGGGTGGAACGCCATCGAGTATGCCGCCGGGATCGCCAGCAGCAGCGCCACCACCGTGCCGCCGAGCGAGATGGCGATGCTGTTGAAGGCGAACGCCAGGTAGTCCGCGCGGGCGAACACCTCGCCGTAGGACGCCAGCGTCGGCGTGAAGAACAGCCGCGCCGTGATCGCGTCGGTCTCGCTCTTGAAGCTGGTCAGCACCATCCAGAGGATCGGGAAGAACAGCAGCAGCGCCACCGTCCACCCCAGCACGGCGACGAGGATCCGCTTGCCCAGGCTGTCGGTCATTTCAGGTCTCCAGCCGCCGGGCGACGGTGCGCACCAGGAAGAAGGCGACGATGTTGGCCAGCAGGATCGCCACCACGCCGCCGGCCGAGGCGCCGCCGACGTCGAACTGCAGCAGCGCGCGGGCATAGATCAGGAAGGCGAGGTTGGTGGTGGCGTTGCCCGGCCCGCCCGAGGTGGTCACGAAGATCTCCGCGAACACGCTGAGCAGGAAGATCGTCTCGATCATGATCACCACGCTGATCGCCCGCGACAGGTGCGGCAGGGTGATGAAGAAGAACTGCGCGATCATCCCGGCGCCGTCCATGCGGGCCGCCTCGCGCTGCTCGTTGTCGAGCGACTGCACCGCGGTCAGCAGGATCAGCAGCGCGAACGGCAGCCATTCCCACGACACGATGGCGATCACCGACGCCAGCGGATACTGCGAGAACCAGTCCACCGGCTGCATCCCGAAGGCGTGCGCGACCACCCCCAGCACCCCGTAGATCGGGTGCATCATCAGGTTCTTCCACACCAGGGCGGCCACCGTCGGCATGACGAAGAACGGCGAGATCGCCAGCACCCGGGCGACGTTGCGCCCGGGGAACGGCTGGTTGAACAGCACCGCGAGCAGGGTGCCGAGCCCCACAGTGATCACCAGCACCGAGGCCAGCAGCACCAGGGTGTTGCGCAAGGAGGCCCAGAAGTCCGGGTCGGTGACCAGGTAGGCGTAGTTGTTGATCCCGGCGAAGCCCTGCGTGGTCGGGTCGAGCAGGTTGTAGTTCTTGAACGAGAACCACAGCGTCATCACCAGCGGGACGATCATCCACACCAGCAGGACCAGCACGGACGGCATCACCAGGAGGCTGCGCGCCGGGGCGGACGCGCCGGGTGCCGCGTCCTCCGGAACGCTTCCGGCGCCGATCGAGGTCGCCGACATCACACGGGCGCTCCTACTTCTTGGGGTAGCCGGCCTGTCGCATGGTGCGCGCGGTCGCGGACTGCGCCGAGGCCAGCGCCTGGTCCACCGTGTCCTGCCCGGTCAGCACGCCCGCCATGGTCTGGCCGACCTGCGTGCCGATTCCCTGGAACTCGGGGATCGCCACGAACTGCGCGCCTGTGTAGGGACGCGGCTGCTGCGTCTGCCCGGTCGGATTGGCCGAGTTGATCGCGGCCAGCACGAAGCCCGCGAACGGCGCCACTGCCTTGTAGTCCGGGTTGTCGTAGGTGCTCTGGCGCGTGCCGGGCGGCACCGCGACCCAGCCGTTCTGCTTGGCCACCAGCGCCACGTATTCCTTGGACGTCGCCCAGGTGACGAAGGTGCGCGCCGCGTCCTGCTGCTTGGACGAGGCCGGGATCGCCAGGTTCCAGCTCCACAGCCAGGTCGGGCCGCCGGTGTAGGAACCGGTCGGGATCGGCGCGAAGCCGACCCGGTCCGCGACCTGGCTCTGCTTCTTGTCGAACAGCAGGCCGGAAGCCACGGTCGAGTCGATCCACATGCCGCAATGGCCCGACGAGAACAGCGCCAGCGTCTCGTTGAACCCGTTCGACGACACGCCGGGCGGCCCGTCCGCCTTCAGGATGTCGGCGTAGTAGCTGACCGCGGTCTTCCACGCCGGGGTGTTGATGGTGGGCTTCCAGGCGCTGTTGAACCATTGCCCGCCCTCGGCATCCACCAGGGTGGTGACGTAGGCCATGTTCTCGCCCCAGCCCGGCTTGCCGCGCAGGCACATGCCGTAGACCTGGTTGCCCTTGTCGGTGATCTTGTCCGCGAACTGCCGGATCTGCTCGTAGGTCGGCTGCGCCGGCATGGTCAGCCCGGCCTTCTTGAACAGGTCGGTGCGGTAGTACGTCATCGCGCTTTCGGCGTAGAACGGCAGCCCGTACAGCTTGCCCTCATACGTCAGGCCCTGCGCCACCGGGTGCAGCAGGTCGTTCACGTCGTAGGATGCCGGCAGGTTGTCCATCGGCACCAGCCATTTCTGCTTGGCCCAGATCGGCACCTCGTAGTTGCCGATGGTCATCACGTCGAACTGCCCGGCGTGTGTGGCGATGTCCGTGGTGACGCGCTGCCGCAGCACGTTCTCCTCCAGCACCACCCAGCGGACGTGGATGTCGGGGTGCTGCTGCTCGAACACCGCCGACAGCTTCTGCATCACCACCATGTCGCCGTTGTTCACGGTCGCGACGGTGATGGTGGAGTCGGCACGGGCGCCGGCCGCGGCGATCACCCCGGCCGACAGGGTAGTGGTCGCCGCCAGCATGCGCAGGCTGGCGAAGCGCTTGAACATGGAAGGTCCTCCCGGAACCATTTTCTTGTAGGCCGGCCCGTGCCGGCAGGCGGCAACCGTGTCATTGCGGTCGAGGCGCGTCAACGGTGGAACCGCGCCGGGGGTCAGGAGATGGCGTCCCGGACGGCCGCAACCCCGGGAACAACGGAAACGGAGCGGTCGGCGCGCCGCCGATGCGCCCTGGCGTCGTGGCGGGGCAGGGCGCCGGGCCACCCGCCACGAACGGGAAGCGGGCGGACCATACGGCCCGCCCGCCCCGATGCCATCCGGCCTGGACCAGCTGGCCTAGAACAGCTGGATGTGGGTCTTGAAGCCGATCAGGGCCGCGTCGGGCAGGGTGGCCTCGCCGTTCGGACGGATGAAGTACTGGAAGTCCGGTGCGAAGGTCACGCCGCGGAAGACGTGGATCTGGTAGTTCAGTTCGACGTTGAACACGTGGTTCTGGACGCCCTGTGCGCCTGCGAAGGTTCCGAAGTTGCCCGTGATCGGCAGCCCGAACTCTTCCTCCTCGCTCTGGACCTTGCTGAGCTGGGCGGACACGGTCTGGTAGTTGAACAGCACGCCGATGGTGTCGAGCGGACGAGCCTTCCAGAAGTCGCGGTCGATCGCGGCCAGGTTGAACTGGTCGGCACGCTCCGAGTAGCGCGGGTCGTTGTGGTTGTAGTTGCCGATCACGATGATGCCGTCGGTGGCGCCGGGACCCTGGCGGACCAGCATCTGGTCGAACTGCACCCACTCCTGCGAGCCGCCCTTGCGGATCTCCGGAGTCACAGTCGGCAGCTCCCAGGTCGCATGCGCCCGGTTCTCGTACATGAAGCCGATCTTGTAGTGGCCCGGCATCGCGTCGCGGCCGATCTTCGGCTCGTAGCCGATCTCGACCGGGAACGCCTCGCCATTGATGTGCGCGCCGTCGAGGTGGAAGCCCGACCGGTAGCCGTTGGTCGCGCTGTAGGTGTTGTCTTCAGTGAAGTAGATGCCGGTCTGCACGTAGACCGAGGGGATCGGCCGGATGCGCGGGCGGATCGCCCATTGCGCGTCGGGATAGGACGCGTTGGCGCTGTTGTCGGTGATGCCCTTGGCGTTGCCGCACAGCGAGTTGTTCATGAAGTTGCAGTTCAGCGGGTTCGAGTCGAAGTCGTTCTCCATCGGGAACCGGCCCGCCGCGACGTTGACCCGTCCGTGCGCCAGCGTTTCTTCCGCATAGAAGAACACGAGGTGGATGGCGACGTTGCCGCCGGCGCCGTAGATTTCCTGGGTCTGGTCCAGGGTGTCGCCGAAGTTCGGTCCGACGTTGATGCCGTAGCGGCCGACCGCGATGGCGTGGGTTTCAAGCCCTGGGATGCCAGCCAGCTTGTACCAGTCCTGGTCGTATTCCAGGCCGTACTGGCCGGCGTTGCCCGACTCCTGATGCGGCCCGCTGATGATGCCATCGAACTCGTTGACGTTGTCCAGCAGCACCGCGGCGCCGTACTGCGACAGGTACTGGTTCACCTGCGGCACCAGCGCTTCCGGCGCCGGCAGCGGCGGCATACCGAAGTTCGATCCCGGAACGTTGCTCACCTTCGAGCTGGCGACCAGGCCGGTGCCCGAGTCGAGCTGGGCGAAGGCCGGCCCCGAGCCGAGGGCGATCACCGCCCCGGCCGTGAGCAGGGCCTGGCGGTGCACGCGCCAGGCTGAGCGGAGCGTCGCCCTGGATGGTCTCGACATGATGTTCCTCCGAACGCTTCTTGATTCTTGAACCAGCAGCCGCACCCACCGTGGCGGCTCTGCCACAGCTGGCAGATTAGTAACAGCACCCGGTTGACCCTGCCCCTGGGGATAGGATTATCCGGACACGTTACGCCGTCGCGGCTGACGAAATTGCTGGCCCCTTGCTCCTACAAAACTCAGGCGACGTCAAGCCGATTAATTCACCCTAGCTAAATAATCCGCTTCCACAGGCACCCCGAAGATGCCATCTCTACCGCCATGACCGGCGGCAGAACCGGCGAGCGGGCGTCCTTGATGAGCAGGCAGATCCACCCCGTCGCGGCCGGCCAGGGAGGCAACTCCACCGCCGTGCGGCATTACAACGAGCGCCGCCTGCTGACGGTGCTGCGCCGGCTCGGCGAGGCGTCGAAGCCCGACCTCGCCAGGCAGCTGAACCTCACCCAGAACACGGTCGGCCAGATCGTGCAGTCGCTCGAGCAGCAGGGGCTGATCACCAGCACCGGGCGGCGCATGGGCCAGCGCGGCCAGCCCGCCACCATGCTCCGCCTCGACTCCGCCGGCGCCTACGCGATCGGCATCAAGCTGGGCCGCCGCTCCATCGACGCGCTGCTGATCGACTTCACCGGCACCGTGCTCAAGAGCCGCCGCTTCGAGCGCCCCGACCCGGAGCCGCCCGAGGCGGTGCAGCTGGCGCTGCGCGGCGTCAGGGAGCTGCGCCGCGCCCTCGCCCCGTCGCGGCGCGACCGCCTGGTGGGCGTCGGCCTGGCGCTGCCGGTCACCTTCCAGCCCTGCCTGTCCGAGGCGGAGCTGCCGCCCGAGCTGCTGCAGGCCTGGCAGTCCGTCGACTTCGCGGCCGAGCTGCGCGGCCTGCTGGACGTCCCGGTGTTCGGCGAGAGCAACGGCACCGCCGTCGCCCTGGCGGAGCTGTTCTGCGGCCACGGCCGCGAGCTGGACGACTTCCTCTGCGTCTACCTCAACAGCTCGATCAGCGCCGGCATCGTGCTGGGCGGCGACACACGGCGCGGCGCCAACGGCCGGGCCGGCGGCATGCAGGCGATCCCGGTTCCTTCCGCGCGCCCGACTCCGCCCGGCACGGCGGCGGCCGACCCGACCAGCCTGTTCCGGCGCGCCTCCGGATCCGCCCTGATCCGGCATCTGCGCGCCCACGGCGTCGACGTCGCGCGTGCCGGCGACCTGCACGCCGTCATGCGCAGCCACGAGGCGCTGGTGTCGGAATGGCTGAGGGACTGCGCCGAGGCCCTGGTCGTGCCGCTGCTGACCACCGCCAGCCTGCTCGACGTCCAGGCCATCATCCTGGACGGCAACCTGCCGCGCCCGCTGATCGAGGCGCTGCTGGAACGCCTGGCGATCCTGCTCGGCGGGATGCCGGCGCCTCCGGTCGAGCTGCGGCTCGGCAGCATCGGCAACCAGGCCGCCGCCCTGGGAGCCGCGTTCCTGCCGCTGCAGTCGCGGCACGGCCAGGCCAGCGCCGCAGCGACCACGGTCCCGGCCGGATGAGGCACCGGACCGACGAGCCCGACACGCCGGTCGTCACGCCTGCGGCATCCGGCGGCCCGTGCCTTGACCCGGGCGGGACCCGCGTCCTAATCCGGTCCCCTCGGAACGGCGGGGGCCGCGTCATGCAGAACACCATCCGGCGGTCCTTGGCGATCCTGGCCGGCCTCGCCGCCATCGCCGCAGCCGGCCTGCCGCTCGCCGCCTGCTCGTCCGGCTACGACGGGCCGATCACCAACGAGACGCCGCACGACGACAGCCAGGGCCCGCCGCTGCTGACCAACGGCTTCGCCCCCTGACCGGCCCGGCCGCGCGCCTC
>CAXUEL010000015.1:0-33922 GCA_964249915.1 uncultured Acetobacteraceae bacterium | reverse complement strand
GGGCCCCCAGGCTGCCCCGGTTCATCGGGCACAGCACCTGCACGTCGCGCACCGGATCCAGCCCGAACCGCCGGGGGATGCGCTTGGTGATGACCGTCAGCAGCTTGGCTGCCGCATCCTCCGGCTCGTCCGCCTCGACGAAGAAGAAGTCCGATCCCTCCGGCGCCGTCAGCTCCGGCATCTGACCCTGGTTGATACGGTGCGCGTTGGTGATGATCCGGCTCTGCGCCGCCTGGCGGAACACCTCCGTCAGCCGGATCACCGGCACCGCGCCCGAGCCGATCACGTCGGCCAGCACCTGACCCGGCCCCACGCTCGGTAGCTGGTCCACGTCGCCGACCAGCAGCAGCGCCGCCTCCCGTGGCAGCGCCTTGAGCAGGGCGCGCATCAGCGGCACGTCCACCATGCTGGCCTCGTCCACCACCAGCAGGTCGCACGCCAGCGGGCTTTCCTCGCCCCGCTTGAAGCCGCCGGTCTTCGGATCCGCCTCCAGCAGCCGGTGGATGGTGCGTCCTTCCAGCCCGGTGCTCTCGGTCAGCCGCTTGGCGGCCCGTCCGGTCGGCGCACACAGCGCCACCTCGACGCCCTTGGCACCCAGCACCTTGAGGATGGAGTTTACCAGTGTGGTCTTGCCCACGCCCGGGCCGCCGGTGATCACCAGAACCTTGCTCTGCACCGCCAGCCGCAGCGCCTCAACCTGACTTGGCGCCAGCTTGAGGCCGGTCTTGCCCTCCACCCAGGGGATCGCCTTGGCCACGTCGATCGCCGGCCAGGGCGGCTGGTCGGAGGAGAGCAGGCGCAACTGCTCGGCGATCACCTGCTCGGACCGGTAGAGCCCGGCCAGGAACACGCAGGGCTCGTCACCCACGGTGTCGGCCACCAGGGCGCCGTCCTGCAGCTCCAGCCCGAGTGCAGTCTCGATCAGGCCGGCCTCGACCTCGATCAGCTCCGCCGTGCTGCGGACCAGTTCGGCCACCGGCAGCCCGCAGTGGCCCTGGCCGGTCGCCTCCGCCAGCCCAAAGGACAGCCCCGCCCGCACCCGGATCATCGCCTGCTTGTCGATGCCGAGCTTGGCGGCGACCTGGTCGGCGGTGCGAAAGCCGATGCCGCGGATGTCGCGAGCCAGGCGGTAGGGGTTCTCGGTGATCAGCGCGATCGCCTCCTGCCCGTAGGTCTTGAAGATCCGCACCGCCCTCGAGGTGCCGACGCCGTTGGCGTGCAGGAACAGCATGATCTCGCGGATGGCCTTCTGGTCGGCCCAGCCGGCAACGATGCGGCTGGCGCGCTTGGCACCGATGCCAGTCACCTCCCGCAGCCGCGCCGGCTCCTGCTCGATCAGGTCGAACACCGCCTCGCCGAACGCCGTCACCAAAGCCCGGGCGTAGGTCGGCCCGATCCCCCGGATCATACCCGAGCCGAGATATTTCTCGATCCCCTCCAGCGTGGTCGGCTGGGTGGTGACCACGGTGGCCGCCTTGAACTGCAGTCCGTGCTCGCGGTCGTTGATCCACCAGCCGGTGGCGCTGATGAACTCGCCCGCGTTGATCACCGCGGCATGGCCGACCACCACCACCAGGTCACGCTGCCCGCGCGCCTTGACCCGCAACACGCAGAAGCCGTTCTCCGCGTTGTGGTAGGTCACGCGCTCCACCAGACCAGATAGCGTCTCGGTCGGCGCCGTCCTGTTGCTGGCGGCTTCTTGCCTCAGATTTGGGTGTCCTTAGCCATCCTCTAGCCGGTCGAGATAAACGGTATGGCAAGCTTTGAAACGTATAGGAGACGTAGCACCTACGCGCCGCCGCTGAAGTTTGTTGGGACGAAGGCATCCCTACAGATCAACCTGTCGCCGGCAGGTCGAACAAGAGGCTGTCGAAAGATATAGCACGAATGCTATTATGCCGATGTACCGGCTATGCGAGCTATGACCTGGACCGTCGAGACCTTTGGAGCTGTCGTCGATAACGAGATCGCGGCACTACCCAAGGACATGCAGGCTGCCTTCCTGCGCCTGGCCGAGCGGATCGAGGCCATAGGCCTGGAGAGGATCGGACAGCCGCACGTCAAACACCTCCAGGACAAGCTCTGGGAAATGCGGTTCAACGGTAGGGATGGGATTGCCCGAGCGATCTACATCACGGCGGTCGGCCGTCGGATCATCGTGGTACATGCCTTCGTGAAGAAGACCCAGAAAACGCCCCGAGCGGCCTTGGAGTTGGCCGCGAGGCGGGCTCAGGAGATCAAGTCATGACCAGCCTCGCTAAGCTGAAGCAGAAGCTGCTGATCGATCCCGAGGTCAGAGCCGAATACGACCGTCTCGGACCCATCTTCGCCGTGGTGGGCGAGATGATCGAGGCGCGTCAGGCTGCCGGCCTGACCCAAGCCGAGATCGCGTCTCGCATGGGCACGACCCAATCTGTCGTCGCCCGGCTGGAGACCGCCCGGCACATGCCGACCTTCGATCTGGTCGCACGCTATGCCGCTGCGATCGATCGTCGTCTCGATATCCATCTCGTGCCAAGCGGAAGCGACCATACGGCATCGGTCTAGGGCTGAGCGAAGCCATGCCGAAGCGCTGGTGGACGTAGATCCCAAGGTCAAAGCCGAATATGATCGTCTCGAACTCGTCTTTGCCTTGGTAGGCGAAATGGTCGATGCGCGCCAAGCTGCAGCCCGGGCCCGGCTCTAGCCGAGATCGCAGCACGCATGGGAACGACCCAAGAAGCCTACCGGAAAGTGAACGCTTCGATGTTCGAAACCCTTCAAAGCCTACGTCGCTCCTGGACAATCTATTCAGGCCCCATCGTAGCAATTACGATGGGCTTCGTGGGTAGTTTGGTGCTGCTCACCATTGACAGGATGCCGGACCGAAAGCTTCACATCGCCTGCGACCGTGTGGTGGAGCGTCTGCTGACCACCCACGACCCGGTCGAGCTCGAGCGCTCGCGCATCCTCGTCCATGAGCTCGACTGCGGCGTCTCGCACCGAGTTAACGATTGGCCGCCCGGCCGCACCGGAGGACTGGTCCCGTGACAGGTCTCACGCCGTCGCGGCGAGCCTTCCCGACCCGCGGTTTGGCAGGTTCGATAATCAGGTAAGGCGAAAGGTCGCCAGCGAGAGCTGGCTCAACCACGACATGTTGCGTAACGAAGGAAGGAAGCCACAACTTTATACCAATTGCCCTAAAGCCTGATCGTTGCGCCCTGCCTCCGCAGCTCTGATTGGTGTGTCTGCCGACTTGCTGAGCTTAGCGCTGCTGGCTTGCGATCTCGCGCCGCGTCACCTCGACCGACGCCTGGTGACGACGCGACGCCTCGAGCGTCTGAGCCTGGTTGTAGTGTCGCTCCGAGGTGGCCAGCGACGTGTGGCCGAGGATCGCAGCGACCATGCGCACGTGCTCCGGGTCCTCGATCGCGATCGACGTTGCACAGATGTCGCGGAACAGGTGCGGGTTGATCGAGACCCCGAAGGCGACCTCGGTATGGCGCCTGATCTGGAACGCGATGGCATCCGCGCCCATCATGCGACCACCTTTGCCGATCCAGAGCGCCGAGGTCGGCGGCCGCACCAAACCGGGCTTCGGTCTGCCGACCAGCAACGCCGGACGATGCTGTTCCAGGTAGAGCTCCAGGCAGTCGACCAACATCCGAGGGAAGGGCATCTCCATCGGCTTGCGGGTCTTGGTGTCGGCGCCCCCCAGCACCATCCACCAGGTGCTGCCGCGGCGGACAAGATGCTGCTCCAGGGTCAACCCTGCAAAGCTGCGCATGCGCAGCGGCCGGCAGGCCAGCAAGGCGATGATCAGCCCGTCGCGGTAGAGCACGGCGCGCTGGACTGCGAAGTGCGGGTCGCTCGCGTGGGCACGCCGCATCATGTCGACCCCAAGGTCGACCACCGTCTGTGCGTCCTGCATGCGCGGGCGCTTCTCCCGGACCGGGACGGCCTGGCTCCGTAGGCGATCAGCGGCCCGGGCAATCCACTTCCAGTCCTGTTCCGGGGCGATCGCCCGCAGGCTACGGCTCAGCTCGTTGATCCGGGTCTGGACGGTCATCGGCGCCAGACGGTTGGCTGCTGCCTCCGCATAGGCCTGCACGCGTTCCCGCGTTGCCCGGCTTGCCGCCGAGGCGGTGGGATCCAACTGTTCGGTGCGATCCAGCCAGCCGAGCCAGTGGCCATAGCCGTCGATCGCCATCCTGCGACTGCCAGCCGCCCAGTTGGCGGCAACGCCGCCATCCTCGAGGAGGCCAGCCGGCTGCAGGGCAGCCTGCCAGGCCTCCTGGTCCTGCGCCGGCCATTCGTCGAACGGCATGCAGCGGTTCTCCGGCGTCTGGTTCCAGCGGGGCATCTCAGCGGCTCCCACGCCCGGTGCCGTGGAACTTGCCGCGCGGCGATGAGTGGGACCTCAGCCCGTCGAGCATCTCGTCGTAGCGCGAGAAGGAGGTGGCGGTCTTGATGTCGGCATAGAAGCGCATGGTCGTGACGAGGCTCTTGTGGCCAAGGATGCGGCGGGCTGTCTCGAGGTCCTCCGGGTGACGTTCCAGGTAGAGCGAGACCGCCAGGTGGCGGAACAGGTGGGCGTTCATCAGCAGGCCGGTCTCGCGCTCGATGAACTTCGACAGCCCGCTGGTGAAGGTGGTGCAGTCGCGGCGCTTGCCCTTGTTGCTCGGGAACAGCAGCGGCGTCGGCACGGTGCTGATCAGGGGCAGGTAGCGCGAGCGGTAGACATCGAGCAGGGCTGCCGTCCTGGCCGGGATGGCGACCTCGTAGGGCTCGCTGTTCTTCACCTCGTTCGCCGGGATGACGATGTGCAGCACCTGGCGCGCCCCGCGACCGGTCGTGAGGATGTGCCGGGTCAGGTCGAGCGAGGCCAGGTTGCTGAACCGCATCGGTGCCGCGGTCAGCAGCTCGATGACCATGGCAAACTGGGCACGCAGGGCCGCGGCACGGGTAGGGTGCTTGACCGACTTGAGCTCGCCGAACACGCGCCGCGGCAGATCGAGCAGCATGTGCAGGTTGTCGGTGTTGTCGAACTGGCGCAGGCGGGTGCGGTTCTTCTCCGTCATGCCGCGCGACGTCGGCGCAAGGCGCCTGGTGTAGGTCGTCAGCTGCTTGACGAGGCCCGGTGCCGAGCGGGTCCAGTTGGCGGCGATCACCTTGAGCAGATTGGCCATTCCGTGCAGATGCGACGCACCGTCGCCCAGGCGCTTGTGGGCTCCCTTGAGGATCGTCTGGGCGTTGGCCAGATCGACCAGCACGGCCAGACCTGTCACCGCGTCCGTCGGCGTGCCGCCGAGAACCAGCAGGCTCGCCATCTGCTGGATCTGCTTACGCTGGTGCACGATCGTGCTGGGGCGTTGCGGACGGACATACTCGTCCGCGAAAGGACCGGTGCTGCTGGAGCGGCCGAGGAACGCCTCGACGTCCGTGACGAAGCTCTGCGGGAAGGCGGACCAGGCAAGGGAGTAGGTGCGGCCATTCCGCGGCAGGGTGGTACGGGTCCCAGGCCAGCCGGGCACCGCTCCGACCGCCAGGTTCCACTGGGCAACCGCGGTACGATGCAGCTTCTGCGGCGACGACGCCGTGCTCTCGGTCTCCAGCGCCGTCCGGAACCGGTCGAAGGTGGTCTCGTCGACCTCTTCGGGGGCGATGCCGTGGCGGCTGCAGTAGTGCATGAAGCGGCTGAGGCCGAGGCGGGCGCGCTGCTGCGGGAGAACCCCCATCAGCGTTGCCCAGGCCAGCGTCAGCGTGCCTGTCGAACGGCCAGGCATGACCTTGATGCCAGCAAGCGCCACGCCGGCCAGGACGCGGCTGCGGATGTTGCTCCAGCGGTGGCGCTTGATGCCATGGGCAACCGGCACGATCGTCTTGAAGGCCACGCGCAGCCCCTCGGGGGTGGCCGGGATGAGCCGAGGGTCATGGCCTAGCATCTCCGCCAGGCGACGCAGCGCCGACAGAAGGTCCCGCCGATGGGTGACCGACAGGGAGATGTCGGCCGTCACGATGGCGATCACGTCACCCAAGGTAGCGTCCGCGCGGCCAGTCAGGGACGCAGGATCTCCCGGGTCGAACCTATCCAACTGCGTAGGGAAGGGGATGGCGTGCTGGTCCACGATGGACTCCTGTATCCGCAAGTTGATCCTAGTGGACAAAAGCATAGACTGTCCACGAGGAAAGGTTAACTTTGCTGGGAGTAAGTATTAACGAGAATTGCTCAGGTCGTTGACTATCAGTGACTTTCGCGCCCGCTCGTGGACATCACGTCCGCACCTGGTTGAGGTAGAGGCGGAGGTCGTCCTGGCTCACCCGCAGGCACCGGTTGATCCGGCGCGCCGTCAGGGTGCCGCGCTCGATCAGACGCCGGATTGTCTTGGCCGAAACGTGCAGTTCGAGCGCGGTTTCTTCGATGCTGAGCAGCCGCGGACGCGGCTTCGTGTTTGGGCTCACAGGCCTGTTCCTTTGGATCGGGTTGGTTCGGAAGACGGCTCCGCGCGCAGAGCGTCGAGGGCGGCTTGGCTCCCCAGAGCTCGAGCAAGTGTCTGCAGAGCAGCGAGACCAGCTGTATCGGCGCCGACGGCTGTCCCGCTCACTTTCCGCAAGGGAGATGAGGTCGACAGGTGGCCGTTCAGGCCGAAGGACATGGTCGTTCGCACCTCGCAATGGTCCTTTCACGACCCTTGAAGAGCCAAGAGGATTTGCAAGGAGAAAGGCGGCCAGCGTTTGCTGTTGATCCGAAGTCTAGCTAAATCAACGCCTTGTGGGTTGAGTAGACGGAATTATCCAAGCGCCTGGGAGGCAGAGCGGTCCCGACGACCTCGAAACCGTGGTGTCCGAAGCCGCTCCAGGCGCTTGGAACCGGCGGTTTTGCCGCCTTTCCCCATCACGACCTGATCTCAGTGGTCGATCAAGCCGCCCAAATTCCTTGAGAGCAGACAGCCGGCGGTCGATTAAACGAACGAAAGCAACAACTTAAAGAAGTTGGTCACCCCTATAAAAAGCTTGCAGGCTTCCTGTCGTCCCGTCACGACCCAAGCTGGGAGTTCATCCGCGGTCGACGAAGCCGGACCGGCTACCGTTCCGGGCCGCCTGGATGGCAGCGTAGGGGGAATGGGCAGCCCGAGTGACGCTACGCCGTCCAGCTGACCACGGTCGTCATCAGGCCGACCAGACTGCCTGCCACCACCCAATGGTGTGCGACACCAGGGCAAGCTCCGGCCGCAAGACGTGGCGGATGAGGTAGCCGACGGGCGGTCCCACTACGGTTACGACCAGCATCAGGCAGGCAGCGAACAGCACGCCGCTGATCCAGGGGCCGAAAGGACTAAAGGGTCCAATGTACCGCAAGGGCCTGGTGCACAACCAAACCAACGGCCGGAACACCTGGACGTCCATCTCAGATCAACCACCGAGAAGCTGAAATTCCACCTCTTCATCCTGAAGCATCGCGTCGATCACGAAGTTCCTGACCGTCTCGTCCTGAGGCGCCCGCTCGTCCGGGATCGTCATTCCATCGAACAGGCGGTCCGCAAGCTCTGCCCGCCTTGCGATCTCGGCGCTATCGAGGTCCTGCCCAACGTGGAACGTCCTCTTCCGTTCGATGGGGTCGGGTATGGCAATCGTCAGCCATCCCAGCGGATCCGCCTGTTCAAGGATCTCAGTCACGTTACAACGTTCCACCACCGATCCTGGAAAGGATGCTGCGGCTTGGACTGCCTTGGCCTCTTCGGCAAACGCAATGGCCAGGTTGAGATGCAGTGCCCTGCCACGCCAGCCAAGGTAGACCGGCACCGGTGGCTGACCGGACCGGGTCTCGTGAGGGTTCGGCTCCGGCGGAAGGCGAACCAGGAAGCCCAGCAGGCCTGCCCGTGGCCGCCGGGTAACTACACGAGGGGGGCGGGACGTCTTCCGGCGTGGCTGTGGAGGCCGGGGGCGCTGTTTCGCGCTGAGCTTTTTCATGGAGCGTAACCCTTGATGCCTATAATCCATATGCCTATGAACATCTCACGTCGCTAACTTGAACTGCAGCGGGACGCAAGGTCACAACCGCTCCACCCGCACAGCACGAAGCTGGCAGATGGAAGAGGCAAGGGCAGGCAGCCCATGGGGGTGTGAATACGGCTAGAGCTGGGTCTAGCGTTGGGCTTCCGAACGCGACGGGCGAGGGCAGGCGTGCCTGAACACGCAGTGGCCTAGTACTCTAGGAGCTGTCGGATCCAGGTTGCTCTGCCAGCAGTTCGGCTGGCGTCACGCCGAGCACGACCGCCAGTCGTAGCAGCACCAGAAGCGTCGGGTTCCGGATTCCTCGCTCGATGCCGCTGACATAGGTGCGGTCGAGCTCAACCTGGTCGGCCAGATCTTCCTGGCTGATGCCAAGCCTGATCCGGTGTCGGTGAACGACCCGGCCCAGGATGACTCTCGGGTCCTCTCCATTGCCGACCGCAACCGGCGTTGGAGTGATGCGGCGGGGCTTCCGCGGAGCCTGGGCACGCCGCTCTACCGGCTTCGGCTGTGGAGTAATGCTCCGGTCGGTCTTGCGCATGCTACCAGCAAGCCGCCAGCAAAGAGCCGAATCCACGGTCTATGCTCCGGATGATTATGGTCAACTAAAGAACTTGGCTGCCTTCGTTGGGAAGGTGCGTGACTTCCTGACCCTGAAGGTGTGCTCCACTTACGTTTTGATAGGGGATTCGATGGCGCTGGCAGTGGACTTGATCGGACTGGATACCGAGGGGAAGGTGCTCTGGCGCTGGATGGCGCGTCGCTGGGACGGCCACATCGCTGCGAGGGAGGCCGACCTGCCTCCCGGGGATTGGCCGGAATCATGGAGTGGTCGCGTGACCCTGGATCAAGTCATCCGCTTGCGGGAGCGTTTTGGCGGCAAGACAGCCGAGAGCGATTTCGGCCGTCCGGAGGACGATCTGGACAGCCTGCTCGAGCAGCCGCGCACCGCGCTACTTCTCGTCGTAGAGGAGTGGGGCTCAACCTGACCAGCATCGTCAGCCGTATAGTGACCGAGATTGTGTGGAAACACTCGGCTGACGGCTGTTTAGCCGGCACGGGCATGACTGTCTCTCGGTCGATGGGTGCCTGCAACTCGAGGATCGGGAAGTCTGAGCGTTAAGCTCTTCCTGTGAGGCCACCACTAGTATATACGTAGTGGATATACATCTCGTGGGGCCGGCTTGTGATAGCTCATACAAGGATCTTTCTGTCCAATCGCTCGCAGGCTGTGCGCCTGCCCAAAGCGGTTGCGTTCGATGAGACCGTGCATGAGGTGGCAGTCCTACGGGATGGGCCGCGGCGCATCATCATGCCTGCCAACGCGGCATGGGACGATTTCTTCGAAGCGCCGGGGGTTGACCTTGGGGAGCGGGACCAGCCGGTGATGCAGGTGCGCGATAGCTTCTGATGCTGCGCTATCTGCTGGACACCAATCTCTGCATTCGGATCATCCGAGATCGTCCTGCTGGGCTCCGACCGCGCTTCAATGCCGAAGCGAGCGCGCTCTGCATCTCAGATGTCGTGCTGTTCGAGTTGCTTTATGGAGCGGAGAAGTCAGGTCGTCCAGCCGAGAACCGGCAGGAAGTGGAGCGCTTCGCAGCACGGTTGAGCGTCCTGCCGTTCGATAGCGAGGCGGCTGCCCACACCGCTGAGATCCGGAGCAACCTGGAGCGCAGGGGCTTGGTCATCGGATCCTATGACTTGATGATCGCTGGGCATGCTCGGAGCCGGGGTCTGGTCGTAATCACCGGAAACCTGAAGGAATTCAAACGGGTGGAGGGGCTGCGATCTGAGGATTGGCTGCTACAAGCCGACGCCGGCTAACAGGTGTTATCGCAACTGCATCAGCTTTTGCTAAGCACCTCACATCAGTCATTCGTGCCTATATTGCGAAGTTCCTAAAGCTGCCATTGATGTTGCCTGTTGGAGCGATAGCTACACATGCCGCATGCATAACCGACCTTAAGATCTTCGAAACAAGAATATCGCGGACTAGACTTATACCCACCCGTGACGGCGGTTCTTTGACCATAGGATTGTGTCGATGCCTTCGGCAAGCGCATACGCAGCCGCAAGGATTGCGGCGTGCTCATGATACGTCCTCAAATTCTCGATGATCGGCCGGATAATGGTAGCGCCCGTCAGGCGCTCACGTACAACCGCGATGTCTGACACGTCGTTCGCCCGATCCTGTCCGATCTCCTGGGTCACCGCGAGGGTATAGCTGCTGGGCACGATCGCTCCC
Organism: uncultured Acetobacteraceae bacterium; assembly: GCA_964249915.1. GTDB lineage: Bacteria > Pseudomonadota > Alphaproteobacteria > Acetobacterales > Acetobacteraceae > Lichenicola. The sequence goes on along the minus strand of CAXUEL010000015.1, from coordinate 23,682 downwards.
GGCTTACGTTCGCGTGCAGTCTTCAGGATCGCGAGCATCTTCTCGTCGAACAGGTCGTGCGCGAACTGGTTGAGCGCATCGAGCGACGGCGTTCGCTGCTCGACCTGGCACCATCGCAGCCATACTTCGGTCTCGACCCCGATCGGTACGAGCGGCTGGGTCGGCATAGCGGCTTGCCGGGCGCTTTCAATATGCCGCTGCCAGCCCGCCCAGTTCGATAGCGGACCGTGTTGTGCACCAACGATGCTGGCGATCGTCTCCAGACCGGCTCGGGTCAGTTTCGGCACGATCAGCGCAACCACGGGAACGCTATCGGAACCTGCGCTATTGATACGTGGGCGGTCCCGGATATAGAATTTCGATGGGTTTCCCATTATTGGTGCGGGCCGCACATAGCAAATACCGTCATAATCAAAAACAAGGTCTTTAATCTCGAACTTTCTTCCAATCGGCTCGATCTGTTGCATAAGCTTGGTCATGTACCGTTTGGTAAAATCCTGAAACTTATCCTGCAGCAGATCAAATTCAGGAAACGGATGCTCGACACGAATGGGGATATAACTGCATGGCCATAGGAAGTAGCTGTCGTACCCATCACTGTGATAATAGCAGCCCGAAACGATCACACCGTCTATATTGCTAGTGTCCTGTCGAATTCGGTTAGCAACGAGCGCCTCGAGCGTTTCATGATTGAGCGCGGTATACCCGTTGTTGAAGATCCAGAGCACCGATCCGGTTGTCCCGAGCTTTTCTCTGCGGGTTTGGACGAGCTGCTTCTTCGCCTTTATGACAACGCGCTTGACCGGCTGCTCGATCGTGATGCGGTATTTGCGCTGTATGGAAGGTGGCAGCAGCTCCTCATCGAGAACGACCACTGGCCGATCGGGCTGACTTTCCCGGAAGAAGGCTGCGAGCTTTGCCTGCCGCTCAGGCTTGTCAAATCCCTCCTCGTCGAGGAGTTTGAGTTCGATAACGGTTGCACCTAACACGTAGTCAGCACCCACCTCCTCACGCCGGTCAGCATCGGGATGCGCGCGAACGCCACCGGCGGCCTCCACGATGCCATCGATATCGGTCTCGGTGAGCGCGCGGATCGGGAAGGCCTTCATATGCCAAGCATATGGTTAAGCTAGGACGCAGGCGAGGCGCCGCCAAGCAGATGCACATCCTCCGCCAACCAGCCTAAACTCGGTCGAGCGCGGCGAACGCCTTGAAGATGATGTGAAGTTCGTGGCGGTCGCGCGGCTCGATCATTTGCAGCGCGGCGCGTGCTGCCCGGGACAGCCCCCGGGGCGCGCCTACCTTGCCTTGCGGGTCGATCGAGAAGGTCAGCGATCGGAAGGTGAAGGCACGCGTATCGCCCGCACGCATCGATGACTCTCCTCGGTGGTAATGCTGCAATTTCAGATGACCGACTAGGTGAAGTCCGTTCGTTGCAGCAAGGTCATCACTGCGTCGCGATGGGCGAATAGCCGCGCGCCGTCCTCGCTCCAGGCGCTGTCGCCACGACCGCCCTCCGCGCCCCAAGCATCTGCCCGGAAGGCGACGCCCTTCTTCCAAGCCCATTTTCGCGAAGCCTCACCCTCTGCTGTAAGGCCAAGGGCGTCACGAACCCAGGAGAGGGGTCGTGGGCGATCGGTCGACGAGGTGGCCGCATATGGGTCCTGCCGGTCGAATTTGCGCTCCGGATGTTCGTCGCGCCCGATCCAGGCGCGTATGGAATGCCCCTCCCGGCCGAAATGACGAGCGATCTCGTCGTCATCATGAGGAAGCCATTGAAAGAATGGCTCCTTGGCCAGCAGGGCCATGATCAGGTTCCTGGCGTCCCGTCTGCCCGCGAGGACGGTATAGACAGAGGCGTTGAGGTCGTTGCTCAACGACCAGTGACCTTCGACGGGAAGCCAGTCTCCACGCAGCTCCCCGTCGCTGATACCCAGCATTGGAGCCAGCAATGCAAGGTCCTCGTTAGGCTTGCTTGCCTCTCCGGGTCCCGGCATTGCGAGCGAGGCTTCGGAGGGCAGATCCAGCGGAAAGGGGTCGCTGGCATCCGCGAGCCACAGCCCGTCGCGCCGCGTAATACTGTATTCCGCCAGGAAGGCGGTCCAGGCATCTCCATCCCAATGCTCCTCGGTCGCCGCGCGTGAAGCTAGAAGCTCTCCGGCGGCAAGCATCAGGCCATGCCAACCAAGATATCCGCCGTAGTGGTCGCGGTCCGGAACATAGCCCGACGACCAGGACTCGTCGTAGCTCGAGCTGCGCGGGCAATCGCGCATGTACATCACGCCCGCATCGAACCGCCTCACCCATTTGTGCACGAGGTCCTCGACTTCCCAACCTGCGCAGCCGAACACGCGGCACAGCCGCTCGACCTGATATTTGTTGAAATCATAGTCGAGGTGGAAAACATCGGCAGGGCGAGGCTTGTCGGCTGGGCGCTGGATGTAACGCATCTCGTAATAGTCGGTCCTTGGGGCATGCGGAAATGGCGAGCGGTTGGCCGCGTCCAGCCGACGAGCAAGTTGATCGCGATCGAATGGGTCCGAAATGGCAGGCAGAATCAGGCGAAGCACGTCAACCGCCACGGCACGCATGATGGCATGGGGAAACTCGGTCGAGAACGCGACTTTTTCGAGCACCGCGCGATGCGAGAGAATCTCTTGCGGCGCGTCATGTCCAGTCCGGGCGAGCGCCATCAGAAGCCAGAGCCGAGCGTGAAGCGGGTAGAAGGGTAGCTTGACGTCGCCGAATGGGAGCGCGTCCACTCGCTCGAACCGGTTGACGATACGACTCACCACATCAAAGCCCCCGATCGTGGAGAGACGCCGGATCGCGTGGGCGGCGCGCCATCGGATCGCGGCGGTGGGATGTCCCAGACGTGCCCATATCAACCCCGCGACGACCTCCCCGGCTTCACCCGGGACGGCGAAGTGGGCCTCCCAGGGGCCGTCCCCGACTTCATTCGGCAACAGGTCCGCGCTTAGTGCCAGAAAGCGCTCCATCCCGGTAGCGCACGCATCGGCGGATGTCGCCGGCGCCAGCTTTGCCGCCAGGGCGAGCCAGGCATTGCCGCCAAGCTCGTCACCCTCTGGGCTTAATGCGGCGACGACGCGTTCAACAAGAGCGGGCTCATTTGCTCGAAAGTCGCGCACCAGATGCCGCCATCCGCCCCAGGCATCACTGCCGGAGCCTACCAGCTCGCGCGGATGCTTGTCGGCCAATCGCAAGGCAAGCGACGGCAAGGCTTCATAGAGCGCGGGTGAGGCAGCCGCCCAATCCTTCAGCGGGTCCTCAAGGGCCGTGATCTTGTCGAAAAGTCTCGGTGCGCTAGACTCCACCACCGCTTCCACGAACTTGAGCCTTTGCTTGGGCGTAATCGCATGCGCGGCCAGATCGCCTAGCGTTTGCGCCGGCCGGCGCTGTCCGGATGGACCGCCGTCTCCGCTCAGCACCGCACAATCGATAGCATCTGGATCGTCAAGCGGTGCGGGATATGGAGTAAATTCAGATTCAACAGCAAGCTCGGGCATGGAAGTGGGGCGCTCCTTGCACACGCGGCGTGCCGCAAGCGCCTCGAAGCGATCGCGCAGCGCGTCCCCTGCAGCAAGGTGACGTTGCGCGAGCTTGTACAACGGATCAATGGTCATGGACGATGGAGAGAGCTGATCCGTGCGGTCGATCTCGATCAACAAAATCTCGAAGAACCAGCGGAGCTTGTAACGCGACAGCTTGTCGAGCACTGCAGCCGCGAAATCAGCGAGATTCCAAGTCCACGCTTCTTGCGGCGGAGCTAGACCGATTATTGCACCGGCAAGATCGGCAGAAAGCTTCCCGCTTCGCACGAGGACGGTCAATGCTGGGCCTAGGGAAAGCCCGAGGCGAGCGGCACCACGATCATCAAGCCTGGCGATTGTTGCGAAAATGGCAAGCCCGCTGACGGGCACCATGGTCCTCGCATATTCGATCCACGGAAACTTGCTGTCGTCAGACTGATTGAGCTCGAGGATCCGCGCGAGCGTATGTCCCGCCTGGGGCGGTAGCTCCGGACCGGAATAGTGGCTGGTCAGCTCGAGCAGATGATTGGTCCGGTCGAAATCGTCCGAGCCAATCGCCTCGGCAAGATCGAGAGCGCGGCGAAAATATACTGCCGCTTCGGCGATGTCGACCCGCCAGACGGCGCGCGCCAGCAGGCCATAGGCAGAGACTCGTGAGGCAACATCAGTGTCGAGCTGGATACGGCGTTCCACGACGCTCGCCAACTTCAGTGCGGCGGTATGACAGGAAGGGATGCGGGAGAGGCGCTGCACCACTCCGGTCAGCTGTGGCGTAAACAACCCCGGCGCGGCCGCCAACCAGTCCACGAGCTTGTCGGCGATGCCGGGCTCGAGCAGGTGAAGCGCGTCCGCCACGGAGAAAATGACGCGGAAGCCGACGCGAGCTCGATATGCCTTTCCATCACGATAAGGATAGTCGCTCGCATTCGCGACATCCTGCGTCAGCAGCTCCAGCGCAGCGCTGACCATTGCCTCCCGTGTTTGATGGTTCGGCGGACGGACGACATCCGCCACTGCCTGGGCGTATTTCAGCAGTGGCTCGATCCGGTGACTCAGCGTTCGCGCATAGTCCGAGCGAAGTTTGGATTTGATGCCTGTCCCCCGCCTCCCCCGGGCGGTGCCGTCATAGCGCGGTTCAGCGAGTTTGGCTTTCAATACCCGAACAAAGGCCGCCGGTCCGCGCGCATGCGTGCTTTTGGGCACGATGGCAAGCAGCTCCCTCGGCATAATATCAAACAGAGTTACGGATTTGCTCCGGATCGCCGCCTTGACGCCCGCCGCGAGCACGGCTCCATCGACGGAACGGTCGACTGGCCAGTAACTCGAATAGTCGTGGATGCTTGAAACGTGGGCCTTCGCGTTCTTAAGGATCGCGACCGCGCTCTCGATCAGGCCAAGGTGGAAGGCACGTGCGGCGGCCAGTAAGCTGTCAAAAGAGAGACCTTCGACCCTTTCGTCGTTTGGAACCGCTGCAGCCAGCTGCGCGAGCAGCCGCGTGTCGCCCGCGGGATCACGATCCGAGTATCGCAAAGCGACCGCAGAAAGGACTGCCGAACGCAACCGGCAATGGCGCAGGCGAGGGGTCAGCCGTTCGGTTGGCGGCTGCGTCGATTTTCGGTGCCGCTCAAGCAGGTCGAACAGGTCGTTGAACTTTGCATAGGCTTCCGCTTCACCGCGTCCTGCATAGAACCGGACGACACGAACGTCGTTGCCCGCCAGCATTTCGACATAGGTGAAGCCGACATCACCCCATCCGCGCGAGGCGTCGTGACCATTCCAATCGGCACGGCGATCGGATTTTGCCGCCCAATTATGCCAGTCAATCGCCCGGCGACCGTTGCGGCGTGCCTCGTCCAGATCACCTGAAAAGGCGTGGGCGAGCGCAAGTGACGCATGCTTGCCGCCCGGCCATCCGATTGTGGTCGATGCCAGACGGCGCAACGCTTCGGCGTCACCGGCGACTGCCGCAAGGTCAGGGTGCTCGTATAAGAACCGGTCCGATCGCTCATGCCCGGCAGCGACCAACGAGGCCTCGAGAAGCAGTCGTAGAAGATCGTCGTGCCGTTGACGGTTACCCGCCAGCGTCAACGCCGCCGTGATCCGCGCCAGTCGGATATCACGCATGCTGACTTGCGACGCACCTGGCGGAACGCGCTTTTCGAAAGCGAGGGCGAACAGCTGGTCGGCGTCGCCTAGCGCCGTCAGCAGTGCAGGCAGTGCGCGCGCCGCATAGTTGGAGACGTCCTGGCGCGACCCGAGCGCCTCGACTACCTTCCGGCGATCGTGATCGGTCTGGCCGTAACGCTTGCGAATGAGCGTCTCGGTTGGTTCGTCGCGGAACATGAGACCGTGCGGAGTGCGTTCAAGCAGCGGCGACAGATCCGACGCGAAGCTCTCAACCTGCTCCACAGACAGTCCATGTGCCAATGCCAGCTCATTCACCGGAACCGGTGGCGCAAGGAGCGCCAGCCCGGCGAGGAGAAAGTCGATTTCTCTGGCGCTTGCTCCCCGGTCGATCGCGACCTGACGCGCGTCGGCCAGTCTTTTCTCAATTAACGCATCGAGCACGTCCTTAGCGGCATCACTATCGCCGCCGGGCATTGACACTGGGTCAAATGGCCGACCGGCGTCGATCAGACCCGCCAAGCAGCGTGGATTGCGTCCTGAGCGGGTAAGCAATGCGGCGATTTCCTCGGGTCGCGCGTCCGGCAACCGAGCAGAAATCAACGCCTTGGCCTCGCCATCGCTGAAACTGGGGATTTGGAACTCTCGAAGGGTGCTCTCGCCCACCGCGATCGCCAGCCGCTCGGTTCTGCAGGATGCCACAATGCGCACGGCGTCGATTGGAGAAACGCTTAGGCTTCGCAACAGCGCGTGCGCAAAGGACGGGGTCCCGAATTCCTTAGCCGCCAGCCCGGCATGGTCAATGGCGTCGAGGACGAGGGTAACCACCGCCTCGGGGTTGCCTTGGCGCGCGGCTGCGGCCACCTGCTTGAGCCTTCTACGGAACGCTCGCAGCAAACTTGTTATGTCGGCGATCGGGAGGAGGATGTCGCAAAGGCCTTGGCCGGCGAACAGGTTCGCGAGATGGACGAGGGTGCGCTCGGGACGATGCCGGCCGTCCGCGGGATCCCGCCACCGACCGGCACCGAAGCCATCGAAGAGCACCACTGGGCCATCGGCATGCAGCCGGTCGGCCAGGCCCTGCATCAGGACCGTCTTGCCCATGCCGCCGGCGCCATGAACGATTAGCGGGAGGCCCGGTGCGCGCGCTATGGTCACGATCGTGTTGCGCACTGATCGTTCGATGACTGTCTTCACTTCCGAAAATGCATCGGGAGTTGGGTAGAGCCGATCTTCGTGGTCGACCTGCAGCTCCGCGAGAACGTCGACACGATTGATCCGCTTGTCGGTTTCGCTCCCGGGGCCAGCTTTAGTCCGGACAAGATTACGCAACTTTAACAACCGAAACTCAGCGTCAGGGTCGCTCGGTTCGCTCCAGGCGGCGAGCATTGTCGCCAGATTGCCCTCGGCCTGGGTAAGGGAACCCAGCGCACCGGACAAGGACAGCCGGTTGAGCAACTCCGAGGGCGGATGGGGATAGCTCGCTAATGCGGCTATGAGCTGTCCCAATTGCGTAGCGATATCGCCCGAACTCGCGTCCCCGGCCAATATCGCCTGGATCGCCGCAACCAAGTTGAGATGGATCGGCCGATTGGTGGCAAAATCGTACCGCACCGTTGCGCGCACATGCTCGTCGCCGTGCACCACGCGAAGCTCCGCATCCGTTTTCGCGAATTTGGTAAGCGTTGAACTCAGGTCAGCGGCACGAACGGCCTTTTCGGCGCTTGCGATCGAGTATTTGAACTGGATGATCTCTGTCCGTCTTGCCCACGCGACGTTGCTGGCACCGAAATATCGCACGAGATCGGCGATCTCGACCGCGCCGACGCCGAGGTCGGCTTCGTCGACCTGGTCAAAGCCCTCGAGCGTGATCGCCATGAGCATGGTGCGGGGAAGAAGCAGTTCGAGCGCCGAGCGAGCAGCCCATGCCTCGTGGAAGGCGTGACCGGCCTTCGAGGCGCGGACTTTGTCGATCGTATCCTTATCCGCATGAAATTCGCTACGATCGGCCATCGCTGCCGGGTGCCCGCCCATCAATCCTGCCAGAGCTGGGACAGGTTGTTCCAGGCCCAAGCTGGTCGCCAAAAGCTACTTGAGCAAGTGGCGCTAGTCGATGTCGTCGGGTTCGGAATCCAAACGTCAAAGTCTTCTAACATTAACCGCAACCGAATGCCGCCATTCCTCTAAGGGTCCCTTACACCCCTGATAACGTCCTTTATCGTATGTAGAGCAGGGGCCGGCCGTCAAAGAGAAGAATTCATCCGATGAGAGCGTTGTTGACATCAGGGCAACTAGAAATCACATCCATGGACATCAACTGTTGCCGGAGTTCAAATAATGTCCGCCTCTCTTCGCAATGATACGACCGGGTCGACGACCCTCTCGATCTCTCTCCCCGCTTCAATCTATCGCGCCGTCCAGCGAGCAATGGCTGCGCGGGTTTGCGAGGCCTCGCTCATCGTTCAGCGTGCACTGGTGCCCTATCTCCAGGGTGAGGGCTTCTTACCTGAGGAAGAGAAGCGGCGTTTTGAATTCTTCTGGAAACTCGTTTGGCATGTCGTCGAAAAGGCGAAGGAAATCGCCAAGAACGGTACCTTTCCGGAGTCAGTCACGCTGGATGCCATTAATGCAGCGATGAAGGACGATTGGTGGGTTACCGGATACCGAGACTACGTTGGCACTGACATCTTCCGCACTGGCGTTCCCGAGAAGGGTCCTCTCAATCGGGAAATCGGGTTCCGCGTGAAGGAAGCACTTGGCGCTCAGGTCAAAAAGGATCCGTCTGGCAAGACGGCAAACACAAAGGTGCTTGGTTCCGTGATCCAGTCCTATACACCCCTTCTGCCGGCCTAATGGAATGGGCACTCCGGTCATTGCGCAGGCCGCGGGCCGGGAGCTTGCTTCTTCTCCTAGTGGTGAGCTTCTACCTGGGCTGATTGCTGCCGCCGGTGGGCGTGCCAGGGTCCGCTTCCTGGAGTTCTTTGCATCGACGATCCGCAACCCCCATACCCGGCGGGCCTACGCCCGAGCGGTCAGCGACTTCCTGACTTGGTGCGAAGCCGCCGGGGTGCCGTCGATCACCGCGGTGCAGCCGCTGCATGTAGCGAGCTGGATTGAGCTGCAGACCCGTGAGCGGTCAGCTCCCACCGTGAAGCTGCGCCTCGCCGCCATCCGCCACCTGTTCGACTGGTTGGTCACCGGCCAGGTGGTGCCGACCAACCCGGCTGCCTCAGTGCGCGGGCCGGCGCATAGCGTGCGCAAGGGTAAGACGCCGGTGCTGGATCCGCTCGAGGCCCGGCACCTGCTGGACAGCATCGACGTCAGCACGCCGATCGGGCTGCGGGACCGGGCGCTGATCGCGCTCATGGTCTACAGCTTCGCCCGGATCGGGGCGGCGCTGGCTATGCGGGTCGAGGACGTCTTCGTGCAGAACCGCAGGCTCTGGGTGCGGCTGCGCGAAAAAGGCGGCAAGCGGCACGAGATGCCCTGCCACCACACGCTTGAGGCGTATCTGCATGCCTACCTGGAGCAGACCGGGATCGCGGAGGATCCCAAGGGATCGCTGTTCCGGACCATCGGGCGGGGCACCGGGCGGCTGAGTCGAACCTCCCTGCCCCAGGCCAACGCCTACCTCATGGTGCAGCGACGCACGCTGGCAGCCGGCATCGGCACCCGGATCGGCAACCATAGCTTCCGGGCGACGGGGATCACCGCCTACCTGAAGAACGGCGGCACGCTGGAGAACGCGGCCGCCATGGCCAATCATGCCAGCACCCGCACGACTCAGCTCTATGACCGCCGGCAGGATGAGATCAGCCTTGATGAGGTCGAGCGGATTAGGGTGTAGCCTTCAACAAGGAACGCCTGCTCCAGCATTATACACGTTCCGACGTCTTGACCGGCTACCGCCGCTCCCGACCTAAGCCGGACTCCCATCACCTCTCAGCATGTCCTGTTTGACAACAGGTTGTCGATCGGACAACGTGCTTCCGTCGATCATGTTCGGAGGCTCGACATGCAAGGCAATACACCTCGGCAGAAGAACCGAGAGGAAGACGTCCTGACCGACCTCATCCTACGGGTGTTCCGGCTGAACGGCGCGTTGCTGACGGCGGGCGACGCCCTAGTAAGCGACCTCGGCTTGACCAGCGCCCGCTGGCAGGTGCTGGGCGCCATCGACGGTTCCCCTGTACCCCTGCCAGTCGCCCATATCGCCCGAAATATGGGCCTGACCAGGCAGGCAGTGCAGCGATCCGTGGACGATATGCGTGCCGACAGCCTCGTCCGTTTGGAAGAAAACCCGCACCACCGCCGCGCCATGCTCGTCGTGATGACGCCCAAGGGGCGAGCCGCCTACGACCAGGCTTCTGAGCGCCAGAAGGCCTGGGTGCGGGAGCTGGCCGCGGGCTTGCCGTTCGCACAGACCGCTGTGGCGGGCGCGCTGCTGCACGAACTCCGGAGCCGCCTCGAAGGCGACGCCGCGCCCGCCTACGAACCCTTTGCCCACCTCTGCATCGAAGAGAACTGACCATGCCGAACTTCGTAGAAATGGACCCCGCCGTGCCGCTCGCGGCGCAGTTGCAGGACGAGGGCGGTTCCGTCGTGCTCATCAACACATTCATTGTGGCGCCCGCGGATGCGGACGCGCTGCAAGCGGCCTGGGCCGGAGATGCCCTGCTGATGAAAGCGCAGCCGGGGTTCATCTCGACGCAACTTCATCGTGGTATCGCCGGCAGCGGCGTGTTCCTGAACTACGCCGTGTGGCAGTCCACCGCTCACTTCCGGGCGGCCTTCGCCAACCCCGAGTTTCGGTCGAAGCTCGGCGCTTACCCCGCAAGCGTGACGATCAGTCCACACCTTTTCCGCAAGGTCGAGGTTCCCGGCATTTGCATCGCCTGAGCAGCGTCGCGGCTCGCCTCTATGTCCGGATTCCACCAATTTCGGCTATATCTGCTTCAAGCAATAGCGCACAGCACGTGATAAACTGGATTATCACGTGCTGAGGGCAAGAGCGCGGATATCAAGCTAGGATGCCTGCAACTTCCGCTATGCGCCTCATCCCGTTCATAGCCGCGCCAATGACGGCCGCCCAGAAGCGGACGTAGCTTTCCGCCAAAACACTAAATTGGGAAGAGGTGAGAATACGTCCAGAAAGTGGTCATAAGCTCCTGGGGTCTCCAGCGTTCGGTGGCAATGGAAGGGAAGTTCGGTTTGCGCTGTCGTCGGACGCCCGGAATGATCGCCGGTATTTGGCTGGCGTCGTGCTCAGCACCAAGCGCATGTGCCTGGTCAGGTGAGCCTGGTCGGCGAAGCCGCAGTCAGCTGCGACTGCTGAAATGGGTTTCAGGGTCGAAGCCAACTCTGCGCGGGCGCGGGCGAGGCGGCGCTCCATGAGGTAGCGATGCGGTGTAATGCCGAGTGCGCCGTGAAAGGCGAGCACGAGAAAACCAGTCGACAAGCCGAGCTCCGCCGCGAGCGCTGCGACGTCGATCCGCTGTGCCATGCGCGCGGTGATCACTCGGTCGACTGCAGTAAGTCGCGCCGGAGTCAGCCATCCAGCCGCACGGCCCGGGCCGCCCTGGAAACGGCGAAGCAGCACCGCTCGCAGGATTTCCACCGCCTCTGACGCCGCGAGTGATGCTGCAGCGTCCTCGGGTCCTGTCCACGCCCCGAGCAGCCAACGGCGCAGCGTCCGTGCCGCCATCACTGCAGTCGGATCAACGGCATCGTTGACCGTGCGTTCGGGTGCGTCCGGATGCGGCACGGCATTCGCGTCGAAGCCGCGCAGCACGAGATACTCGCCGCCCGTCCGCGAGGTGGAGTAGGCCGGACAGCCGGGCGGGATCCACGCCAGCGTGTTTGCCCCTCGGCGGAACGGCCGGGCTCGGTCGGAGGCGATGGCGTCCTCGCCGCTCTGCGCCTCGAAGGCGAAGCCGATCACACCCGGTCCGCCCGCGGCGCGCACCTCGTAGGGAGTGCCTGGCCAGAGCTCTGCGATGAGGCCGCCCAGCCTCGTCCTGGCAAGTGGCGCCGCGTTCATGTGTGGCCCGTTCAAGACGGCTCACCGCGCAAGGTGCCACCAGGTTCGTCGGGAACAGACGAGAGGAGAGTTGGGATGCGCACGTTGGGGCTGTTGGGGGGCATGAGCTGGGAGAGCACCCTTCTCTACTACCGCCTGCTGAACGAGGGAGTGAAGGCCCGGGTAGGGGGCCTCCGCTCGGCGCCCCTTGTCCTGTGGTCGTTCGACTTCGGCCCTATCGCGGAACGGCAGGCTGCAGGAGAATGGGAGGCGCTGGGCAGCGAGCTCGGCGAAGCCGGGCGGCGGCTCGCGGCGGCAGGGGCGGAGGCGCTCCTCATTTGCACGAACACCATGCACCGCCTCCACTCCCAGGTCGAGGAAAGAGCCGGGGTGCCCGCGATCCACATCGCGGACGCGACCGGCGCCGCGCTACGCCGCGCGGGCTGCCGCCGTCCCGCCCTGCTCGGGACGCGGTTCACCATGGAGGGCGAGTTCTACCGCGGGCGGCTTGCGGAACGGCACGGGATCGAGGCGCTCATACCCAACGAACCCGGACGCACCCTTGTGCACGAAGTGATCTACGACGAGCTTTGCCGCGGGATCATCCAGCCCCAGTCGAGAAAGGCCTACCTCGAGGTGATCGAGCAACTGCGCGCAGAGGGAGCAGACGGGGTCATCCTGGGCTGCACAGAAATCACGCTACTGATCGGGCAATCCGACACCAAGCTGCCCGCATTCGATACGACCGCAATCCACGCTGAGGCGGGTGTGGAATTCCTAACCGGGGCGTAACTTCGCATCCAGGAGCAGGGCCATCGGCTGGACTGTCTGTCCGAGCGCATTCGGTAATCTCGCCGATGATCCCACCGAGGCGAAGGTTGTCGACCACATCAACGCTTGGTTGAGGTTAAGATCGGCATGCCGCGCTCTTGATGCCTGAGGTCAATTTCTCAGTTTTGCCCGTTCCGAAGCAAACAGACCATTACCGGCAACGAGCGCCTTGTTCAACGAACAGCCGGATCGGGCGGCGCAGGTCATCCTGCGTCTCTTGGGCCGAGTCCCGCGGTCCTCTGCAGCCGACATCCACGGCGAATGCCCGGCCTGACCTTCTGCCCGGTCCGGTTAGGCAGGCGCTGTCGCGCCGTCGCAAGCCAAGTCAGGCCGCGATCGCCCGGCGAACGATCTCGTCGACGTGCAACGACGCGACGTCCAGGAAAGGGTAGGCCGGCGGCTGTTCGGCGTAGAAGGATGAGAGATCCGTACCGGCAAGCAGGATTGCCTGCGCACCGCCGCGATCAATCAGATCACGGGCAAAATTCTCGAGAAGCCGCGTTTCCGGCTGGGTGCCGCGTTTCCCACGGAGTGCGATGTCGTTGTATGTCCCGTGCACATCGTCCAGGACCGCTGGCTCTAGTCTCACCATCGCCTGTTCCGGGATCGTGCCGAACACGCGGGTTTCCATCACCGCGCGATTTCCAAACACACTGAGCCGGTCGATCCCCGCCACCGTCAGCGCGGCTGGTATGATCTCAAGTACGTTCACCATCGGTCCGCGGGCCACGGCTGCAATCTCGTCTATCGCGAGATGCGGCGCCACGGCAGTGATTGCCACCAACTCTGCTCCGGCATCGAACAGGTTGTTGGCAACCGAGCCCAGGTAAGCCCCGAGGCCGGCCTTGTCACCGGCGCCGACACAAGCCAGAACAGTGCGGACATCAGCGTGGCCGAGCACGAGATTAAGCCGTTGGTTCTCGGCAGAGAACCGCTGCACGATACGATCGTAGTAGAAGACGCCGGCTCGGAAGGCGAGCCCGCCAATGAGGCCGATCTTCTTCGCTTTCTGTGTTCCCTCGGGATAGCTCACCGACAATGTCCCCTACTTCGAACGTGCCACAAGAAGCCGGTTCAGGTGGCCAGTGCTCATTCTTTCCACGCCCTTGGCGTTGCGTCCGGCGCCTGATCGATGCAATCGACACGTTCCGGCATAGAAACGTGTTGCGGAAGTTTCGGCCGCAGCGCGGTCGGGTGAGACGCCGGCTTGCAAGAGCTTGATAAGCGGCGCTAGGTCGGCGGCAGGGAAGCAGGACATACGTGGGAAGGTAGGTAACGGGCCGTGGATGGCTAGATGTCCATGGGTTGCTTTGAGTCGACTGCTGTGGGCTACGTCTCTGATTGGCCGCTGTCCGCTTTTCCAGCCGGTGCGCTTCGAAGCGGCCGGTCCGGTTTCGGCCAGTGAGGCTGGTTCGTTACTCAGCTGCCAAATTTGGTTGAGAGCAGGGGTCGATCGCCGGCTGGAACTTGACGAGCTGCGATCGGCGCCGCTCGTGACACCCTGGGCTCCCGGTAATCCAGCGTCCGATGCCGGTCGCTCGGCCATCGAACCTTTGACGGCCGCCCCTCCGCCCGCATCCGTCGATCGGCCGTCGTCCAACTCGGCGCCTCGGCGTTCTCCTGCTCCCAGTGAACCACGCTTGCCTCGTCGCACCAGTCCATCAGCTTCGGCATCGCCTTCAGGTGCGACCCGACCTTCATATAGGCTCGCATTGCAGCCGCATCGCGCCAGACGGTCATGGTCCAGAACGTCCACTGACGGTCCGGCAGCAGCGACCCTTTCAGGAATCCGTCTGCCCGCTTCACCTGCCGGAGCGTCGAGACCGTCTGCAGCACGAAGCCCGGCATGAAGCGGAATGAGCGGACGCGAAGGCGGGTGATGCTCACGAAGCAAGTCATTGCGGAATTATAGCAGTGAGTATCCAGGCTGCTCAATCGACCGTCGATCGCAGCATCCCGCCACGGCTCCTGAGGGTCTTCCAGCGGGGCATTGCCGACGCTAGGCATGGCGTCCGTTATTACAGCCATTTCGCCCAGGAGCGGAACTTCCGCTTCCGGCCAGAGTATACGCGGCCGATGTCAAGTCTTCTGGCCATGGTATCGCAAGTAGCGAGAGTCAGATCTCAACTAGAAGTCATGTCCCAGGGCGCGCCGCATCTCCTTTGGCGTAGCGGCGTGGCGAGCAACCCATGACCCGCTTGAAGGCCGTGCTGAACGCACTTTCGGACTCATAGCCGAACGACAACGCCGTCTGTGCCAGCTGGTCACGTGTATTGGCCAGCCGGTCTCCCGCCAGCGTCATCCGCCAGCGCGTCAGATACTCGATTGGCGTCTGTCCCACCTTGGCGCGGAACCGCTGGGCGAACACCGACCGCGACATGCCGGCACGCCCGGCCAGCTCCCCCAGCGTCCATCGATGCGCCGGGTCGGCGTGCATGGCACCCATCGCAGCGCTGATCGGCGGATCGGACAGTGCTGAGAACCATCCGGCCTGGCCTTGAGGCTGCCGGGACAGGTGTAGACGCAGGGCCTGGACCAGGATCAGGTGCGCCAGGTGTTGCATCACCAGTTCAGCCCCCGGCTGGTCCTTCCGCCGCTCTTCCATCATCCGCTCGATCGACCACCGCAGCGCCGCCTGGTCGCCCGCGGCCTCGATGTGGATGACCGGCGGCAAGGTGCGGAGCAGTGCCTCCGCCTGACGGCCATCCACTGCGAAGCGGCTGCCGACGAGGAACACGTCACCACCGCCATTGTGCGTGACGACCCCGTTGCGCCGGGGCGCTGAATAGGCCAGAGCGGCATCGACCGGCACGATATGAAGGTCGCTGCCCAGCCTGAATTGACGCCCGCTGGCCAGGACGAAACAGTCGCCAGACGCCAGCCGCACCGGGTCGGCGACGCCGCTGACCGTGAGCCAGCATCCGCCACTGGTCACGGCATAGCATTTGATCCAGCCGACCGTGTCGTCGACCGCGATAGCCCAGTTGCCGCCAGCGTCGAACCCCGCCGAGACGGTGCTCTGCGGCTTCAGCAGGACGAGGATGTCGGACAGGGGATCCATGCAGCCTCCGGACGATCACGAAGAAATCTACGACGATCGCGCATAGTTAGTGCGGCTCTCGGGCATTAGCTATGGCTCCGGCAAGAGGAACCCCCGGCATGATTGTCATCACCACCCCAACCGGCAACGTCGGCCATCATGTCGTGCAAGAGCTGCTGGTCGCCGGCGCCAGGCTCCGTCTCGTGCTGCGGGATGCGAGAAAGCTGTCCGACGACGTCCGCAGCCGGGTGGAGATCGTGGAAGGCTCACACGGCGAGGCTGCGGTAGTCGATCGAGCCTTCGACGGCGCCGATGCCTTGTTCTGGCTGGCACCGCCGGACGGCCGCAAGACGCTGGAGCAGGCCTATGTCGAGTTCACACGTCCGGCGGCGGATGCGATCCGGCGTCACGAGATCACGCGCGTCGTCGCAGTCACGGCCCTCGGCCGCGGCACGCCTTGGCAAGACAAGGCCGGTCTGGTCACCGCCTCCATTCGGATGGACGACCTGCTCATGCAGACGGGCGTCGCGTTCCGCGGCCTGGCCATGCCGTCCTTCATGGACAACCTCCTCCGCCAGGCAGGATCGATCAAGGAGGCGGGCGTGTTCTTCGGTCCGATCGCCCCCGGCGCGAAGATGCCGACCACGGCCACCCCCGACATGGGAGCCGTCGCGGCGCGGCTTCTCGCTGACCATTCCTGGACGGGCCAAGCCGATGTGCCGGTCCTCGGGCCCGAGGACCTGTCGTTCAACGACATGGCCGGGATCGCCTCTGACGTGCTTGGCCGTGCGGTCCGCTACCAGCAGATCACCTTCGACACGCTCAAGGCCCAGCTGCTCGGCAGGGGCATGAGCGAGAGCTTCGCCCAAGGCTACGTCGACATGATGCGTGCCAAGGATGAGGGCATGGACAATGTCACATCCCGCACGCCCGAGACCGCCACGCCGACCAGCTTCCGCCAGTGGTGCGAGCAGGAGCTCAGGCCGGCCGTGCTCGTCTGACCGTCAACAGGGAAAGCACGAACCATGAAGATGACCGGAAACACCATCCTCGTTACCGGAGGCACCAGCGGGATCGGCCGCGCGCTTGCCGAAGCGTTCCACGACCGCGGCAACCACGTCGTGATCGCCGGCCGCCGGCAGGACAGGCTGGACGAGATCCTGACCGCCCGTCCGGGCATGAGCGCGGTGCAGCTCGATCAGGATGACTCCGCTTCTCTGTCGCGCCTGGCCGAGGCGGCACGCACGCGCTTCCCGGACCTGAACGTCCTGCTGGCAAACGCCGGCATCTCGCGCACGGAGGACATGTCAGAGGACGGCTGGAATACCGCCGACGTCGAGGCGGTTGTGAATACCAACATCCTGGGTCCGCTGCGCGTCACGGCGGCGGTCTTGCCCGTGTTGAAACGCCAAGCCGACGCGACGTTGATCGTCACCACCTCCAACCTCGCCTTCATTCCCCGCGCGGACTTCCCGTCCTATTGTGCCAGCAAGGCGTTCCTCCACTCTTGGCTGCAGTCGGCACGGCATCAGCTGCGCAAGATACCACTTGAGGTGCTGGAGCTGTCGCCACCCTACGTGGCGACAGAGCTGACCGGACCCGGCCAGGTCTCGGATCCGCGCGCCGTGCCGCTCGACATCTATGTGGCAGAGGTCATGCGACTGCTCGAGACGGGTAATCACCCCGGCGGCGAGGTGCTGGTGGAACGAGACTACTTCCGGAGGACGGCCGAGCGAGACGGTCGCTACAACGAGGTGTTCGCCACCATTAACCCGACCTGAGAAGGAGGGCTCTGTCGCCTCTCATTAATCTAATGCCTGCGCGGCAAAAGGGGACACCATCCTCAAGCACGGCAACGCGCCCAGTGCGGCGGTGGGCTGCAATGCCGGCTGCGTGTGTCCGCTTCCCGCGAGATCCTTCTCAAGAGCCGACAGTCCGCTCCCGGCCAGTCCAGCTTCCACCACCTCTCCAGCGTCCTTTACACTCCATCAAACGGGCGTTTGGGTGCGTAAATTGACGTGACGTCCGGGCAGGTGATGTCGTATGAGACATCATGTCACTGCGGGTGCTGCTCGATACCTCGGTGGTCCGGGCCGGCTTCACCAGCAGCGCCGGAGCGTCGCGGCGCCTGCTTCAGACCGTGTTGATGGGAAGGGTCACCGCCATCGCCTCCACCGCCCTCATGCTCGAGTACGAGGATGTCCTGCTCCGCCCCGAGACCCTGGCCCGAGCGGGCGTTTCTGCGCAGGACGCGCTCGGCTTCCTCGACGGCCTGTGCGCGGTGTGCCGGCCTGTCACCGTGCGGGTGCGCTGGCGGCCGCAATCGTCCGATAGCGGCGACGAGCTGGTGGTCGACGCGGCGGTGAACGGTCTGGCCGACGCCATCGCTACCTTCAACCTGCGCGATCTGCGCGTGCCGGCCGCCCGCTTCGGCATCGCGGCCGAGCTGCCGGCCGACATCCTGAGGAGGATCGCGTGAGCACCTTTCCCTTCCGCATGCCCGAGGACCTCAAGGTCGCAGTGGCTGCCCAGGCCGAGCGCGCGGGCGTCAGCCTCAACCAATACCTGCTTTCCATCGTCGCGGCTCACGCGGGTTCCCAGGCCGAGACGGAGCGCTACTTCACCGCACGGGCGGCGCGCTCCAGCGCCGGGCGAGCGTTGGAGATCCTGGCCCGCGCCGGCAAGGGCAACCCGCCCGAGCCCGGCGACGAGCTGCCGCCCGACCTCGCATCGTGAGCATGCCCCGCTTCGTCGCCTACTACCGCGTCAGCACCGACAAGCAGAACCGATCCGGCCTTGGCCTTGAGGCACAGCGCGCGGCCGTCGAGGCCCATGTCGCCGGTGCCCGCGGCGCGGTCGCGGCTGCGTTCATCGAGGTAGAGAGCGGGCGCAAGAGGGACCGCCCCCAGCTCGCCGCGGCGCTGGTTGCCGCTCGCGTCCACCGGGCGGTGCTGGTGATCGCCAAGCTCGACCGCCTGGCGCGCAACGTCCACTTCGTGTCCGGGCTGATGGAGAGCGGCGTCGAGTTCGTGGCCGCCGACATGCCGACCGTGAACCGGCTGACCGTCCACATCCTCGCTGCGGTCGCCGAGGAGGAGGCGCGCATGATCTCGGCCCGCACCAAGGCGGCACTCGCCGCCGCCAAGGCGCGCGGCGTCCGGCTCGGCAACCCCAACCTCCTCGCCGGCTCACCGGCGCAAGCACGTGCGGCCAACGCTGTGAGGACCGCGCAAGCGCAGGTGCGGGCGGCCGATGTGCTGCCCTTCATCGAGCAGGCCCGCCGCGCTGGCGCCACCACCCTGCAGCAGCTCGCCGACGCGCTCGCCGCCCGAGGCGTGCCTACACCATCCGGCCGTGGTGCGCGCTGGCGCCCCGTGCAGGTGGCGCGGGTCATGGGACGCTACCGTGACGTGGGCGAGGCGCCGACGCCCACATCCGTGGCGGTAACGCCGTGATCATAGCCCTGCCCAGGCTGGTCGTTGATCCTGGTCGGGGACCACGGTACCCATGGAACCGTGGTCCACAGCGGCCGAAGCAGGCTATCTCGCGGCACATCACGGCGGTTGGCTTCCGGTTTGGCCACCTTCGACCTTGGGGTGCCGAGGCAATGCTGCCAACCACCGGTTTGTTTTTAAAACGAAATCTATGAGCGCAAGATGTTCCGGATAAACCGGCTTATCACGTGCTGAGGGCGGGCTCTGGCTGAAGGCGCAGCGGCCGTTTTGTGCTCACCTTCGACACTAGCAGGTAAGTCGCCGGGTCCGGGAAGCGGACATCATTAGAGCAGTTTCGGTATACACGAACCCGACCCAAAGCATCGGGCTTTACGCTGTGACGCATCGCTCAGCCGAACTCGGCAAGGTGTCGCCCCGATCCCGTGCAACCCGAAAATGCTCTAATGCCTAAACGCCGCAGGCTTGCGCGAGCATCTGTTGCCGTCGGAGGTGGGAGCCGTTGCGATGTCCAGGCTAGGCAACGGATCGAGATGGCTGAGGTTCTTCTGGCCCGGTCATGTCACGGGTTCAGACCGATCGGTTTTGGGAAATGGCACCATTTGGCCGGATACCTCGTCCCACAGCATGTAGCTTGGCGCTTTTAGCGCGGTGGTGAGCGATAAAGTCGTGACTGCGCCAGTCAACGTGGAACAGGCAGAATGGCAGGCCTGCAGCCGGTAATTTGGGATGCCCGGGCGCAGATGGTGGACGTGGTGGACGCCAATGCTGGCACTGAACCAACGCAGGATGGCCGGCAACTCGAGATGGGACGCGCCGTGCAGCGCCGATTGTGTTGCGGTCCACTTCTCCTCTCTGGACCACTGTGACTCCTCGAACCTGTGCTGTACCGAGAACAGCCAGATGCCGATGATCGCCGATAAGGCGATGGCTGGCAGGTGCACGAGCAGGACTGTGCGCAGGCCGAAGATTTCGATCAGCGTGCCGTATAACGCCACTAGCTCGAAATTGAGTAGATAGACACTGCGGCGCTCGGTTCTGCAGGAGGCAGGAGTGTCGAATGGCATTCGGTACAGCACGGTGAAAATGACGGGCGGCAGCAGCAAGTGGATCAACGCGGCATGATGACCAACGCGGTAGAACCACTGTCGCCTGCGCCCGAGCAACCGGTACTCCTCGAGCGTGAGGCAATCGGAATAGAAATCGGCCGGAATGCCGCGCTTGTCTAGATTATTCCAGCTGCCATGGTGTCGCGCGTGTAGCCGGCGCCAGTAGGCGAACGGGGTCAGTGTCGCCAGGCTGCAGGCCACGCCGACGAGGCGGTTGATGCGCGCTGAGCGGAACAGCGAATTGTGGCCGCAATCGTGTTGCAGCATGAAGATCCGCACGATCAATCCGGCAGCCGGCAGGCTGAGACCTAGGGTCAGAAGCGTTGACGAGCGCGCGCTGGCATACGTCACGACGAGAAGCAGGAGATAGAGCCCGAAGGTCGATCCTACCTGCCATGCGGCGTGCCGGTCGATTGGCGCCTGATAGGCCGAGAGCACAGCTAGCTGCTCGCGTGACGGAAGCGCAGTGGGATTGGAGGGGGACATGCGTGGCTCCAGACACGTCCCGACATCAAGCTCAGGCTCGAAACGACCCGTCTCCTACCACGGGAAGACACTGGATGCACGGGCTGCAACCTGCGGTCGGCCGCATGCTGGGCGTCAATGAGGATCAGTTCTCGATCTATCCGCTGCAATACCGACAAAGTATGAGGAGACCATAGTTGCGATGGGCGAGCCCGGTTCTTTTACGAACGTCCGCTTATTGCCATCGCTCGCGCCAAAGCCGACAATTTGCTTTTGGCAAACCAAGAATACGGCTTTACGCTGCTACGCTATTGCTAACAGTGTAGCAGATCCGGGTCTAGAAGGGCCTTGAGCCGGAGCTTTCGCTGGTACTGGCGTGCCGATCCCGATACACTTCCCGGGCGCATATGCCCAGATCCCTACCTAGGCCCCGGTGCCGCTCCAGCTGCCCTCCTCCCGGAGGGCGCTAGCCTGATCCGTGTCGACCCAGATCGGAACGCCCTGGCGCTACTACCGCATGGAGATCTGGCTTAACCTATCCAGTCGCGTTCTCCTGCTCCACCAGTAGGATCGCATCGGTATCGAAGGTCATCGCCGTCTCGATCCCTGTCCGGATGCCGGGCTGCCCTGAACGCCCTCGTCCGCCTCCTCCGCGCGACATGTCGCTGCGGCTACGTGGATCGACCACCCCAACTGGGCAAGAACTATACCAAACAACCTTTGTACAATGAATGGTAGAATGGTTGCATCCATGATTGTTTGGTATCAAATGATCAAGCGAGAGATGGCGAGGTAGCGTAGGAATTCAGCGTGACGCCTACAGCGCGCCGGCTGCTTATCAAAGAGGGCCAACCTATCGGATGAAAGGTTGGTTGAAATCATGGTTGCTTGGTATCAAGCCAGGCCTCGACAGCTTCGTCGATTAGCGACTGTACCGGTCGACGTTCATTAAAACCGATAGCTCGAAGTCGCTCATGTACGTCCTGCCGGGGCCGATAGGTCATCGAGACGCGGGCGATCGGCGGCGCGGTTGGCGGCTTGGCGCTCTCGGGGACATCTTCCTTGCGGACGACTAGAGCGGCACTAAGCCGAGATATTGGTTGTGCCATTTGCGACGACCTTCTCCATCCGAGCGGCGAGGTAGTTCCAAAGGGTAGTAATCTCAGCCGCACTCTTGCTCTCAGCGTCAAGTTCGAACACCACCCGCCCATCAATCATCGAAGTGGGGAAATCAACCCGATGATGAATCGTCACAGGGGCAACGGTGCCATGCTGTGACAGCGAAACCGCGACGTCGGCAGTGATCCGAGCACGCTGAGTTGCCTGGTTGACCACGAACACCATCGGGCGTCTGACGGAGTCGATGATGTCGACGGTTGCCCCAACAGCCCGCAGATCATGTGGGGATGGCTTTGTGGGCACGACAACAAGGTCGGCCATGCGACAGGTCTCGCGGATAGCCTCTGTAATTGCTGGCGGCGTGTCGATGACAACCAGCCCGATGCCGGATTTCCGCAGTTCGGCAAGAGTAGCTCCCAGACCTTCGGGTAAAATCCGAACCATGACAGGCGTGTCGTTAGAGCGCTCTCGAAACCAGCCGGTGAGGCTGGCCTGGGGGTCCATATCGATCATCACCACACTTCCGTGCTTCCCCTGGCGCTCTGCCTCTACGGCTATGTGACCAGAGAGTGTGGTCTTGCCCCCACCACCCTTTTGAGACGCGAACACTAGCGTCTGCATGTAGCTCGCCTCCTAATAACGGTAGGCTGGTTGAATGGTTGATACCAAGAAACCAATCACCCGTCTGATACCGAACTTGCAGCCCTAGCGCAACGAGTACAGCATGTGATCGTCGGGCTGTTCCGGCGGGCATCGAAGGAATTCGTGCAGAAGATCTAGAACGCGAAAAGGCGGCTCCCGAAGGAACCGCCTCTCCCACCCCTCGCGAGGCTATCTGATCGTCGCGGTTCAGATAATGCCCACCACCAGGTGATTTTTCAAGCCCTTGGCTTGAGAGCGGGAGAGCTCTGCCTTCGATTTGCCATCGCGTCGTAGGGGACGACGATGCGGACAAGATATCTAGGCCCATGGCGGCGCGGATCGGGCTGTGCACCGCTGCTGCAGAAGGTGCCTGATCGTCACCAGCAGCATGTCTGGCGCCGGCAGAGCGTAGCGAAGAACGGCCGGTCGAGCAGGAGTCCTCGGTGACGGGTGGGCTGCTAGGGCGGATGGGCCGCCCCAAGCGGGAGAAGGTATTCGGCGAGGGCTGCGCCATCCCGCTCGACCGCAATGCCAAGGCGCGGATCTGGGCCTATGCGCTAGCGCGCACCGCGCGGCTGCGCCGCCCCGGCCAACACCGCGGGCCGCTAACCCGCGCTACGCTGGACGTGCTGCGAGCCCTGTTGTGGCACTTCCACAACCGGACCAGCGGCCGGTGCTTCCCCTCCTATGAACGCATCGCTGATAGCGCCCGGGTGCACCGGGCGACCGTGGCGCGGGCGATCGCTGCCCTCGAGCGAGAAGGCGTGCTGACCTGGGAGAACCGCCTGGTGCGCCAGCGTGTGGCGATCGAGGGCCTGTTCGGCCCGCAGTGGGTGATGGTGCCCAGGCGCACCTCGAACGCCTACCGCTTCTATGACTACCGCCGTGACGCCTTCGGCCGGCCGGTCGATGTGCCTTCTTCTCCTAAGTCGCAGAAGCCGATCGGAACCACCTCTCAAGAAAATCAAAAGCTTGCTCATAAACAAGCGGAGCGCAGAGCGGTCATGCCTCTCGATCCCGGCAATCCGCTTGAGGCAGCTTTGCTCAGGTTGGGTCAGGCCATGAGGTAGCCCGGGGCCTGACGGGTCTTCGTGGATGAGCTTTGGCCGCTTCCCTGTAGCCACTCGCGCAGCTTGGACCAGCGTCTGCGGGCGTTGCCGTTCCTGACTGCCATGGCCAGCGCCTTGCGCTGCCCCACCAGCACCACCAGGCGCTTGCCGCGGGTCACCCCGGTGTAGAGCAGGTTGCGTGCCAGCATCGCGTAGTGCTGCGTCGCCAGCGGGATCACCACCACAGGATACTCCGACCCCTGCGCCTTGTGGATCGTCGT
>CAXUEL010000014.1:22232-35562 GCA_964249915.1 uncultured Acetobacteraceae bacterium | reverse complement strand
GCGAGGCGGAGGCGATGCTGGCCGACGCGAAGCGCGACCGCGAGGAAGCGCTCGCGGAGGCGAGGACGATGGTCGAGAACGCCAGGGCGGAGGCGGTCCGGATCGCCGAGACCGCGACGCGCGACGCCGAACAGACCGCCCGGCGGCGCGAGCGCATGGCGCAGGACCGGATCGCGGCGACCGGGCGCGCCGCGATCGCCGAGATACGCAGCGTGGCGGCCGACGTCGCCACCGAGGCGGCACGCGCCGCGGTGTCGGAGGCGCTGACCGCGGAAGCCGACGCGGCGCTGGTCGACCGGGCGATCGCCGCCCTGCCGGCCTCGTTCGCGACCCGCGTCGCCGCCGCGTGAACGAACAGCCCCGCCGGTCCGTCGCCGTGTCGGAGACCGAGCCGCTCCTGCTGTCGATCGTGGCGGCGGTGCTGAACGAGGCGGAGAACATCCGCCCGGTCTGCGCCGAGATGGCGGACGCCTTCCGCGCGCGGCCGCCGCAGGTGGGGGTGTTCGGCGACGACGGCAGCACCGACGGCACCGGCGCCGCCCTGCTGGCGGCGCGCGACGTGCTGCCGGCGCTCCGCGTGGTCAGCCACGACCGGCGCTGCGGCAAGTCGGCGGCGCTGCGCACCGGCATCGAGGCGTCGCGCGGCACCTGGATCGCCACCATAGACGGCGACGGCCAGGACGACCCGACCGAGATCGCGCCGATGCTGGCGGAGGCGCTGGAAGCCGGGCCGATCCTGCCCGGGCCGCTGGTGGTGGGCGTCCGGCTCAAGCGGAACGACAACCTGTCCCGCCGCTTCGCCACCCGGTTCGCCAACGGGCTGCGCCGCCGGCTGCTGAAGGACGGCTGCCCGGACACCGGCGCGCCGATGAAGCTGTTCCGTCGCGCCGACTTCCTGCGCCTGCCGCAGTTCGAGGGCGTGCACCGGTTCCTGCCGGCGCTGTTCGGGCATTACGGCAGCCCGCTGATCTGCTATCCCGTGCGCCATCGCGCCCGGCTGCACGGCAGCTCGAAATACACCAACCTCAACCGCGCCCTGATCGGCATACGCGACACCGCCGGCGTGATCTGGCTGCAGTCGCGCACCCACGTCCCGGACCGGCTGACGGAGCGCTGATCGCCCCGGCGGGGCCGGGAGCGCGCTCCCGCCCGGCGGAGATCCGATGCTTACATCCCGGCACCACGCCCTGATCCTCGCCCTGGTGATCGCCCTGTTCCTGCCGGGACGGGCGAGCCTGCCGCCGTTCGACCGCGACGAGCCGCGCTACATGGAGGCGAGCGCGCAGATGCTGCGCTCGGGCGACTTCGTCGACGTCCGGTTCCAGGACCAGCCGCGCTACCTGCAGCCTGCCGGGATCTACTGGCTGGAAGCCGCCGCGGTGGCGGCGACCGGCACGCTCGGGGACCGCGAGGTCTGGGCGTACCGGCTGCCGACCCTGCTCGCGGTGGTGCTGTCGGTGCTGCTGACGGCGCGCATGGGGGCGGCGCTGTTCGGCACCACCGCCGGGCTGCTCGGCGCGCTGCTGCTGGCGGTGTCGGTGCTGATGACCGCGGAAGGGCGCCTGGCGACCATCGACAGCTGCCTGCTGGCGTCGGTGCTGGCAATGCAGACGGCGCTGCTGCGGGCCTGGAGCGACCGCGACTCCGCCCGGCGCACCTTTCCCGCCGTCGCCGCCTTGTACTGGGCGGCGCTCGGGGTCGGGCTGATGCTGAAGGGCCCGGTGATGCTGATCCCGGGCTTCGGCACGCCGCTGGCGCTGGCGCTGGTGGAGCGTCGGGTCGGCTGGTGGCGCCGGTTGCGCCCGGCCTGGGGGGTGCCGCTGATGCTGGCGATCGTGCTGCCCTGGTGCGTGGCGATCGCGCTGCGCAGCCACGGCCTGTTCTTCCAGCGCGCGGTCGGCACCAACTTCCTCGGCAAGGTGGCGTCGGGGCAGCAGGCGCACGGGCTGCCGCCCGGCACCCACCTGCTGGCGTTTACGGTGGCGTTCTGGCCCGGCTCGCTGTTCGCGGCGATGGCGGTGCCGTTCGTGTGGCTCAGGCGGCGATCGGCCCCGGTGCGGTTCCTCCTGTGCTGGATCGTGCCGCACTGGCTGGTGTTCGAGCTGATCGCCACCAAGCTGCCGCACTACGTGCTGCCGACATATCCGGCGATCGCCCTCCTCGCCGCGGCCGCGGTGGCGCAGCCGGGCGGCTGGCGCCGGCCGGTGGCCGGCTGGGGCCGGGCGCTGCTGCTGTTCTACGGGCTGCTTTGGTTGGCGATCGGACTGGTGCTGGCGGCGGCGGGGCCGGTGCTGCTGTGGCGGCTGCAGCACGTGCTGTCGCCGGTGTCGCTGCTGATCCCGGTGCTGTCGATGCCGCTGCTGCTCGTGTCGGCGGTGCTCGTGCTGCGCGGACGGGTGCAGGACGGCCTGCTGTCGGTGTGCGGCGCCGCGGTGATCATCTATTTCGGCCTGTTCACCGCCGTGCTGCCGCAGCTGGACGCGATCTGGCTCAGCCCACGGATCGCCCGCACGGTGGCGCTGGTGCGGCCGTGCCCGGACAGCGTGCTGGCCTCGTCCTCGTTCAGCGAGCCGAGCCTGGTGTTCCTCCAGGGCCAGGACACCCGGCTGGTGGATGCGCCGGCGGCGGCCGACTTCCTGTCCGGCGACCGGCGCTGCGGCCTGGCCCTGGTCGGCAGCCGCGACGAGGCCGCGTTCCGGTCGCGCTCGGCCGCCGACGGCCTCCTGCTGCGACAGCTGGCGCTGATCCAGGGCATCAACTATTCCAACGGCCGCAGGCTGTCGCTGACCCTGTTCCGCGCCGCACCCTGATGGCGGTTCCGGCCAAGTCCTGGCGTCCTGTGCCACGGCCGCGGCGGCGGAACCGCGTGGATCCGGCGGCTTGATCCTGGCACGCGGCTTGCGAGATGACAGGCTGCGGGGCGTCGTGCCTCCGGAGCAGTTCCCATGACCGTTCGATACAGCGCGTTCGCAGGGGCCGGCGACGTGTCGTTCCGTCCCGACGACCGGGCCGGCCGCGACCTGGCGAGCCTGAACTATGTCCTCCTCCTGCTCGGCTTCCTCACCGGCGTCACCGCCCTCGTGGCGGTCGTCCTGGCGTATTGGCGGCGCGGCCGGAGTTTCGGCACCGCGCGCAGCCACCTCGACTGGCAGATCCGGATCTTCTGGCACGGCGTGCTCGCCTTTCTGGCGATCGGTGCGCTGCACGCGGTGATCATCGGCCTCGGTGCCATCACCTTCGGCATCGGCCTGGTGTTCCTGGTGATCCCCTGGGGCCTGGGCGTGCTCTGGCTGGTCTGGACCGTGTGGGCGATCGTGCACGGCATGCGCCGCCTCGCCCGTGCCCTGCCGGCTCGCTGACCCGCCGGGCCGCCGATCCGTCGGGCCGCCGATCCGTCGGGCCGCTGACCGGTCGGCGACGACCCGTCAGGTGACCACCTCGCGCCGCCCCCTGGCGGCGCCGACGGAACTGCCGCCGCATCGCCGGCGGCACCAGGCTCAGGGCGGGGATGCCACGCAGCATCGGGTCGGGACCGAGCCGCGCCGGTCGATCGCGGGACGGCCCAGAAAAAACTGCGATCTCGTGGCACGCCTCGACCGGGACCGGGGAGATCTGGCGGGTGTCGGCGATGCGGGTGCCGCGCATGTGCCAGGGCGTGCGCGCGTCGCCCCGACCGGCGTCGCCTGGTGCCGATCGTCGTCCAGTCCGTCCAGCGCCAGCGCATCGGTCCGGCGGCCGACGTCGTCGCCGTCCGCGATCGGCAGGGCGTTGACCCGGGGCGCGGGCTCCGTCGGCAGGTCGAACACGGCGATCCTTCGGCTCGGACATGGACGGGCAGGATACACGGTGCGCAGGCTCCGTGGCACGATCGCCTGGTCCGCAAGGGAACGCCGCTTGAACCCGACCAGCCTCCGCCCGTCCTCCCCGCTGCTGCTCGCAGTCGCACTGCTAGGCGGCTGCGTGCCGGCCGATCCGGCGCATCCGGTCTTGACCCGGGGCTGGGTCGACACGCGGCTCTACTTCGGCCTCGGGCCGGCCGACCGGCCCGACCAGGGCGTCAGCCCGCAGGCCTGGCGCGACTTCCTCGACCGCGAGGTGACGCCGCGGTACCCTGCCGGGCTGAGCGTGATCGACGTGTACGGGCAGTGGCAGGGCGCGCACGACGCGACGCCGCAGCGCCTGCGCTCGAAGCTGCTGGTGATCGACCACCCGGACGACGCGCGCGACCGCGCCGCGATCGAGGCGATCCGGGACGCGTGGAAGCGCCGCACCGGCGACCTGTCGGTGCTGCGGGTGACGCTGCCGGCAGAGGTGTCGTTCTGAAGCGCGGGTCATGTTCCGGCCGCTCCGGCGGAACGTCGGGAAGGCCGGTGCGGGCGTCCATCCCGGTGATCGGTCGCTGACGGCCCGATGCCGGACCTTCGGGAGCGCCCTGCCGCGTCAGGCGGGAACAAGGGTCAGCGCGGGTGCCCCGATCAGCGGCGCAAGGCGCTGCTGCATCGCCACCACGGCAGGGAGGGGGCGCCACTGGATGGTCATGCCGGCCACCAGGCCGGCGGCGTCGACGTGCATGTCGTCCACGCCATCCACGGCGACCGCGCCGGAGCGGATCGTCACGAACACCGCCGCATGCGTGTCCGCCGCCACCAGATCCGTCACGGTGAAGCTGTCGGCGACCTGCAGCAACACCGCAAGCAGCTTGCCGACGGCATCCTTCCCCTGGACCGGATCGGCGAGGATCGGGCTTCGCAGGATCACGTCCTCGCTCATGTGCGCGGCCAGGGCGGCGGGATCGCCGCGGTGCATGGCGTCGAGGAAAGGCTGGAGGTGTGTCATGTCCATGGTCGGCATCCGGGCAGTTCCCCATGAACCTGACGGGCCGGCGGCGCCTGTTGTAGGACGGCCGACGTCAAGGCAGCGTTGATGCCATGTCGACCGATCCTGCCGGGATGTCGCTCATCCAGTTGCGCTGCTACGTGGCGGTGGTCGAGGCGGGCTCGCTCGCCGAGGCCGGACGACGTCTGGGGCTCACCACATCCGCCGTCTCCAGGAGCATCGCCCGTCTGGAGTCGGCCGCCGGCGTCCGGCTGCTGCACCGCTCCACCCACGCGCTGTCGTTGACCGAGGCCGGCGAGCAGCTTCTCGTGCCGGCGCGGGATGCGCTGGACAGCTTCCGGCGTGCGGGCGCGCTTCTCGCAGAGCTCGCAGCCGAGGGATCGCCCGGACGCGTCAGGATCAGCGCGCCGACCGCGTTCATCCGCACCTGCCTGGTGCCGATGCTGCCCGCGTTCCTGGCCGCGCATCCGCTGATCCGGCTCGACCTGCGCGCGACGGACGCGACCGTCGACCTGGCCGATGCCGGCATCGACCTCGCGCTGCGGAGCGGTTGCCTGGACGGCGTGCCCGGCCATGTCGGCCTGCCGTGGTTCCGCTTCGCCTGGGTGACGTGCGCGTCTCCGGCCTACCTGGCCCGGCGCGGCATCCCCGGAACGCCCGAGGAGCTTGGCACGCACGACCTGATCGGCTTCCGGAACGTCCGCACCGGTTTGGTCGAGGGCTGGCAGCTCGCCGGCACGACGTCGTCGCTCCCGGCCCCGGCCTGGCACGTCGTGCTCGACGACGCGGAGGCCGCGTGGCGGGCGGCCCTCGCGGGGATCCGCATCGCCTGGGCACCGGAATGGCTGGCGGCCGAAGCGCTCGCTTGCGGAACGATGGTCGAGGTGCTGGAGGACCGGCGGACCAGGATGACGCCGATGTCGATCATGCGCCGCAAGCAGAACCCGGTGCCCATACGGGTCAAGGCGGTCGTGGCGTTCCTGAGGTCGTCCACGAAGACGCTGCCCATCCGGATGCACGGGAAGGTGCCGCCACGATGAAACGGAACGGCTGCCGACCCGGCGGCCCGCTTCCCGGGATCGGGCACGCGAGGCACGGCGGCTTCCGGCGAAGGACGTGAACCGGGGATTCCGCTTCGGAACAGGCTCGACAGCCTCTACCCGTCGACGAGCATCACCCGATGTCCATCGGGATCGCGCAGCATCCGCGGCGGCTCCGACGCGTCGGCGGCGACCATCATCGTGCGCGCGCAGGCGATGTCGGCAGCGCCCGCCGCGCCTGGCCGCACCGGCGGGCTGCGGTAGGCCAGGAGCTCCAGATGCGGGGGTGCTGCGGGCGGATCGAGGCCGAGCACGCCGACGACGACCTCCGGCGCGTCGTCCAGGCGGACCTGCGCCGGACCCTGGTTGAGCGAGCGCGCTGTCACCGCGAGACCCAGCGCGACGTAGAAGGCAAGGCTCCGCGCCTCGTCCGCGACCACGATCGCCGAATGGTCGATGCCGAGGCACGGCGTGGTCGCGGACCGCCCGGACCAGGCGGCCGGCGCCCGACCGGGCGGGAACGCCAGCAGCTCCAGCGGATGGCCCTCGGGGTCGCGGAACTTGAACGCCTCGACGCCGCCGGACGATTCCGGCAGCGTCACCGGGCCGCCCTGGCTGATGCCGTGCCAGCCGCCCTGCCGCGACAGGCGCCCGTGCGCGGCCGCCATGTCGGAAACGACCAGCGCCAGGTGCTGGAACCAGCCGTCATGGCTGGTGCTCCCGGCCGGGTAGGGCGCGCCCGCCTGCTCGAAGCCGACCAGCTCGATCTCCTGCAGCCCGAGGCGCAGGCGGTGCACCGTGGCCTGGCCCGGCACGCCGTAGGGCAGAGCGTCCTGTCGCCGGACGTCGGCCTGCTCGAAGCCGAAGGCGTCGCCGTAGAACCGCGCCAGGCGCGCGGGATCGGCGCTGGTCAGGCTGAACCGGGCGATCCGGGCGATCGCGGTCACGGCACCTGCGCCCCGCGCCGGTTGAGGAAGATCGAGTAGAGCGTGTGCGAGCCGCCGATGAACAGGCGCGAGCGGGAGCGGTCGCCGAAGGTGAGGTTGGACACCGCGTGGGGTACCAGGATCTTGCCGAGCAGGCGGCCGGTCGGGTCGATGCAGTGCACGCCGTCGGCGGCGCTGCTCCACAGGTTGCCGTCCTCGTCGACGCGCAAGCCGTCGGAGTAGCCGGGCTCGACCTTGTGGAACACGTCGCCGCCGGTCAGGTGCCGCCCGTCGGGCGAGACGTCGAACACGCGCAGGTACTGCCGGGGGTTCGGCCGGGTCTGGTCGCCGGTCTCGGCGACGTAGAGACGGCGCTCGTCGGGGGAGAAGGCGAGGCCGTTGGGGCCGTCGAAGTCGTCCGCCATCACCCGGATGTCGCCGGTGTCGGGATCGAGGCGATACAGCGCCGGCGGCTGCTCGCTCTGCTGCCGGCCGCCCTCGTAGTCGTTGGACAGGCCGTAGAGCGGGTCGGAGAACCAGATGCTGCCGTCGGACTTCACCACCACGTCGTTGGGCGCGTTCAGGCGCCTTCCGTCATGGTGGGTGACCAGGGTGGCGACCGTGCCGTCCCATTCGGTGCGGTAGATGCAGCGGCCGCGATGCGAGCAGGTGACCAGCCGCCCCTGCCGGTCGCGCGTCTGGCCGTTGCCGTAGTTCGAGGGCTGGCGCCATACCGAGAACCCGTCCGCCTCGCTCCAGCGCACCGTGCGGTCGTTCGGCAGGTCCTGGAACAGCAGGCAGTTCCAGTCCGCCATCCACACCGGCCCCTCGATCCAGCGGTAGCCGCCGCCGAGCTGCTCCAGCGGCGCGTTGCCGAGGATGTAGCCGTCGAAGCGGGGGTCGCGGCTGTCGAAGCCCTGCATGGCCGCGTCAGGCGGCGCAGCCGTGAACGACGTTCACGGACGCGTGCCCTCGCCGGCGACCGGGCCGTACGCGGCGCTGGCATAGGGGTGGGTCGAGGAGAACGGGTGCTCGAGAAAGGAGGACAGGGTCAGGCTGCCCAGCATGATCAGCAGGAAGCCGCCGGCCAGCGAGAAGTTCTTGAGGAAGTCCCAGAACAGGCCGCGCCCCTTGCTGTCGCTGCCGGCCCAGAAGTCGCCGGCGGCCCAGAACCGCTTCCACAGCAGCGCCGTGACCATGCAGTAGCCGGCCATGATGAAGGCGGCCAGGCGGTCGCAATAGCCGGTCAGGATGCAGAGCGGCATCACGATCTCCACGGCCAGGCCTGCCATCAGCATGAGCGTGGCGCCGCCGCGCGACGGCACCATCTCCTGCGCCTGGCCGACCGCGCCGCGGAAGTTCAGGATCTTGTCCAGCGCGCTGAACGGGAAGAACAGCACCACCAGCAGGTAGCGGACGCCGAGCGCCACGATGAAGCTGAGGCCGGTCATGGATGGGGGATCTCCGCCTGGACGCGATGCGCTGCCGGTCGTGGGGCAGGACGCGCGCGGAGCCGGCCGGTTCCTGGAACAAGGCGATGCCACGAACGTTGCCTGCCCGATCAGCACCAGGGAACGCCCACGCCATGAGCAGCCTCCAGCACTACGACGTCATCATCGTCGGCTCCGGCCCCGGCGGTGGCACCATGGCCTGGAAGCTCGCCCAGACCGGCAAGCGCATCCTGCTGCTGGAGCGCGGCGACTACCTCAAGCGCGGCCGGGAGAACTGGGACAGCAAGGCGGTGTTCGTCGACGGCGTCTACCAGGCGACCGAGACCTGGTACAGCAGCAAGGGCGACACCTTCCATCCTGGGCTGCACTACTTCGTCGGCGGCAACAGCAAGGTGTACGGCTCGGTGCTGTTCCGGCTGCGCGAGCGCGACTTCGGCGAGATCCGCCATCCGGACGGCATCTCGCCCGCCTGGCCGGTCGGCTACGACACCTTCGAGCCGTACTACCAGGCGGCGGAGGAGCTGTTCCAGGTGCACGGGCTGCGCGGCGAGGACCCGACCGAGCCGCCGGCGCACAAGCCCTACGCCTACCCGCCGATCACCCACGAGCCGCGGATCCAGCAGCTGTTCGACGGGCTGAAGGGGCTCGGCCACCAGCCGTTCCACCTGCCGGTCGGCGTGCTGCTGACCGAGAAGGACGGGGTGCCGACGCCGGAAAGCCCGTGCTGCAAGTGCGACGCGTTCGACGGCTACCCGTGCGCCACCAACGGCAAGTCGGACGCCCAGGTGATCGTGGTCGACCCGGCGCTGCGGGCGCATCCGAACCTGACCCTGCTGACGCGCGCCTATGTCGAGAAGCTCACGACGGACGCGTCGGGCCGCAGCGTCACCGGGGTCGAGGTGGTGCGCGACGGCGAGCCGATGACGTTCACCGCCAACATCGTGGTGGCGGCGTGCGGCGCGCTGAGTTCGGCGCTGCTGATGCTGCGCTCGGCCAACGACGCGCACCCGAACGGGCTCGCCAACGGCTCGGACCAGGTGGGGCGCAACTACATGCGCCACAACAACTCGACCATGCTGGCGGTGTCGAAGATCCCGAACCCGACCCGGTTCCAGAAGACGCTGGGCTTGAACGACTTCTACTTCGGCAGCGACGACTGGGAGTATCCGCTCGGCCACATCCAGATGGTCGGCAAGTCGGACGGGGTGCAGGTGCACGGCGAGGGCCTGCCCAAGTTCCTGCAATGGTTTCCGGAGAAGCCGTTCGACTGGATCGCCAAGCACTCGATCGACTTCTGGCTGACCGCCGAGGACCTGCCGCTCCCGCAGAACCGGATCCACTACAAGGGCGCCAAGGTGCATCTCGACCTGACCGAGACCAACATGGAGGGGCTGTCCCGGCTGAAGCACAAGCTGCACGGCCTGTGCACCGGGCTGGACATCCATCCGCAGCTGTTCGACCGCGAGCTGTACCTCGGCAAGGACACGCCGATCGGCGGCACCGCGCACCAGGCCGGCACGCTCCGGTTCGGCACCGACCCGGCGAGCTCGGTGCTGGACGTGGACTGCAAGGCGCACGAGCTCGACAACCTTTACGTCACCGATGCGAGCTTCTTCCCCTCGATCGGCGCGGTGAACCCGACGCTCACCATCGTCGCCAACGCGCTGCGGGTGGCGGACCGGATCGCGGAGCGGCTGCAGTAGAACCTGCTCCTGTTGCGGCCTGTTCCGTCCAGCATCTTCGTCCGATCGACCGGACCGGTTCGATCGGATGACGGCCCGGCCGCAGCATCGACCGGATCGGGCGTCATTCGCGGAGGCGGTGCAGAAGGAACACGGCCAGCAGGATGCCCAGCGCCGCGAAGCCGATCACCGCGCGCAGCCCCAGGTGTTCGCGCAGCGAGATCCGGCCGGCGTGCCGGATGTCGTCGCCCGACATGGCCACGAGAAGCAGGAAGCCCAGCGCGCACAGCGTCGCCCCGGAGGACGGCCAGGGGAGGCTGGTGAAGACGCTGGCGACCAGGGCCAGGGCGGTGGCGGTGGCGGCCGCGCCGCTGAGGACGTTCGCGTCCTTCTCCCGCCGCCGGTCGTGCTCCGCGTGGTCGATCACGTCGTTGGCGATGTCGGCCGACTGGTGCCACCACACCGCCGACAGGATGCCGAAGACGAGGGCCAGCAGCGTCGCCAGGTCGCGGAGGGAGGTGTCCGCGCCCGCGCTCGAGAACCCGCCCTTGACGGCCACCAGGCCCAGCAGCGCGATCAGCATGGCGCCGCCCAGGCCGAAGATCGCGTCGCGCCTCACGGATGCTGCCCTCCCGTCGCGCGGACCGGCGTCGCTCCGCCGAGGGCCGGGGCGGTGCTCGACGTCAGCCGGCCGGTGGCGAACGCCAGCGACGCCCCGTCGATCAGGGACTGCGCATGCGCCCTGGCCACCGCGGCGCGGGCGGAGGCCAGGGCGGACAGCGTGCTGACCGCGTCGGTGAGGGTGCCGACGCCCTGCCCGTAGGCATCCCGGGCGGAGCTGGCGGCCGCCTGCGAGGCGGACTCCAGGGCGGTCGCGGCGTCGTACTGGCTGAGGTCGGTATCCACCTGGTCGCAGGCGACCGCCACCTGGCGCAAAGCCTGCTCGCTGCCCTCCGCCAGCGCGTCCCGGGCTTCCGCTTCGCGGGACTGGGCCAGCCGCACGCGGTTCCTGAGCAGGCCGCCCTGGTAGAGCGGCCAGTCGAGGCGCAGGAACAGCCCGGTCTGCGGCTGCTCGACATCCTCGTAGCGCCCGCCGTCCACGCTGATCCGGCCGATGTTGCCCTGCACGTTGGCGCTGACCGACAGCTTCGGGTCGAGCTCGCCGCGCGCTTCCGCCACGGCGGCGGTGGATGCCCGGAGCCGGGCGAGATCCGCCAGCAGGTCGGGACGCTGCTGCAGCGCCTCGCGCATCATCGCCTCGACGGTGGCGCCGGTCGGCCGCGGCAACGCGCGGGCCGAGCTGTCCTCGACCTGCAGCGCGGTGTCCGGCGGCAGGTCGAGCGACGACAGCAGGGCATACGTCGCCTGGTGCTGCGCGGTCGTGGCGGCTGCGACGTCGAAGTCCGCCTGGGCCGTGCTCCGCCGCGCCAGGCTGACATCGACCACCGTCGCCAGCCCGCGCCCGGCCGTCGCCTCGGCGGAATGCTGCAGCACGCGCGCGCTGGACGCCGCCTGCTCCGCAGCCCGCAGCGCCGCGTCCATCCCGTCCAGGGTGAAGTAGGCCTCCGCCACGTCGAGGATCAGGCGCTGGTGCGCGGCGGTGAAGCCCACGTTCGCGGCGAAGGACAGCTGCCGCGCCGATCGCACCGCGGCATCCCGGGTCCCGAAGTCGAGCAGCAGGTAGCGGACCGCCAGTTCCGGCAGCACCTCCTCGGCGTTGGCGGTGATGTAGCCCCGGCTGACCAGGATGTCCGGGAAGGGTGAGGCGATCCGCTGGTAGCCGACGAGGGCCGTCGCGGTCAGCGACGGCAGGTAGGCGGCGCGGGCGATGCCAACGCCGATGGCGGCCTGGCGTGCCTGTTCCCAGGCGATGCGGGTGGCGGTGTTGCGCCGCTCGGCGACGTCGATCAGCTCGACCAGCGAGTAGCGGTGCGCCGGGTCGATGTCCGGCGCCTCGGTGCGCCAGGGCAGAGCCGCGTCGTGGGGAACGACGAAGGCGCGCGGCGCGGCCGGTGCGTCCGGCGTGCCGCCCGGCGACGGGTCCGCGACCTGCCACGGCCTGTCCGGGGACGGCGGGGCGAGGTCGCGCGTGTCGTTGCAGCCACCGAGCAGCAGGCACAGGACCAGGACGGCCCGGTACGGGCCGGGGCACGAGGGCGGCATCTAGGCTGCCGCGTCCTGGCCGCCATGCTCCGGCCCGGGCAGGTCCAGGAGGTCCCGGATGGACCGGTCCAGCAGGCCGTACCAGGCGATGCGTGCCTGCAGGTGGGCGGCGTACGGCACGTCGGGACGGGTGTCGAGGCGGAGCAGGGCGTCCGGGGGCGCCGGCGGCGGCGATCCGGGCAGGCGCCGCGTGCCGATGGCGTCCGCGCAGCTCCGGAACCAGGCCGCGAGGTCGCGATGGTGGTCCAGCACGGTTGTCCGTTGCGGCCCGGGAACCGTCTGCCAGGCGGGATCGGCGTCGAGGCCGCGGATGACGGAGATCGGCACCGCGAGTGCCTGCACCCGCGCCAGCCGGGCCGCATCGAGCCGGTGGTTGCGCTTGTTCTCTGGCTCGAAGCCCTGGTTGACGAGCAGGCCGCGCGCCCGTCCCAGCGCCGCGGCCAGCGCGGGCCACGGATCGGGCTGGTGCGCCGCTCCGGGAGGCGAGGCCGGCGTGGCCTGCAGGAGGATCGCGAACTGTGTGAACGCCTGCCGGAGGCTGCCGCGCAGCAGGTCCGCCACGCGCACCGGCCAAACGCTCGTGAACACCACGAACACCACCAGGTTGCCGAGCAGGATGCCGATGATCCGGTCCCGGGCGGTCTGCATGTCGAGGGTGGGACCGTAGCCCTGCAGGACCGCGATGAAGAAGGCGAGCGCGATCTGCCAGCCGGCATAGGCGATCCGCTCGCTGCCGTTGGCGATCCAGCCGCCCAGGAACGTCACCGCCGCCAGCACCAGCAGCAGCTGGCCCAGATCGGTCATGGACGGCATCAGCAGCAGGATGGCGCCGATCCCCAGCGCGCCGCCGATCAGGCAGCCGACGATGCGCAGGCTGGCCTTGTGCAGGGTCTCCCCCACCGTGCCGAGCGAGACGAAGAAGCAGGTGATCACGCAGGTGTGGATCGCCGGCCAGTCGGTCAGCATCTCGACCGCGTAGCACCCCATCACCGCCAGGGTGACCTTGAAGGCGAAGCGGGCATGGCCGAGGTCGCTGAAGGCATCCGCCGCCAGCAGCCGTCTCGGCGACTTGGCCGCGTCCTTCGCCCCTGCAGCAGCCGCCTGCGGCGGCGGCTCGAACGCCGAATCGAGTGCCGCGAGCGACTCCGACAGCATGATGTCCAGCGGCCGGGCAGCCGCGTCGCCCGATGCCGCCGGCGGTGCCGGCGTCGGCGTCGGCCGGCCTCTGGCCT
>CAXUEL010000014.1:0-22126 GCA_964249915.1 uncultured Acetobacteraceae bacterium | reverse complement strand
CCGGCGGCCGCGGGGGGGGCGGGGGGCGGGGGCAGCGCCCGGCCTCCGGCCTGCAGCGCCCGCCCGGCCGTGTCGCAGAAGGTCGCGGCCCGATCCAGCGCCCGGCGCGAGGGCTCCGTGTCCGGCAGGCGCAGCCAGGCCAGCAGCACCAGGGCGAGCCGGTCGATCTCGCGGATCAGCGCCGGCACGTCCGCGTCCAGCCGATGGCGCCTGTGCAGCAGGCCGGACAGGTGGTCGAGCTTGAGGAGGTCGACGGTGCCTTCGCCGGCCAGGGCCGCCAGCGCCGGTCCGGAGCCGGGTTCGCGCCGGCACGCCTGCGCCGCGGCGCGGAGCCGGGCGGACAGGGCGGCCTGGAGCAGCAGGGCGGGATCGCGTCCGGTGAACAGGTTGGCGGCGATCACCAGCGCGATCGGCAGCGACACGATCACCCCGAGCCAGAGCAGGAAGTGCACCAGCGCCTCTTCCGGCGGCATGAACGCCAGCTCCGGCAGCGCGAACTCCGCGGTGTCGGCGGTGGTGCCCGGAAGCAGCGAAAGCTGCAGCACCTGGTCGCCCAGGGTGAGCCCGTAGGCGACGATGAAGCCCGCGCCGAAGAACACCGGCCCGAGCGGGGAGGTGCGCGACAGGAACATGGCCACGAAGGTTCCGGCGGCGATCAGCGGGATGCGCAAGGCCGGCTCGGCCAGGCTGAGGCCGAACAGGATGATCGTGGCGGCGATCGCCAGCAGGATCGCGATCCCGGCGAACGCCGCCGTCATCACCGTCGAGACGGCCTCGCCGCGGGACACGAACAGCACGATATAGGCGGACAGCGCCGGCTCGGGGATGCGGAAGGTCTCGCTGACCGTGACCGTCGCCAGGACCAGGATCGTCAGGCGCAGCGTGTTGGCCAGGCGGTCGGGGCTCGGCGCCATGGCCTGGCGGAGCAGCGCCAGCGGGCCCGCCGGTCCGGATCGGTTCGCGGCGGTCGCCAGCGCGGCGGCGGTCATCGCGCGATGACGATCGCGGCCGAGGCGCCGATCCGCATCATCTCGGGCGGTGGACGGTCCAGCCGGATGCGCACCGGGAAGCGTTGCGCGATGCGGACCCAGTTCAGGCTGCGCGGCACGTGCGGCAGCCCCTCGAACTGCGCGCCCTCGTCCGGCGACACGCCCCAGCCGACGCTCTCGACGGTGCCGTGCAGGACATGGCCGGGCCGGGACAGCACGTAGACCTCCGAGCGCTGCCCGGGCTGCAGCCCCGCCAGGTCGGTCTCGCGGAAGTTGCCGATCGCCCACCAGCGTTCGGTGTCGATGATGGTGAAGAGCGGGTGGCCGGCGGAGGCGAACTCGCCGGCGGCGACGTCCAGCCCGGCGATGCGGCCGTCGCAGGGCGAGCGCGCCTCGGTCAGCCTGAGGTCGCGCTCGGCCAGCCCGAGGGCGGCGCGGGCGGCGGCGAGTTCCTCCTGCGCCGGCTCGACGCTGCTGATGCCCTGTCGCGCCTCGTCCGCCTGCTGCTGCGCCTGTTGGAGCGCCAGACGCGCGGACTGCTGGCTGGTGCGGGCCTGGTCCACCTGCTGCGCCGTCACGAAGCCGCGGGCGAGCAGCGGCTGCAGCCGCGCCAGCGTGCTGGTGGCGAGCGCCAGCTGCGCCTTCGCCGTGCCGATGCCGGTATTCGCCGCCGCCGCCTTCGAGGTTTCCGAGGCGACCTGGTCTCCCGTCACGCCCAGCTTGCCTTCGAGCTCGCGCACCTCCGCCGCCGCCTGCGCTACGCGCAGGCGATACGGTTGCGAATCGATGGTGAACAGCAGGTCGCCGCGACGGACCAGCTGGTCGTCCTGCACATGGAGATCGACCACGCGCCCGCTGACGTCGGGCGCCATGTGCACGAGATCGGCCTGCAGGAACGCGTCGTCGGTGCGCGGCCGCGCGTCGAGGCGCCGGGACGCGAGAACTGCGAGAACGCAGAGTGCCGAGACCGCCGCGACGGTGAACAGGATCCCGAGGAACCGGCGGACCGCGGCCATGCCTCAGTGACCGAACCAGAGCAGCCAGATCAGCAGGGCGGCTGCGGCCGCGACGGCGATGTAGGTGAGCGGCGGCGCCGGGACATGCGGCTCCACCCCGGCCGCCACGAGCAGCAGGCGGCACGTCACGGCCGCCGCGACGCCGGCCAGCGCACATACCATCCAGGACGGAAAGAAGGAGCCGAGAACGTCCTGCGCCGGGGCGCTGCTGCAGGCGGCGAGGAGCAGGGGCGACGACACGCCGCACCGGGATGCCTGCCGATACCGGCCGCGCGACCCGGGCGCCGCGCCCGCGACCCCGCTTCCTGCCGGCCGGACCGGGTTGCGGACCCGGATCACCGTCAGGGCAGGCTTCATCACGTTTGACAGCGTCATCGTCCCGCACGGATACGACGTGGACTATGTTGACGAGTCCGAGGCCTGCCAAGCCATGAATCGGATTCACCGTCCCGGTGAACGGCGTTCACGAGGAGCCGTGCTTGAGCATCAGACGCATCGACCTGAACCTGTTCCGCGTGTTCGAGGCGATCATGCGCAGCCGGAGCGTCAGCGCCGCCGCGATCGAGCTCGACCTCACCGCGTCGGCGGTCAGCCACGCCCTGTCGCGGCTGCGGCGCGCGCTGGACGACGAGCTGTTCGTTCCGGGGCCGGCCGGCATGGAACCCACCCTGCGGGCGCTGGAACTCGCGCCCGACGTGCATGACGGCATCCAGCGCCTGTCCGCCGCGCTGGCGGCCAGGCCGTTCGTTCCGAGCGACGCGGTCAGAACGTTCTGCATCGCGACCTCGGACTATCCCGCGTCCACGATCGTCCCGCCGCTTCTGGCCAGGCTGGCGGCTGCCGCGCCGGGCGTCGCCCTGCGCCTGTTCCCGGGCAGCCGGCTGGACGCGGTCTATCTCCTCGACGAGGGCAGCATCGACCTGGTGCTCGGCTGGATCGAGGCGATCCCCGAGCGCATGAGGCACCGCACCCTGGTCACCGAGCACGAGGCGCTCGTGGTCCGGAAGGACCACCCGCTGACGCGGGGCATCCTGACCAAGACGCGGCTGTTCGACTTTCCCTACGTGGTGGTCGAGCTGACCGGCACGGAGGATCGCGGCATCGACGGCTTCGTCGGCGAGCGCGGGCTGGTGCGGCGCACCTGGATCGAGCGGCTCCTGATCGAGACCGCGGGCAGCGGCGGCCCGATCGGCAAGGTCGCGGTCACCGTGCCGAACTACGGCCCGGTCGCCCCGATCCTGGAGCAGACCGACATGATCGCGACGCTGCCGCGGCGCCTGGCGCTGCAGGTCGCGCGCTCCGGATCGCTGGTCATGCTCGACCTGCCCTACGAGCCGTTGCAGGTCCGGGTGGACGCGGTCTGGCACCAGCGCGCCGACCGGGACCGCGGCCTCCGCTGGCTTGTCGACGAGATGGTGGATATCATGCAGCCCGTGCCAGGCGACGCCGGCCGAGGCTGAGCTCGCCGGGCGCAGCCGCTGCGGACCGCCGCGGGTGTCTCTTGCGACGCTATTGTCAGACAAGAAACATCTTCCTAGGGTGGGGCGGTCGCGCACAAGCGTGCAAGAAGCGGGTCGCACAGGTCCGCCACCAGGGGAGGTTCGTCCATGGTCCAACGGGGCAGACAGGGTTCCACCGGCTCGATACGCCATCGGGTCGCCGGGCGGCTTTCGATCGCCGCCGCCGTCTCGGTGCTGGCCGCACCCGCCGCCCTGGCGCAGCAGGACGCGGGCAGCGCGGTGGTGCAGTCCACCTCGAGTGCCACCTGCACCAACCCGAGCCCGAGCCACGCCTCGCTGGCCGGCATGGTGGTCGGCTTTTCGCAGTCTGAGAACGAGCAGAACCCGTTCCGCGCCGCGGAAACCGCCTCGGTGCGTTCGGCCGCCAGGCAGGCCAAGGTGTCGCGGCTGCTCTACACCAACGCCAACGACAGCCAGGCCAAGCAGGTCGCCGACATCGAGAGCATGATCGCGCAAGGCGCAAAGGCGATCATCGTGGCGCCGCTGAACGCCACCGGGCTGCAGCCGGCGCTGGAACAGGCGGCGGCGAAGAACATCCCCGTGGTGACGATCGACCGCGCCACCGCCGGCACGCCCTGCCGCGACTTCATCACCTTCCTGGGCTCGGACTTCCTGGTGCAGGGCCAGCGCGCCGCGGACGCGATGAACAGGGCGACCGGCGGCCAGGCCAAGATCGTCGAGATCCAGGGCGCCTACGGCAACTCGGTCGAGGCGCAGCGCACGCAGGGCTTCGCCGACCAGCTGAAGAAGTATCCAGGCCTTACCCTGGTGGCGGCGCAGACCGGCAACTGGTCGGCCACCGACGCGCAGAAGGTGATGGAGCAGCTGCTGCTGGCCCATCCCGACATCAACGCACTGTACTCCCATGCCGACGTCATGACGCTGGGGGCGATGCGGGCGATCCAGCAGGGCGGCAAGACGCCGGGACACGACATCAAGATCGTGTCCATCGACGGCACCAAGGGACTGGTGCAGGCGATCGCCGAGGGCAATGCCCAGGCCGACGTGCAGACCAACCCACGCTTCGGGCCCAAGGCGTTCGCGGCGCTGAAGGGCTGGTTCAACGGCGACCAGGTGGCGCAGGCGCAGATCATGAAGGACGCGCTGTACGACGACGTCGCCGACTCCCGGGCGGCGTTGAAGAGCGGCGCCACCTACTGAGGGCTTCCGCCGTGCTGCTGGAGACGCGCGGGCTGGTCAAGACGTTCGGACCGGTCCGCGCGCTCCGGGACGTGTCGTTCGACCTGCGGGCCGGCGAGGTGCACGGGCTGATGGGCGAGAACGGCGCCGGCAAGTCGACGCTGATCAAGCTGCTTACCGGCCTGAACCGGCCGGACGGCGGCAGCATCCTGCTCGACGGGAAGCAGGTCGCGTTCGACAGCCCGCGTGCGGCGCAGGCGGCGGGGGTGGCGGCGGTGTATCAGGAGATCAACCTGATCCCCGAGCGCAGCGTCGCCGACAACCTGTTCCTCGGCCGCGAGCCGCGTCGGCTCGGGCTCCTGGTGGACCGGGCGCGCATGGTCGAGGAGAGCCGCGCGCTGTTGCGGCGCTACCGGCTGGAGATCGATCCCAGGCGGACGCTGCGCACGCTGGGTCTGGGGCTGCAGCAGCTGATCTCGATCGCGCGCGTGGTGTCGCTCGGCGCCCGCGCGGTGATCCTGGACGAGCCGACCTCGGCCCTGTCCGGCGCTGAGGTCGAGCTGCTCTACGGCGTGGTCGAGCAGCTGCGTCGCGACGGCATCGGGCTGATCTACGTCAGCCACCGGCTGTCGGAATGCTATCGCCTGTGCGACCGGCTGACCGTGCTGCGCGACGGCGCGGTGGTGGCGAGCGAGCCGACCGCCTCGCTGCCGCGTGCGCGGCTGGTGGCCGCCATGCTGGGGCGGGAGCAGGTGGCGGCGCAAAAGGAGCGCAGCGAGGCGCACGGCGCGCAGGACGGGCAGCACAAGGCGAATGCGGCGGTGGCGCTCGCGGTCGAGGGCTTGTCCTGGCGGCACCGGGTGCGCGACGTGTCGCTCACCGTGCGTCGCGGCGAGATCGTCGGCCTGGCCGGGCTGCTCGGCTCCGGCCGCACCGAAACCTTCAAAACCATCTATGGCGCGGAGAAGCCGGACCGCGGCACGGTGTCGGTGGCAGGACGACGCATCGGCAACCCGCGGCCGTCGGAAAGCATCCGGCGCGGCCTCGCCTTCCTGTCGGAGGATCGCCGCTCGGAAGGGGTGTTCGCGCAGCTTTCGGTGGCCGAGAACCTGACCGCTGCCGTGCTGCCGCGAATCTCGCGCTTCGGCGTGATCTCGCGGCGGCGGCGCGACGACATGGTGCGCCGCTACGTGCAGTCGCTGGGGGTCAAGTCGGCGGGCCCGGACGCGCCGATCACGTCCCTGTCCGGCG
Source organism: uncultured Acetobacteraceae bacterium (assembly GCA_964249915.1). Lineage (GTDB taxonomy): Bacteria > Pseudomonadota > Alphaproteobacteria > Acetobacterales > Acetobacteraceae > Lichenicola. The sequence continues at coordinate 16,210 of CAXUEL010000014.1, read as the reverse complement.
GCAACCAGCAGAAGGTGCTGATCGCGCGCGCGCTGTGCACCGAGCCGGACATGGTGATGCTGGACGACCCGACGCGCGGCATCGACGTCGGCGCCAAGGCGGAGGTGCACCGGGTGGTGCGTGGCCTGGCGGCGGAAGGGCTGGGGGTGCTGGTGACCTCGTCGGAGCTGGAGGAGGTGGTCGAGCTGTCGGACCGGCTGGTGGTGCTGGACGAAGGACGGGTGACCGGCGGCCTCGACACCGCCGGCCGCGACAGCGACGACGTGCTGGCGCTGCTTGCCGGCGGCGCCGCTGCGGACGCGCCGGCGCATGGAGCCGCGCCGTGACCGCCGCGGTTCCGGAGGGGCGGCTCGCCGAGCGCCCTGCGCCGGAGCCTGCGCACGGACGCCGCCCGTCGATCGGCCGCCTGTCGATCGATTGGCGGGCGCAGAGCGTCTACGTCGCCTTCGTCGCCCTGGTCGCATTCGACCTGCTGGTGACGCCGGGGTTCCGCAACCCGACGGTGATCCGCTCGCTGCTGTTCGAGGCAGCACCCCTGATCCTGATCGCGCTCGGCCAGTCGCTGGCGATCGGCACGCGCGGCATCGACCTGTCGGTGGGCTCGGTGATGGCGCTGTCCTCGGCGCTGATCGGGCTCACCGTGGATGCGGGGCAGGGACTGGCGATCGCGGCCGGGATCGCCGCCGGGCTCGCCTGCGGCGTGCTCAACGGGCTGCTGGTGGCGCTGCTGCGGATCGCGCCGCTGATCTCCTCGCTGGCGCTGCTGGTGGCGGCGCGTGGCCTGGCCCAGGCGCTGCTGGGCGGGGCCCGGGTGGACCTGCCGTTCGGCGGCCCGATCCCGGCGCTGGGCCAGATGGCGCCGCTCGGCATCCCGGTGGTGGCGATCGTGTCGCTGCTGCTGGCGGCGCTGTTCGCCTTCGTGGTGCGACGCACCCTGCCCGGACGCTACGCCCTGTTTGTCGGCGCCAGCCGCACCGCGGCGACGCTGGCCGGTCATCCGGTACGCTCCACCCTGGCCTTCGTCTACGGGCTGTCCGGGCTGCTCGCCGGCCTGGCCGGGGTGTTCGCCACCGCGCGGCTGGGGGCGGCGGATGCCAACTACATCGGCGTGCAGTTCGAGCTCGACGCCATCGCCGCCGCGGTGATCGGCGGCACCCCCTTGTCGGGCGGGCGCATCTCGACGCTGGGCACGGTGTTCGGCGTGCTGCTGCTGGTGGTGCTGGACGCGTCCTTCATCATGAACAACGTGAACGCCAACTACGCGCAGATCCTGAAGGCGGCCTTCATCGTCGGCGCCCTCTACCTGCGTCGCGGTGCGGCATGAGCGCCACCGTGGCGACCCCGGACGCGGCCGAGGCGCGGGCCGAGTCGCGGGCGCGGATCGTCGGCCTGATCCAGGCGCGCGGCGCGATCGTGGTGCTGGTGGTGGCCGCCCTGGCCGCCGGGCTGGTGTTCCCCGACTTCCTGCATCCGGGCAACCTCGACGACATCGTCACCGCCGCGAGCTTCCTCGGGCTGGTGGCGATCGGCCAGACCTTCGTGGTGATCCTGGGCGGGTTCGACCTGTCGGTCGGCTCCATGGTCGGACTCGGCACCGTGCTTGCCGCCTATGCCGCGCCCTACGGCGCGCTGGCGGCGCTCGCGCTGCCGATGGCGGTCGGGCTCGCGGTGGGGCTGGTCGACGGGCTGCTGATCGTGCGGGCGCGCATGGCGCCGTTCATCGTCACCCTGGCCGCGCTGCTGGCGTTGAAGGGCCTGGCGGTGCTGCTGGCCGGCGAAAGCCTGGTGATCGCCGATCCGGGCTGGTTCGGACGCATCGCCAACGGCGCCGCCTTCGGCATCGGCAACCTGGTGGTGATCCTGCTCGTCGCCTACGCGCTCGCCGCCCTTGTGCTGAACCGCACCCGGTTCGGCGCCGCGGTGTTCGCGATCGGCGGCAACGAGGAGGCGGCGCGCATGCTCGGCGTGCGCGTCGAGCGGGTGAAGATCGCCACCTACTGCCTGTCCGGCACGCTCGCCGGCCTCGCCGGCGCCCTGCTGGCGGCGCACCTGTCCTCCGGGCTGTCCTCGGCCGGCACCGGCTACGAGCTGCAGTCCATCGCGGCTGCGGTGATCGGCGGCGTGCTGCTGACCGGCGGCGTCGGCACCATGCTGGGGGCCTTGTCCGGGGTGCTGCTGCTCGGCGTGATCGAGAACGTCATCAACCAGATCGGCTCGCTGAGTGCGGCCTACCAGGGGCTGGCCAGCGGCGCCTTCCTGCTCCTGGCGGTGATCGTGCAATCCGGCCTGACCCGGCAGCGGGCGGCATAGGCGCCATGTCCGTGCACCTCATCACCTACCTGACGCGCATCCAGTTCGGCGCCGGCGCACGGCGCCTGCTGCGGGACGAGCTCGACCTGGCCGGCGTGACCCGGCCGATGATCGTCACCGACGAGGGTGTCGTCGCGGCGGGACTGATCGGGCAGATGGAGGCGGCCGGCCTCGGCCCGGTCCCCGTGTTCGACGCCTGCCCGGAGAACCCCACCGAGGAGGCCGCGCAGGCCGGCCTCGGGTTCCTCCGCGAGCACGGCTGCGACGGCATCGTCGGCATCGGCGGCGGCTCGCCGATCGACCTGGCCAAGGCGGTGTCGCTGCTGGCGACCCATCCCGGCCCGCTGGAACAGTATGCCGCGATCAACGGGGGAACGCCGCGGATCACCGAGGCCAAGCCGCCGGTGTTCGCGGTGCCCACCACGGCCGGAACCGGAAGCGAGGTGGGGCGGGCGGCGCTCATCAGCCTCGGCGACGGCCGCAAGCTCGGGATCATCTCGCCGCACATGATCCCCAGGGCGGCGGTGTGCGACCCCGAGCTGACGATCGGCCTGCCGGCCCGGCTGACCGCCGCCACCGGCATGGACGCCGTCACCCACTGCATCGAGACCTTTCTCAGCCCGCGCTTCAACCCGCCGGCGGACGCGATCGCGCTGGACGGCCTGTCTCGGGCCTTCCGCTCCATCGTCGAGGCGACGCGGAACGGGTCGTCCCTGGAAGCCCGCACGGAGATGATGATGGCCGCCCTCCAGGGCGGCATGACGTTCCAGAAGGGCCTCGGCGCCGTGCACGGCCTGTCGCATCCGCTCGGCGGGCTCCAGGCGCTGCGGCTGCATCACGGCACGCTCAACGCCGTGCTGCTTCCGGCGGTGCTGCGGTTCAACGCGCCGGCGATCGGGCCCAGGCTCCTGGCGCTGCGCCGGGCGATGGGCCTCGGCGAGGAAGCCGACCTGGCGGACGCGATCCTCGGCCTCAACCGGGAGCTCGGCCTGCCGGTGCGCCTGTCTGAGATGGGCGTCCGGGAGGAGCATCTGGCGGGGATCGGCGAGGCCGCCGCACGTGACCATTCCACGGCGACCAACCCACGGCCGATCGGGGCGGCGGAGTACGACCGGCTTCTGAGGGAAAGCCTTTGACCGGACGGACGGGGCGACAGGCCGTGGCGCGGTTGAGCCTCGGAGGGAGGACGGCATGACATCGTTCGAGGCACTTCGCGACAGCCTGTCGGACCCGACCCCGCCCGGCGGCCGGTCGCTTGCCCTGCAGGGGCTGTGGTGGGCCGCCAAGGGCGACTGGGACCGGGCGCATGGCTGCGTCCAGCAGCGGGAAGGGGAGGCGGACTGCGACTGGGTGCACGCCTACCTGCACCGGGTCGAAGGCGACCGCGCCAATGCCGGCTACTGGTACAGGCGCGCCGGCCAGCCCGTGGCGAGCGGCGCCTTCGAGGACGAGTGGACGGCGATCGCGACGGCGCTGTGCGGCGGCACGTCGTCCTGACCGGACGGCCAGGCCGCTACCGGATCGTGTAGCCGCCGTCCACCACCAGGTTCTCGCCGTTCACCATGCCGGCGGCCCCGCTGGCGAGATACAGCGCCGCCATGGCGATCTCCTCGGGCTGCGCGAAGCGGCGGCGCGGGATCAGCTGCTTCATCGCCTCGCCGACCTCGCCCGCCCACGCCTTCCGGCCGAGCTCGGTTTCCACCACGGTCGGGCTGATCGCGTTCACGGTGAGGCCGCGCGGACCCCATTCCAGCGCCAGCACCCGGGTCAGGCTGATGATCGCGGCCTTCGACGCGCAATACGCCAGGTGGCCGTCGATCGCGACCAGCCCGGCCTGGCTGGCCAGGTTGACGATCCGCCCCGAGCCCTGTTCGAGCATGTGCCGGCCGACGATCTGCGACAGCACGAACGGCGCGCGCAGGTTGACCGCCATGGTCAGGTCCCAGTCCAGCGCGGTCAGGCTGTCGGCCGGGGCCAGCCGGACGATCCCCGCGTTGTTCACCAGCACGTCGATCCGCCCGAGCCGCTCCAGCACGGCGGCGACCGCCTGTTCCAGCGCCTTGGTGTCGGTGACGTCGACCACGAGCGGGAGGTGGCCGCTGCCGGGAAGGGCGGCGGCGGTCGCGCCCACCGCCTCGTCGCGGTCCAGCAGGGCGAGGCGGGCGCCGCGCCCGGCGAACACCGTGGCGACCGCCTGCCCGATCCCGGCCGCACCCCCGGTCACCAGGACCACCTGGCCGGTGAAGTCGAAGGCGCTGTCGAAGCCGGCGTCCACCATCGTCGTCCTCCCGTGCTGTCCGGTGCCGGTTGCTACCGGTCGCCCCGCGTCGCGTCGTCCAGGTCGAGCACGCCCTGCGCGTTCGACAGCGTGGTCGCCAGCGTGTCCACCACCCCGGTGCGCAGCACGCCGAGCAGGATGCCGACCTTGGTGTTCTCGCTCGCCACCACCACCACGTCCTCGATCGCCTCCAGGTCCTTCAGCGTCAGCCCCACCACCCGCCCGGCGACGATGGTGCGCGACGGCCGCCCCTGGATGTCGATGAAGTCGTTGCCCAGGATGTCGCCGACGGTGCCGGTCGCCTGCGCCCGTGCCACCTCGCGCGGCGACAGCCAGCCCATGCGGATCATGTTGCTGTCTTCCGTCATGTCGCCGACGCCCATCAGCGCGATCGAGGCGCCGCGCGCGCGGTCCAGCGTGCGCCGGACGTTGTCGTTGCGCAGCAGCGCCAGGCGCAGCGTCTCGTCCTCGACGATCGCCGGCGCGTACAGCGTCTCGCTGCGGCCGCGGAAGCGGGCGGCGAGGCGGCGCGCGATGTGGTCGGCGTTGACCATCTCGCCGCTCTGCACCGAGCCGCCGATCGCGGAGACGAACAGCACGTCGCGCGGCAGCGGCAGCCCTGGCCCCTCGGTGATGGCGCTGACGTTGCGCCCCATGCCGACCGCCACCGTGGTGCCGTCCACCAGCACCTTGTCCAGGTAGCCGGCGACCAGCGAGGACACGTTCAGCCGGCGGTTGACCGGGTCGAACAGGTCGATCGCGCAGCGCAGGCGGGACAGGCCGAAGCGCGCCTGTAGCTCCTGCTCGATCCGGCGCGCGCGGTCCGGCCGCGCCCTGACCTGGATCTCGACGATGCCGGAATCGTGCGCCTGCTTCAGCAGCCGCGAGATGGTCGAGCGCGAGGTGCCGAACTGCTTGGCGAGGTCGTCCTGGGTCAGGCGATTGATATAGTACAGCCCGGCGACCTCGGTGACCAGGTCGGCGTCGCTCATGCCGACCGGTCCTCCAGCGCCGCCAGCACCTCGGCTCGCGTCGGGATGCCGGTCTGCGCGCCGTGCCGGGTGCAGCACAGCGATCCCGCCGCCACGCCGTGACGCAGCCCGGCCTCCAGCCCGAGGCCCCGCTCCAGGGCCGCCGCCATGTAGCCGGTGAAGCTGTCGCCGGCCGCGGTGCTGTCCACCACCGCGACCGGCAGCGCCGGGGCGTGGCGGCGTACGCCCGCGTCCCACAGCACCGCGCCGTCGCCGCCGAGCGTCACCACGGTGGCGCAGCCATGCTCCTCGTGCAGCAGGCGCGCGATCCGTTCCGGATCGGTCTCGTGCAGGCCGGTCGCGGCCGCGATCGCGTCCGCCTCGGTCTCGTTGACCACCAGCAGGTCCAGCGCCGCCAGCACCTCGGCCGGCACTGCGGCCGCCGGTGCGGCGTTCAGCACCACCCGCGCCCCGCGCGCCCGCGCCAGGCGCACCGCGGCGAAGGTTTCGGCCAGCGGCAGCTCGCATTGCAGCAGCAGGACGTCGCCGGTGCCGAAGTCGCAGGCTTCCAGCTGCGAGGCGGTGGTGTGGCGGTTGGCGCTGGACGCGGCGATCACGGTGTTCTCGCCCGACGCGTCCACCGTGATCAGGCAGGTCCCGGTGGGCGTCGCCACCGTGCGCACGTGCCGCAGGTCGACCCCGGCCTGCTGCAGCAGCGAGGCGGCGACGATGCCGGACGCGTCGTCGCCGCGCGTCGCCACGTGCACCACCGAGGCGCCCGCGCGCGCCGCGGCGAGCGCCTGGTTGGCGCCCTTGGTCCCGGGAACGACGTCGTAGCCGTCGCAGGCGATGCTCTCGCCCGGCCGCGGGAAGCGCGGCACCCGCGTCACGATGTCGACGCCGATCGCACCGAACACGACGATCACGCTGTTCTCCTGGTCGGGCGGTCTGGGCGGCCGGGGGCGGGATGCCGTCCCCGGCCGAGGCGCGTCAGGTGCCCTTCTGCCGGCGCGCCAGCAGCTCGTCCACGTTCTGCGGCGTCACCGGCGTCCACGGCACGTTGTAGTTCTTGGCGGCACCGTCATCCCACTTCATCTGCGGATACTGCTGCCAGATCGCCGATTGCGGCTTGAAGCCGGCGCCCTGCACCTGCCGCACCGCCACGTCCAGCGAGCCCTGCGCCTGGGCGTTGGCGTCCTGCAGGATCGACGTCATCTCGCCCGCCTTCACCGCCAGCAGCGCGTCGGTGATGCCGTCGATGCCGGCAATGGCGAAGCTGTTCACCTTCAGGTTGGCGCTCTTGATCGCCTCGATGGCGCCGAGCGCCATCTCGTCGTTCTGGCCGATGATGCCCTGGATGCGGCCGGGATAGCGGGTCAGCCAGTCGTCCATCAGCGTCTGCGCTTCCGCGCGCGACCAGTTCGCGGTCTTCATCTCCAGCACCTTGACCGTGGGGCACTCCTTGAGCGCCTTCAGGTTGCCTTCGCGGCGCTGGATCTGCGCCGAGATGCCGATCGGGCCCTCGATGATGACGACGTTGCCCTTGCAGCCGATCTTGTCGAGCACCGCCTTGGCCTCGAGATAGCCCGAGCGCGTGTCGTCGGAGCCGACATAGGAGGCCAGCAGCGGCGAGTTCGCCCGCGTGTTGGTGCCGACCACCGGGATGCCGGCCTTGTGCGCCGCCTCGACCGCGGTGGCGGCGGCGTCGGCGTCGATCGGCGCGAAGATGATCGCGTCGTATTTCTGGCTGATCATGGTGTCGAACTGGTTCTGCTGCACCAGGGAGTCGTAGCGCCCGTCGAACACCGTGACCTCGACGCTGCCGTCCTTGACCTCCGGGCTCTGCTTCACCGAGGCCGCCCAGAGCTGCATGAACTCGGCCTTGAGGCCGTACAGGTCGACGCCGATCTTCAGCTTCTTCGCCGGATCGGCATGGGCCGCGCCGATCGTCGCCAGAAGGGCGGCGGTGCCTGCGAGGCAGCTCTTGCGGAAACTCATGGTGTGTTCTCCCTGTCGGACAGGCTTGGTTGCCGGTCTTGGTGTTGTCAGTGCGCCTCGCCGCGTCGTGCGGAATCGAGCATCACGGCGCCGACGATCATCAGCCCCTTGAAGATCTGCTGGTAGTTGGAGTCGACGCCGAGCAGGTCGAGCCCGTTGTTCATCACCCCGATGATCAGGGCGCCGAACAGCGTGCCGGTGACGCCGCCGACGCCGCCGGATAGGCTGGTGCCGCCGATCACCACCGCCGCGATCGCGTCCAGCTCGTAGGAGATGCCGGCCTGGGTCAGGCCCGACCCGGTGCGCGCGGCCAGCATGATCCCGGCCAGCGCCGCCAGCCCGCCGGAGATCAGGTACACCAGCAGACGCACCCGCGACACGTTGATGCCGGACGAGGTCGCGGCGCGCGGGTTGCCGCCGGTGGCGTAGACCTGGCGGCCGAAGCGCGTGTAGCCCAGCACCCACCAGGCGACGGCGAACACCACCGCCAGCACCAGGATCGGCAGCGGCACGCCCAACACCTCCGCGGTGCCGATCCAGCGGAACTGCGGCGTCAGGTTCGGGATCGGCCGGCCGCCGGCATACAGCAGGGTCAGGCCGCGTGCGGTGGACAGCATGCCCAGCGTGACCACGAACGGCGGCACCCTGAACCGGGTGACGATGCCCCCCGACACCGCGCCGCTGGCCAGCCCCACCCCGAGCCCGACCGCGATCGCCAGCAGCGCCGGATACGGCGCGCCAGGAATGCCGGCGATGGCGGAGCGGGTGGCGAACGAGGTGGCGACGATGCCGGCGAGGGCCGCCACCGAGCCCACCGACAGGTCGATGCCGCGCGTCAGGATCACAAACGTCATGCCGATCGCCAGCACGCCGTTGATCGAAGTCTGACGGAGGACGTTGACGATGTTGCCGACCGACAGGAAGTAGTCGGACACCAGGCTGAGCACGATGCACAGCGCGAAGAACGCGGTGACGATGCCGTAGCGCTTCATGTACTCGACGGCGACGCGGGCCCCCGCCATCCGCCGGCCGGTGCCGATGCTGCCAGCACTCATGCCCTGGTCCATGTCCGTGTCATGCCGCGAGGTGCAGCATGGATTGCTGGTCCGCGTCGCCGCGCTCCAGGATCGACGCGATCCGGCCCTGTCGCATCACCACGATGCGGTCGCACATGCCCAGGATCTCCTCCGCCTCGCCCGACACCATGACCACGGCGCCGCCCTTGGACGCGAACTCCGACATGATGGCGTAGATCTCGCGCTTGGCGCCGACGTCGACGCCGCGCGTCGGCTCGTCGAACAGGAACACCTTGGGCGCGGTCATGTCGAAGCGGCCGATCACCACCTTCTGCTGGTTGCCGCCGGACAGGTGGCCTACCGCGAGCCGGTCGGTCGCGGTCCTGATGCCGAAGCGCCGGATCGCCTCCGCCGCCGAGCCTGCCTCGCGGTTCCGGTCCATCACGCCGCGCGGCGACAGCGCCGGCAGCATCGCCAGGCTCAGGTTCTCGCGCACCGAGCTGGTCAGCACCAGGCCGCTCTGCTTGCGGTCCTCGGTCACCAGTGCCAGCCCCGCATCCATCGCAGCGCGCGGGCTGGCGGCGCGGACCGGCACGGAGTCCACCGTCATCCGCCCGGTCCAGCCGCGCGTCAGCCCGAACAGGCACTCCATCAGCTCGGTGCGCCCGGCGCCGAGCAGCCCGTAGAAGCCGACGATCTCGCCGGCGCGCACGGTGAACGAGATGTCGTCCAGGACGCCCGGTAGCGACAGCCCCTGCACCGCGAGCCGCGTCGCCTCGCCCGGCACGTTGGTCTTGACGTACTCCTCGCTGAGCGCGCGTCCGACGATCATGCCGATCAGCCCGGCGCGGTCGATGTCGGCGACCAGGCCGCTGGCCACGTAGCGCCCGTCGCGGAACACCGTGTAGTGGTCGGCGAGCCCGAAGATCTCGGTCAGGCGGTGCGACACGTAGATGATGCCCTTGCCCGCGTCGCGCAGCCGCTTCACCGCCGTGTAGAGCTGCCCGACCTCGGTCTCGCCCAGCGCCGAGGTGGGCTCGTCCATGATGATGATGCGGGCATCGTGGCTGAGCGCCTTGGCGATCTCGACCAGCTGCATCTGCCCGATCGACAGGCTGCGCATCGCAGCCCCCGGGTCGATGGCGAAGCCGAGCTGCCCCAGCAGCAGCCCGGCGTCGCGCCGCATCGCCTTGAAGTCGATCCGCCCGAACGACGCCACCTTCTCGCGGCCGAGAAAGATGTTCTCCGCCACCGACAGGTCGAGCACCGGGCTCAGCTCCTGCTCGATGATGGCGATGCCGGCGGCGAGCGCCTGCGATGGGTGCGAAAAGGCGACCGGCTTGCCCGCGACGGCGATCGTGCCGCCGTCGCGCGGCTGTATCCCCATGACGATGGACAGGAAGGTCGACTTGCCGGCGCCGTTACCGCCGCACAGCGCGTGCACGGTGCCGGGCTCGAGCCGGAACCGGCCGTCCGCCAGGGCGACCACGCCGTCGAACGACTTGCTCAGGCCGGACACGTCCAGCAGCGCCGATGACAACGGATCATGCCTCCCCGGGGCGATCCCCGTCCTGTTCCGGACGGTACAATCGGACATGGCCTGCACCATGCCGGCCATCATCAAACGCCTGCTTCCGAAAGGATGTCAACCCGGCTGGTTATCCGTGCACGGCATGCCGTTGGATCCGGCCTGCGGTCCGGGATACCGGATCGCGGGACCGGAGTTCGACCCGGTCTCGGACCATGGACGGGCCATCCTGCACGAGCGTGCACATCATGCGATCGGATGTGCGTGCCGGGCCGGCGGCGGACACGCGGGTCGGCGTGCGCCCCGCCGCGCAGGCCACGCCGGACGAGGAGCCGGCGGGGCGGAAGCGGAACGGCCCGTTCCCGAGGTCGCCTTCGGGTGACGCGGGCGCGTCTGGCGCCTACGGGATCACCCTGGCGGCGCGCAGCCGCTCGAACAGGTCGAGGAACGACCCGTCGGTGGGCTGGTAGTCGAGAAAGCCGAGGCCACGGCTCCGACCCATGTCGGTGACCACCTCGATCGGCCGGCCCAGGTCGGCGTCGGTGTGCCAGGCCGAGGCGAGACGGCCGAGGTCGGGCTCCACCAGGCCGTGGCGTCGGGCGATCTCCGCCCAGGCCGGCGCCGCGTCGGCGAGCTGTCGTTCCAGCGGCATCGGCTGCTCCGGGAACGGCGCCGGCTCGATCCCGAACCAGTCCGCGAGCCGTCCCCACATCCAGTTCCAGCGGAACACGTCGCCGTTGACCACGTTGAACGCCTTGTTCCGCGCCGCCGCGGTGGTGGATGCCCACTGCAGATGCCGCGCCAGCAGCCGGGCGTCGGTCATGTCGGTCAGGCCGTTCCACTGCGCGCTCGAGCCCGGAAACACGAACGGCCGGCCGGTCTCGCGGCACAGCGTGGCGTAGGCGGCCAGCGTGACGCCCATGTTCATGGCGTTGCCGACCGCATAGCCGACGATCGTGTGCGGCCGGTGCACGCTCCAGCCGAACCCGTCGCGCCCGGCGGCGGCGAACAGCTCGTCCTCCTGGGCGTAGTAGAAGTTCTCTACGGCGAGGCGCGGCTGCTCCTCGCGGAACGGCGTCGACGGCAGGCTGCCCTTTCCGTAGGATTCGAACGGGCCGAGGTAGTGCTTGAGCCCGGTCACCAGGGCGACGTGCCGCACCGACCCGGCGGGGCGCAGCGCGTCCAGCAGGTTGCGCACCATGGCGGCGTTGACCCGGATGTTCTCCGCTTCAGTCGGCTGCCGCAGCCAGGCGCCGATGAAGACGTGGCTCGGGCGCGATCCTGCCAGCGCGCCGCCCAGCCCGTCCCGGTCGAGCAGGTCCGCCGCCACCGGCTGCAGCCCGTCGACGTCGCGCGACGGACGCCGGGCCAGGCCGGCCACCTGCCATCCCTGTCCGAGCAGGTGCCGGGCCAACGCGTTGCCGACGATGCCGCTGGTGCCGGCTACGAGCGCGATCGGGGTCATGGGCTCGCCTTGCTGTTGCGCTCTGCCGTCGCCGTGCGATCAGCCCGGCCCGGCGGCGACCTGGCAGCCGTGATCCTCCAGCTCCTCGCCGGAGCCGGGGCCGAGCCTGATCCTGGGCAGGATCATCGCCGGGAGCGGCCCGGACGTCCCGTCCAGCAGCACGAAGCCGGGCTGGCCGCTCCGGGTGGCGCCGACCAGCACCAGGGTGTGCCGGCCCATCTCGGCCGCCGGGTCGGCGAGCGAGGCCGCCAGCAGCCGGAACGGGTTCGCGCCCGGCGTCCCGCCCGGCAGCCAGAGCGCGCGGTAGCGATGCAGCGCGAGCGGCATCGGCAGGGTGCGCCAGGTGCCGTCGAGCCCGGCGGCGACCGGGGCGAGTGCGGCGCGGACGTCGGCGCGTATGCAGTCCACGTGGATGTGCAGCTGGTCCTGGCTGCGCGCCGCCTTCGAGTTGATCGCCAGCGCGAAGTCCTCGCGCGGCAGCGTGCGGTGCAGCCGGGCAGCGACCAAGGCGGTCGCGGCCCACGCTCCGGCGAAATAGTTCGGCGCGTCCGGCGCCAGGATCGCCGGCGACTCGATCCCCTCGATCCGTGCCGTCGGGATCAGCAGGTACTGCGCCTCGCCCTTGGCGTCCTTGAGCACGACGCTGCCGGCCTGCTCGCCCCGGGACAGGTCCACGCTGCTGCACGGCGCCGGGTCGCCCCGTGTCCGCTGGTCCGGCACGCAGCGCTCGTGCACGGTCCGCCACAGCGCGTCGGGATCGCGCGCCAAGGCCGTGGCGGCCGCGGCGACGAGCCCCAGCCAGGCCGGCAGGATGGCGAGTAGCAGGATCCTGGGCAGCGGGCGGCGCGTCACGCGGTGGCGATCTCCGGCGGCAGCCCGATCGCCTGCGCCAGCCGGTCGAGCCGGCGGCCGACGCTTTCGCCGTTGATGATGCCGCGCTCTCCCGCCAGGCGCAGCACCAGCCGGCCGCCCTGCAGCGTCAGGCTGGTGCCGGCCAGCAGGTCCGGCACGCCCGCGCACAGCGAGTAAGCCAGGCGCAGCGCCAGCCCCAGCACCTCGGCGCGGCGGAAGGCGGGGATCTCGAGCAGGCGCCTGGCCGGCTGCAGGAACGGCTGGTCGAGCTCGGTCTCATAGCGCATCGCCAGGGTGAGGGCGAGAAAGGCGCGGGTCGGATGGTCGAACGCCACGCCCGGCTGGCGCAGCACGCGCAGGAAGGTCTGCTCGGCGCGATACTCCGGATGGTCCAGCGCGCCGCTGTCGGACATCCAGCAGGCGCTGACCCGAAGCCGCCGTTGCGCCGGCGTTTCCCCGCCCAGCACGCCGCCGCCCGCCTGGGCGAACAGCGGGTCGGTCCACGCCACCAGCGCCGGCGGCAGCGCGGTGTTGCGTCCGAGCTGCTCGGCCATCTCGCGCGACGCGGCTTCCAGCGGGTCCTGCGCCATCACCTCCGGCGCCACGTGACGCATGAACCAGCCCTCGCGCACCCCGTCGACGCAGAACCGCACCCGCTCCGGGCCCATGCGCCGCAGCAGCCGGCGCAGCACGATCGCGGCGTAGGGCAGGTCCTCCAGGCGCTTGCGCGGCGCGCCCGGCATCCGCTCCAGGGTCCGCCGGCTCGATCCGGTGATCCAGCCGGTCATCTCGCGCGCCTCGTCGGCGGACATCTCGTAGTGGTGCACGATGTTGAGCGGGTAGAAGGTGCGCGCGATCTGCAGCCGGGCCAGGGCGCGGAACGCGCCGCCCACCAGGTAGAGCGTGCGGCCGCCCTCGCCGCGCAGCCAGTCCACGCCGCCCAGGTCCTGCTCGACCAGCAGCCGCGCCCGCTCCAGGTCGCCGCCGGCGCGGTCGCCGAGGCGGATCACGCCCAGCTTCAGCGTCTGCGCCCGGCGCTTGGCGCCGTCCTGCACCCGCACCAGCTCCAGCGAGCCGCCGCCGATGTCGGCCACCGTGCCGTCGGCGTCCGGCAGGCCGCACAGCACCCCGGTCGCGGCGTAGTCGGCCTCCTCCTCGCCGGACAGGATCCGGATCGGCACCCCCGGCATGATCCCGCGCAAGCGCTCGACGAAGGCGGCGCCGTTGCTGGCGTCGCGCACCGCCGCGGTGGCCAGCACCTCGAACGGGTCGGCACGGAGGCTGAGCGCCACCGCGTGGAAGCGCCGCATCAGCGCCAGCGCCTGCACCACGCCGTCCGGGTTGAGCAGGCCGGTGTTCTCCAGCCCGCGCCCGAGCCGCACCACCGCCTTCTCGTTGAAGATGGTGACCGGGTTGCGCGCCTTACCCTCGAACACCACCAGGCGCACCGAGTTGGAGCCGAGGTCGACCACCGCGGCGCGCGGCGCCCTGGGCTGCGGGGCGGCGGCGGGGGAGGCGCTGGCCATGGCGGTCAGTCCTCCAGGATCCGGTCGGGCCGCCTGGGCAGCGGCCGCACCACCGGCAGCGCCACCTTCTGTCCGGCGGAGCCGCGCCCGGACAGCGACGGGTTGGTCATGAAGTACTCGTGCGCCGAGAACGGCTTCGCCCCGGGATCCAGGCGGGTCCAGGCCCCCTGCGCGTCCAGGGTCCAGGACTGGAGGTTGTCCTTCAGCTCCATCACCATGATCTGGTCGAGCACCTGGGCGTGCACGGTGGCGTTGCGCACCGGCACCATGCTCTCGACCCGCCAGTCCATGTTGCGCGCCATCCAGTCGGCGCTGCTGATGTAGACCAGCGCGTCGCGCGACGGCAGGCGCGAGCCGTTGCCGAACACGAAGATGCGGCTGTGCTCCAGGAACCGTCCCACGATCGACTTGACCTGGATGTTCTCCGACAGGCCGGGCACCCCCGGGCGCAGGCAGCAGATGCCGCGCACGATCACCAGGATCCGCACGCCCGCACCCGACGCCGCGTAGAGCCGGTCGATCAGCTCGTCGTCGACCATCGAGTTCATCTTGAGCCAGATCTGCGCCGGGCGGCCGGCCCGGGCGAAGCCGATCTCCTTGTCGATCAGCGCCAGCAGGGTGGAGCGCACGGTGAGCGGGGAGAAGGCCAGCGCGTCCATCGAGTTCGGCTTGGCGTAGCCGGTCATGTAGTTGAACAGCCGCGCCGAATCGCGGGCCAGCGCCGGGTCGGCGGTGAAGAAGGACAGGTCGGTGTAGATGCGCGCGGTGATCGGATGATAGTTGCCGGTGCCGAAATGCGCATAGGAGCGCACCGAGCCACCCTCGCGGCGCACCACCAGGCTGAGCTTGGCGTGCGTCTTCAGCTCGGCGAAGCCGAACACCACCTGCACCCCGGCCGCCTCCAGGGTGCGGGCGAGGCGTATGTTGGCCTCCTCGTCGAAGCGCGCGCGCAGCTCCACCATGGCGGTGACCGACTTGCCGTTCTCGGCCGCCTCGATCAGCGCCTTGACGATCGGGCTGTCGCGCGAGGTGCGGTACAGCGTCTGCTTGATCGCCAGCACCGCCGGGTCGAGCGCCGCCTGGCGCAGGAACTGCACCACCACGTCGAAGCTCTCGAACGGGTGGTGGACGATGATGTCCTTGGCGCGGATGGCGGCGAAGCAGTCGCCGCCGAAGTCGCGTATGCGCTCGGGGAAGCGCGGCACGTAGGGCGGGAACTGCAGGTCGGAGCGGTCGCTCTCGATCACCTGCCGGACGTCCACCACGCCGACCAGCCCGTCATGCCGCTGCGCCTCGGCGAGCGGCACGTCGAACTCGTCGGCGACCAGCTCGGTCAGCTCCGGCGGCATGCCCTGGGCGATGTCGAGATGGATCACCACGCCGCGACGCCGGCGCTTGAGCGCGGTCTCGTAGGAGCGGACCAGGTCCTCCGCCTCCTCCTCGAACTCCACGTCGGTGTCTCGTATCACCCGGAACACGCCGCCGCCGCCGACGTGGAAGCCGGGGAACAGCCGGTCGAGGAACACCCCGATCAGCTCCTCCAGGATGATGAACCGCGCCTGCGGCGGCGCCTTGGGCGCGCCGGCCCGGGTCGGCAGCCGGATGAAGCGGTCGACCTGGCCCGGCAGCATGATCAGCCCGGTCATGGCGTGGCGGTCGTCCTCGTCGCGCAGCAGCCGCAGCACCAAGCCCAGCCCCATGTTGGGGATGAACGGGAACGGGTGCGCGGGGTCGATCGCCAGCGGCGTCAGGATCGGGAAGATCCGCTCCATGAAGCAGGTCTCGAGCCAGGCGCGGTCCTCGGCGTCGAGCCCGTCCGCCGACAGCACGGTGATGCCGGCCTCGCCCAGGGCGACGCAGAGCTCCTTCCAGATGCGCTGCTGCCGGCCGAGCAGGGCGCGGGCGCGCTCCTCCACCGCGGCCAGCTGCTCGGCCGGGCTGCGCCCGTCCGGCGAGCGCGTCGACAGCCCTTCGCGCACCTGGCCGACCAGGCCGGCCACGCGCACCGAGTAGAACTCGTCCAGGTTGCCGGCGCTGATCGACAGGAAGCGCAGCCGCTCCAGCAGCGGGTTGCGCCGGTTGTCCGCCTCCTCGACCACGCGCTGGTTGAAGTCGAGCCAGGACAGCTCGCGGTTGATGAAGCGGTCGGGCGAGCGGGGGTCGATCGCGGCGGTGGCGTCGGCGTCCGATGGTCCGGACTGGTTCGGCGGCGCGACCCGCGCCGGCCGGCCGCTGCCGAGCGGCCCGCCCCCCCGCGTGCTGCGCC